>CAMYIN010000145.1 GCA_947258495.1 uncultured Gammaproteobacteria bacterium
ACTAGGATATCGCCGCATCGGACCAGTGCCTTAGGTAGGTGCTGCGATGCATGGCGACGACGCCGCGATCGGAGCCGTAATCGTAGTACACCCCCGCGATGAAGAACGCGTGAGATCCTCGATCGGTGCGCAGCCGCAGGACGTCACCGACGCCGAGATCGTGCCGATACGCGTAGGGCTCGGAGACGATGACAGTGTCACTGGACCGGAATCGCGGCCAGGCGCCGTCCGCGTCGCCGTGCTTGAGCTGGAACCTCCTGAAGGCCTGAGGATTGGTGTCGAGCACCAGCAACTGCGTGCCGCCCCGCGCATCCTCGATCTTTGCCCAGCGGGCGGTGGTGATCGTTGCCACCCCCGGCATCGCGGCGACGCGGCGAATCAACGCGGGATCCACACCTCGGCTGCCCGGGCTCGTCACCGACGAGACGAAGATATCCGCGCGCAAGTAGTTCTCCAACCAGTGCTCCACCGTGCTCCGGAAGCTGGAGATCATGATTCCCACGCCCACGGTCGCGGAAACGGCGATCGACAGTGCGGCGACCGTCACCCTTACCCGGCTGAGGTTGGCCCATACGGCGCGACCGGCCATGACGCCGACGAGCCCCAACGCCCGAGACAGCAGCGGCTGCGTGGTCTTGACGATGAACAGCAGCAACGCCGGCGCCAGCAGGGCGAAGGCGAAAATCGTGAAAAACAGTCCGGCGAAGCCCATATACAAGTCGCGAATCGGCGACAGCAGCATCGCCGTCGCGGCGATTCCCGGGGCGACGGAGGCGAGCGCCAGTGTGCGCACGGAGCCGCGCGCGCGGCTTTCCTGCGCGGATCGAACATAGGTGATCTGCGGCGGTACCCGGCTCGCCTCGAAGGCGGGTGCGAGGGACGCGGCGACGGTGGCGCCAAGACCGAGCGCAGCCCCCTTGACCAGGGTGAAGCCCTCGACGCTCACCCGGGTTATTTCCAGGCTGAAGTACAGATCGTTGATGGTTTGCGCCACCATGGCCAGCAGCTCACGGCTCAGGCCCAGGCCCAGGGCGATCCCCCCGAGTACGCCTAGCGCTCCGAGCGACGCGGCCTCCAGGGCGACCCAGGCGAACAACTGGCGATTGCCCAGCCCCAGGGTACGGAATGTCGCCATCTGCTGTTTACGCTGCAGCACCGACAGCGTCGTGGTGCTGTAGATGAGAAACATGGCCACCACCAGGGCGAGCAGACTCATGGCGGTGAGGTTGATCTCAAACGCCCGTGTCATTTGCCGGCGGGCGTTGTTGCGCGCCGCGCTCGAGATCATATCCGCCTGCGGAGGCAAACTGCTGCGGACCGACTCCACGGCAGCGGGGTCCCGCAGCTCAAGCTCGATGCGGCTGAGACGCCCGATGTTTCCGGTGACGACTTGCGCCGTGGAGATATCCGTAACCATGGCGGTGCGCAACGCCTGCCCTTCGATCGCGCTGTCGGGCTCGATCGCCGCGATCGCCCGCAGCACATGCGTCTGCGCGTTACCCCGGGTGCGTAGATACGCCGGGACTTCGAGTCCCAGACGGCGCAGGCTGTCGCCGAGCAGCAACACCGCGTTTTGCTCCGCGATCAGCCGACCGGGCCCCACGTTCGGAGTAAAGCGGTAGTTCATTTCCAAAGACGATTGGGCCAACAGGTCCAGCCCGATAATCCGGAATTTTGCGTCGCCATGATCGGGTAGTCGGAGCGTTCCCTCGACCACGGGCCAGATACTGCGCAAGCCTTGTTCGAGACGAAGCCGGCGGTACAGACCCTCATCCAAGCCGGTGGGGCCGCCGACGATATGATGCGTGGCGCGGCCGGAAACGAGCTGGTTCGAGAGGTTGAAGGCCCGCCGGGCGCTGTCGTTGGCGAGATCGATGGCCACGACCACGGCGACACCGATAGCGACACCGATGATCGACAGCGCCGACTGCCAGGGATGGCGCAGCAGGTTGCGGACCGAGGCGCGGGCGAGGATCATTGGCCGGCGTCTGCAAGCACGCCCTCGCGCAGCTGCAGCACACGGTCCGCATGCGTGGCAACCTCCGGACTATGGGTGGCGGCGATGAGCGTGGTGTTTTCGTATTGCGGCATGTCACGCAACAGCGACAGCACGACGCGCTCGGTTTCCCGGTCCAGGTTTCCGGTGGGTTCGTCCGCCAGGACCAGAGAGGGGCGGTGCGCGATCGCCCGTGCCACGGCCACGCGCTGCTGCTCCCCGCCGCTCAAGCGATCCGGGAACGAATCCGCACGATCGAGCAGCTCCAGCTGGTCCAGGAGTTCCTCCACCCGCGCTCGGCCTGTTTTCCGATCGATGCCGTTAAGGTCCAGACAGAGCATCAGGTTTTCAAACACCGTGAGCGTGGGTATCAGGTTGAAGAACTGGAAGACAAATCCGATGTGTTTTCTCCGGAACAGGGTGCGCCGCTGCTCGTTCAATTTGGAGACGTTGCGTCCCTGGAAGCAGATCGCGCCCTTGGTGGGAAGATCGATTCCCCCCAGGAGATTCAGTAACGTGGATTTGCCGGACCCGCTGCGCCCCAGTATGGCGGCGTATTCGCCGCGCTCGAACGCCGCACTGACACCGCACAAAACGCTGCGTTCGCGTTGTGCGTCGGGATAGGTCTTGAATACTTCGTGCAGCTCTACAACGGGTGCGCTATCGGCCATGGGCACAGGTGGTCATGGGGCAATACGCCGAGCTTAAAGGCTAATTCCGCACATTGCATCAATACGGCGGGCTAATTCGATGCTGCGCTATCGCAGTGGCGGTGCGTCACGTTACACCGACGCATTGGCGTGCCTACCATGGAGTCCGCGTATCAGCTCGGGGTGCGCTCGAGGCGCGGGCGTGGCCGTATTGTTATACTCCGAAATACGCTTACCAATGCTGGCACATTACTTCTCCTCAACGCTACGGCCTCTGTAAACCCGATCTTTGACACTCCTGCTTGCCATCGTCGCGCTCATCCTCGCATTGCTGCTACTGCTGGTCGCCTATGAGTCGCGCCCGACGGGCGCCGCGTACGGAACCGATTTCAACCTCCCGCTCCGGCGACGCGAGCGTCACGGGGAGCAGGGTTGCCTGGTGGTCGCGACCTTCAACATCCACGGTGCCAAGGGTACGGACGGCAGGCGTGACCTGCGTCGTTGCGCGAAGGTTTTGGAGGGAGCGGACATCGTCGCGCTGCAGGAGGTCCACGCCGCGACCCGTTTCGGCGGACGCTGCCAGGCCGGGGAAATCGCGCGCCTCGCCGGCATGGGATGGTTGTTCGCGCCGACCCGCATGCGCTGGTTTCGCCATTACCGGGGCAACGCCCTGCTCAGCGTCTTTCCCGTTATCGAATGGTTCCGGGAGCCGCTGCCACACGTCAGCGGACGCAGTTACCGCAACCTGACGACGGCGCTGCTTCGGATCGATGGTCGAGACGTATCGGTACTGTGCACGCATTTGCATACCCGTGCCGGAAGGGAGGTACAGCTACGCCTGCTGCTGCAGCGCTTCGCGCAGCTTCCAGCCCCGGCGATACTGCTCGGCGACCTCAACACCCGAGACGACGACCCCCAACTGCGCGCGTTGCTGGACGGCGTGGCCCGGGACGCCCTGCGCCGGGGCCTCGGCGGCCGGGACGACGCCGGGCGCGTAGACTGGATCATCACCAAGGGACTGGACGTCGAAGCCGCAGGCGCACGAGACGACGGCGCCTCCGACCACCCCTGCTACTGGGCGCGGCTCCGGTTCGCCGACGGCTGACGAATGTTCGTCCCCCGGGATGCGGCGCGCGGCTTCCGCATTAGCGCGCGGCTTGCAAGCGCTCGGTAAGCGCCTCCAGTTCCTGCAGCAGCTCCGGTGGGACGCGGCCCGCGAAATTGTGGTAGTACTCCCCCACGCCCGTGGCCTCGGCGAGCCAGCCGTCGGCGTCAACGTGCAGCAGGCGTTCGAGGTCGGCGGCGGAGACGTCGAGTCCGTTGACGTCGAGCGCACCGTTCGCGGGTAGATTGCCGATGGGCGTTTCCAGGGCCTCGGCGGTGTCTTCGCAGCGTTCGAATATCCATTTCAAGACGCGGCTGTTTTCCCCGAATCCCGGCCATAGGAACCGGCCGTCTTCGCCCTTGCGGAACCAGTTTACGTAGTAGATTCTGGGAAGTTGCGCGCCCTCGCGCTCACCCATCTTCAGCCAGTGGGCCCAATAGTCGGCCATGTTGTAACCGCAGAACGGCAGCATCGCCATGGGGTCGCGGCGCACCATGCCCAGCGCGCCGGTCGCGGCGGCGGTTTTCTCGCTCCCCATGATGGAGCCTATGAAAACGCCGTGCCGCCAGTCGCGTGCTTCGTGCACCAGCGGTACCACAGCGGCGCGCCGTCCACCGAAAAGGATGGCGCTGATGGGTACCCCCACCGGATCTTCCCACTCCGGCGCGATCACCGGACACTGACGCGCCGGCGCCGTGAATCGCGCGTTCGGATGGGCGGCGTGCGCCTCGGCGCGGGGGTGCCATTCGTGGCCGAGCCAATTGGTGAGGGTTGCCGGCGCCTCCTCGGTCATCTCCTCCCACCAGACGTCGCCGTCGGCAGTGAGCGCACAGTTGGTGAAGATGCAGTTCTCCTTCAGGGTGAGCATGGCGTTGGGGTTCGATTTCACGCTCGTGCCCGGGGCCACGCCGAAAAACCCGGCTTCAGGATTGATGGCGTACAGGCGTCCGTCGGCGCCGAACTTCATCCACGCAATGTCGTCGCCGATCGTCTCGCATTTCCACCCCGGCACGGTCGGATTCAACATCGCCAGGTTGGTCTTGCCGCAGGCGCTGGGAAAGGCGGCCGCGATGTATCGCGACACCCCGACGGGATTGGTCAATTTCAGGATCAGCATATGCTCGGCGAGCCATCCCTCGTCGCGGGCCATCACCGATGCGATGCGCAACGCGAAGCATTTCTTGCCGAGGAGCGCGTTGCCGCCGTAGCCGGAACCGAACGACCAGATCTCCCGGGTTTCCGGGAAATGCACGATGTACTTGTTGTCGGCGTTGCAGGGCCAGGGAACGTCTTTCGCCCCGTTCGCCAAAGGCGCGCCGACGGAGTGCAGGCAGGGTACGAATTCGCCGTCACCCAGCGTGTCGAGGACTTTCTGCCCCACGCGGGTCATGATGTGCATGTTTGCTACGACATAAGGCGAATCGCTGATCTGGACGCCGATGTGCGCAATCGGAGATCCGACGGGACCCATGCTGAAAGGGATCACGTACATCGTCCGGCCGCGCATGGAGCCGTCGAAGAGTTCTCTAAGGGTCGCTTTCATGTCGTCCGGATCGTGCCAGTTGTTGGTAGGACCGGCGTCGTCTTTGATCTTCGAGCAGATAAAAGTCCGGTCCTCGACGCGCGCAACGTCTGCGGGATCGGACAACACCAGAATACTGTTGGGGCGTTTGTTCTCGTTCAAGCGTCTCGCGGTGCCGCCTTCCACCATTACGTGGATCATTTCGTCGTATTCCGCCTGCGACCCGTCGCACCAGCGTACGCTCCGCGGTTGGCACATGGTACGCACTTCCTCGACCCAGGCCGCAAGTTTTGCATTGCTCGTCATAACGTATCTCTCCACTTCATCATCAACAAATTATTCGAAACTTCAGGCGTTAACGCGGCGGATTAGGTTGCTGGATGTTATTCTCGTGCCGCGTTGTCGTCGGCCCCTGGCGCGACCGGGGAAAGCATTGCGAAATCCAGAAGGCGGCGCCGGCCCGGTCGCCCGCACGTTGAATCGACGCTGTCAGCGTGCCGCTTGGATTATATCGTATCAAGACTTTTCGCCGCGCATGGCGCCCGAAAACGGCGTCGTGCTGCAGAATTCCCCCTACAGGAAGGCAGACATCAAGGTGGCGATTCCGAGAAAACTGAAAAAGCCGGCGACGTCCGTGACCGTGGTGAGAAGGATCGAGGAGGACTGCGCAGGGTCCTGGCCCAACACCGTCAGCAATATCGGAATCGCGGCACCCGCGATTCCGGCGATGATCATGGACAGAACCATGGAGACGCCGATCACCGAGGCGAGGCCGATAGATCCGCTCCAGACCCAGACCCCCAGCGACGTCGTAAGAGCGACCGCTATTCCATTGAACAAACCCACGTTGCTTTCCTTCCACAGCACCTTGGGCCAGTGCAAGGCGGTGATTTCGCGCAATGCCAGTCCTCGCATGGTTACCGCCAGGGCCTGGGCGCCCGTGTTGCCCGATTGACCCGCAACCACAGGCAGCAATACCGCCAGGGCGGTGTATTTGGCGATGGTCGCCTCGAACAGCCCCACCACCGCGGCCGCGAGAAAGGCGGTCAACAGGTTGATCTGCAGCCAGGGCAGGCGCTTCTTGACCGAGAACCCGATCTTTGACAGCGCGCGCTCCTCCTTGGATACGCCCACCATCATCTGCAGCTTTGCGCTGGCCTCGTCTTCCACCGCCTTCACCAGGGCGTCGTAGCGCACGACCCCCACCATGCGCCCATCCGCATCGACCACCGGTATGTCGGTAAGTCGGTGTCGCTCGAGCAGCTGCACGATCTCCTCGCGGCCTGCGGTCACGGTGACGGCCGCCGAAACCGGAGTGAGCAGGTCGGCCAGCCGCGCGTCGGCGCCGGCGTAAGCCATCTCTTGTACCTCGATCTGTCCTATCAGTCGATTGTCGATGTCGACGACGAACAGGACCCGCGTTCCCCGCCGTTTTTGCGACTGCAGGCGCGAGAGGCTCTGTCCCACGGTCATTTCCGGTCGAAAACGGAGCAATTGGGGCTCCATGAGAGATCCGGCGGAGTCCTGCGGGTATTGCAACGTCAGCCGCAGGACCTTGGCGCGCGAAGGCCTCAGCCGGGCGAGCAAATTTTCCCGCCGATCCGGTTGCAGGTGGCTGAGGAAGCCGGTGCCGGATGCCGGCGCGAGTTCACTGAGCAAGGTCGTCGCGGTGTTCGACGGCAGGCGGGAGAATACGTTCACGGCGACGTCCGGAGAAAGCCGCTCCCACACCGGGAGCGTGATCGTGGCCGGGTGCTGGGTCAAAATCTCCACCGCCTGCTCGGCATCCAAAGTTTCCAGCCGGCGGGTGGCCTCGTCCGGAAACCGCTGTATGAACTCGCGATCGAGTGCCTTGCTGACGGCTGCGGTTTCAGCCATCGCCGCGCCGTCTGCTGCCCATTTCCCTGTCGGTGCTGGTGAGAAGTTGGCCGATAAACCACCAACAGGCCTCGACCACGCCCCACAGCACGTCGAACCCCGCCCCGGCGGGTGCTTCCTGGTGGACGTCCGCCGGGTGCACGGCTCCGAACCGGAGCACCCCCAGGTACGCCTGACGCTGGTTGACGACGGGCAGGATATCGAGGTCCCGCCACTGCATGCTGTATCGCGCGGACTCGAGCCTGCTTCGCGCAGGTATGGTTTCGATTTCCGTGTGCATCAGTGCGCCCACGTGACTCTGCTTCGAGGCGAACAGTAGATCGTGCAAACTGACATATCCCAGCACGTTGTGCTGATCGCCCAAGATGAAGAAGTAATGTTGACGTTTGTGGTGACTCATTCGTACCTGGCGCAGCGCCTCGTCGACCGAAACGTCCGCAAGCAGCGTCATGGCGCGGGGATCCATGGATGCACCCACGGTGCCGGGGGCGTAATCGAGCACCAACTGCAATGGTGTGGCTTTTATCGTCTGCAGCGCAGAAAGTATCGCCCTGCGGCGCTGCGGTTCCAGCCTGCGCAGGAGTAACGCTGCCGTAGTGATATCCAGGTCCTCGATTACACTGGCGGCAACCGCGCTGTCCAACGACTGCAGGCAGTGTGCACCGGTGCTGGCCGGCATCTGGGCGATCAGTCTCGATACGGCTTCGTGCGGCACCTCGCGCAAGAAATCGAACACCTGCCGCAACGGCATCTGGCTGACGAGACGGGCCGCCTCTCTCGGGTGCGTCTGTATGAACTCCAAGGTCAGAGACGTTGGCATGGTTCAGCGGGGTTCTTCGTGCACGAGTACGGACACCGATTCGTTAAAGGCGTTTGCGGGCACCAGTGCCCGCCCGGTGGAAGTCTCGAGAACTACGGAGGTTCGTGTGATTTCCACGATCTCTCCCTCCACGTCGCCGATTTTAACGTTTTGTCCGACGGTGTAGTTTCTGCTCACCTGTTGGGCCGCGATCATGTTTCGCAGCGTCGCGGCCGCGCCCAGACCGAACGCCAGACCAACTCCGCCGAACAGACCCGCCGCCGCCGCGACAATGAGATAGATGATCAGATGAACGTCGACGCCCATCTGGCGTAACGCCAGCAGCGCGGCCAGCGTAATGACAATGGACTGGACCAGTATCGCGACGGACGCGGCCTGCTTCGCACCGAGGACGGACACCTGTGCGGCTACCAGATCTTTGACAAATCCGCTCAACAAATAACCGACGAACACGATGGCGGCTGCGGCGATCAGGTTCGGAAGGTAGACGATAAAGCTGCGAAGCAGCGCATTCAGGCCGGGCAGCCCCAATGCGGTAGCCGCAGCGGAAATGAAGATCAGCATGATCAGCCAGAAGACGATGCGGCCTACAATCGTCGAAATGGAGACCTTGGCCCCTACCTCCTTGACACCGGCGCGTTCCTGGATCGCGCTGTACGTCTTGTCCACGGTCTCTCCAATCTTCCTGATCAAGGAACGGGCCGTTCTCGCGATTAGCCAACCGACAAGGAGCAGGATAACCGCGCCCGCGATTTGCGGTAGGTACGCCCCAACGGAGGCAAAGAAAGTGGAAACACTCACCTCGAGTGCGGAGACGATTTTGGTGTAGGTGTTCATACGCGTGGCCTGAACGGGGTGGTTGGCGATAATATACGCCAAAGCGTCGTCGTCAAATACGGGTGGGCGCCATCGAGCTCAGACGAGCGCTGCGGAACCGCCCGGTTGATATGTGCGGTGTCGCGGACCCGGCGATCCGTTTTCTCGTTTCCCTTGTCAGGCGCGCGCTGTTCAATATCGGCGGCAGAGGATGTTTGGCGAGCGCGCCGGCGGTGACTGGTTTCGCCGCGTCTGCGCTCGGTTTCAAACCGAGACCTCGTGGCAACGGTATCCCGTGACCTCGATGCCGGTGTCAGTATGGCGCAAACGCACGGCCAGCGCCTCCACGCCTTGCTGCACCACCCGCTCCAGGATCTCGCAGTATTCCGGATCGATGTCGCACGCGGGCTCGAAGGCGCGGCCCTCGGGACGATTGACGGCGAAGACCACGGCTCCTCGCCGTCCTTGCTTGACCGCTTCGAGCAGCAGCTGTAGATGCTTGCGCCCGCGTTCCGTCGCCGCATCCGGGAAGCGAACGAGATCTCCGCTCAGCAGCGTCGCGTTCTTGATCTCGACCAAGGCGTCGCGGTCCGGGCCCTGTGTCAACAACAGATCGAGGCGCGACCGCGGGAACCCGGCAACGTGAAAACGCGGTTCCGTCGCGGTGTGCCCGTACCCGGACAGCGAACGGATACGTCCGCTGTCGATGGCTTCGGCAACGACGGCGTTGACGCGCCCGGTGTGGACGCCGACCCAGCCTCGCCCCATATCCACGCGTTCCAGCGTCCACGAGAGCTTGCGTCTTGGGTTCCCGCTGTAGCTCAACTGCACCGGCGCGCCCGGCTCCCAGCAGGTGGCCATGGAACCCGTATTCGGGCAGTGTGCCGTGATGCGGCGCCCGTCTTCCAGCTCCACGTCGGCGAGGAAGCGCTTGTAGCGGTCGAGAATACGGCCGTTGGTCAGCGGGGGCAGGCGCATACGCGGAGGATCGGCAGGTGGCGTACACGACAATGCCTCGAAGCACGGGACGCGAGGCCGGAACGGTCGGCGCCATCCGACCCCGGACGGTATCGGCCGCCAGCGTTCCAAACGATGCGGTTCGCTTTCATACCACCAGTCGACGACGCACCAGGATGACGGCCAGGTAATAGCTCGCCACGGCGTAAAGCAACAGCACGGCCAGATGCAGGCCTACGTTCAGCGATGCCTGATCCGCCATCAGCGGCCGCACCAGTGCCACCGCGTGCGTCAACGGCAACGCCTGCACGAAGGACTGCAGCGCTTGCGGGAGAGACTCCGTGGGATAAAAGACGCCGCACAGTATGAACATCGGTGTAATCACCAGCGTGAAATAGTAGTTGAAAAAATCGTAACTGCGGGAAAATGCGCTCATGACGATAGCCGGGCCCGCAAAACACAATCCGATCAAGAAGGCGATGGGAATGACCAACACCGCCGACCAGCTCAACACCGCGCCCAGGACTGCAGCCACCGCGAGAATGGCGCTGGCGCTAATGGTGCTCTTTGTCGCGCACCACAGCATTTCTCCGGCGATGATGTCGTCGACGTCCAGGGGCGTGGCGAGCATGGATGCGTAGGTGCGCTGCGGCACCATGCGGGTATAGACGGAATACATGCCCTCGAAGCTGGCCGTGTTCATGGCGGAAGAGGCGACGATGCCGGAGGCGAGGAAAGTGAGGTAGGGGAGCCCCGACATCTGGCCGATAAACATGCCCAGTCCGAATCCCAGACCGAGCAAGTAAAGAAACGGCTCGCCGAAGTTGATCAATAGACTGGGCGTGATGAGCTTTCGCCACACCAGCACGTTCCGGCGCCACACGCGGAGCGCACGCGGTCGGATTCGCGGCACATGCAGGTCCGTACTCATTCCCTGAGCTCGCGCCCGGTCATGTTCAGGAACACGTCTTCCAGATTGGCGGGCCGGTGCAGAAAGCTGAGGCCCGGCAGGTTCTGCAATCGTTGGGTTAGCGGCCCGGAATCCCGAGTGTAGAAAAACAGCGTGTCCCCCACTGCTTCGGTGCGGCATTGACCGCCGTCGGCAAGTTGCCGCTGCAGCGCGGGATCGAGGTTGCGCAGTTCCACGACCTCCGGCTCCACGTACTGTCGTATCAGGTCCTGCGGCGATCCTTGGGCGATGATTTTGCCGTGGTCGATGATGAGCAGGTCATCGCAAAGGCGTTCCGCCTCTTCCATGTAATGCGTGGTCAACAACAGGGTCTTCCCGGCCTTCTTCAGGTCGCGCAGACGGGCCCAGATCATGTGTCGGGCCTGGGGATCCAGTCCCGTAGTGGGTTCGTCGAGCACAATCAGTTCGGGATCGTTGACCAGGGCCCGGGCGATTGTAAGGCGGCGCCTCATGCCGCCGGAAAGCTGGTCAACGCGGGAATGCGCTCGATCGCTGAGATTGACGAACTCGAACAGCTCGTAAATCCGCGTCTCGATCGAATCCGCTGCAAGATCGAAGTAGCTGGCGTAGACGCGCAGGTTCTCCGCCAGGGTGAAGTCCGGATCGAGATCGTCATGTTGCGGCACGACGCCGGTGCGTCGTCGGACCCAGCTCGCGTGTTCCGGAACGCAACGACCGAAAACCATCAGCTCTCCCGACGTCAACGGCGATTGTCCCAGAATCATGCGGATCGTGGTCGTCTTTCCGGCGCCGTTCGGGCCCAGCAGCCCTACGCATTGACCGGGCAATACGCCGAAGGCTATATCCCGCACCACCTCGGTCTCACCGAATCGTTTGGACAGGCCGACCGCTTTTATTACCGGCGGTGATGTGTTGCCGTTGTTCCCCGCTTTCACGAAGCGCCGTTCTCGATGGAGGCGTCCCGATCCAAGGTCGCTAGCCGAATGGCGTCGACGCAGGGCGCGCAGGCCCGTTGGCCGACGACGTAACTATGCGCCTCCTCCAAAACCCAACCGCGGTTCCAGCTCAGGTACGCCACCGCCACCGCCGGAGCGCGACCCACGCCCGCGGTACAATGCAGGTAGACGCGATGACCAGCCGACAGCAGCGCCTCCAGCCGCTGCACTGCGCCGATCATTTTCTTGCGCAGATCGCCCGGGTTGAAATCTTCGATGGGCCAGCGGACGACGACGAGATCAGACACCAGATAACGTTCATGGAGAGCGGTCCAGTCGATCCCTTGATCGGTAAAATCGACGTCGGTCTGCAAGTTCAATACCGCCGTGATGCCCGGCCCGCGCCTGAGTCGCTCGACGTCCACCGCCGAGCGGGGGCAGTTTCCGATGAACAGTTCTGGCTGGATTCGGGTCAAATCGAGCACGACGGGATGCGGAAAACGAACGGGAAGCACGAGCATACCAGGGATCACGGCGCCCAGGTAACCGCGGGGACGAAACGCGGGTTCGCGCCGCCCGGACGCGGGTTTGCCGTTGACGGCGCGGGAGGATGCGCCGATCCGCATTGTACGCAATGCTTCGGGCGCGGCATTCGGGAAGGGGTGTCGGTCGACGGCTTGCGGCGTCGCCGCCGGTTGCCTGTCATGGCGGAGAAATCCCGTCTGTTTCGGTACAATGGCGGCGGAATCCATGACATTGAGTGCTACGGACGTGTACCAAGCATTCGATGGCGCCTGTCGTCTCAGATCCGCCCGGTGCAGCGACACCGCAAGTGCCGCAGTTGGTCCTTCATTTGCCGGCGGGATTCGTCCGTCACAGCGAGCGACGCAACCGACTACGAGGTAGCACACATGTTTGTGAAGCAAAAAAGCAATGGTCATCTTGTGGAGATCCTGGAACTCACCGATCTTTTCAATCCGAACCACGCCCAGGTCGTCGGCCGATACCATTACGGCGAGGAGGCGCAGGACGCCGAGAAGTTCCTGAAGACCGATCTTATTTTTCTATCCGGCGAGACCCTGCCCAGATGCTGGACGGATCCGCATTACCGAGACGATGAGTGGAAACGTTGAACGAGACCGGGCGGCGACGATCAGGGCCGAGTGGCGGACGCCTCGTAGACTTCGGAGTCGGGATAAAACGCGATCCAGGCGAACCAGAAGGCTATCGTGGAAGGAATTTCTTCGCCCTGCGCATCGAGTACCCGGCCGCTCCGGTTGCGGGCGTCGAATTCGATCTTGAGTAAGTTTCCCGCGAAGCGATCGACCAGGACCGGGAGGGCCTTTGACAGCTCCGCGAACGGATATACCTTGGTCTTTTCCTCAACGCGAACGCCCAGTACCAGCTCCTTGGGGTGGTACCTGGTGTTGCGGTTGGCTACTGGAAACCAGACCTGCGGGCTGCTCTCGTAGCCTTCGTACGGGGTGCGGGAGTAATCGCGCGCGTACCCGGTCTCCGTGGACAGCACCAGCGTACGGGGATGACGATCTCGCCAATCCCGCCAGGTCGTATGGGCGAGCGGGAGCTGAGACAGCTCGCTTCCCTTCATCTTGCCGCTGATCGCCTTGCGCATGATTTGCGACCAAAGCGACTCCGTCTCTCTGTCGTACAACAGCACGTCGCTGTTGTAGAGCAAACCGGAGACACCGAAGGTGCGCGTGCGGTCGTCGACTTGAGCGGAGAAAGCCATACCTGTGCCGCACAACGGACAGAAACTGACGACGACCGCCGCATCGCGGAATCGATCGTTGACGATTTCATGATAATTCATGATGCGAATAGGGTAGGCCTTGGCGATGCCGTTGAGCTGCATGCCCAGGACGCGGTCGTCGTCGGCGAGCCAGGTTGCGTCGCCCGCGGGCACGAACTTGGGGTCGTCGACCGCCGGTATGCCGTCCCGGGGAGGCCCGCCATGATGGATTTCCACCGCTGGAACCAAGGTCTCCGAAAGGTCGAAACCGTTGTCCGGCGCGGCGTAGAGTCCACCCAGTGCGAACGCCGAAAGGACGGCAACGGCGAGGTAAGACAACGCCCGCGGCCGGCGCCGATTTGCGGATAACGTATGAGCAGGGTGCTGCATACCCTACTTAGACCCCGGATGCGGAAACAATCTTACCGGTGGCGTGAATCGAACTGTCCGTGTCGCATGAGGAGGCGGCCATAGCCACCGATCTAAAAGTGCACCCATGTTCTTTCCAGCTGCGACGCGGTAACATGGAAACGTCACCAATAAGAAACGAACCAGAATATGCCCCACTTGTTCTTGGTGCTATTTCTTGCCGGCTTCGTCATGACTCAGGTCGTGGATTACGTCGGAATTTATTATCTTGAGACCGCCGGTTTCATGGTCATGGGGGTGTCGGCGGTTTTGTATTTTCTAGCGCTCGTAATCAGAGGTTTGCGCAAGCGCTCCGCGGCCGGTGAGTCCGATGGACCGCAGCAATAGGCGGTAAGTACGGCCGGCGGATGATCGAGAGCGGTTCCGCGTATATCCGATGGAGCGTGCACGCGAGAACGGTCTATCCTTATGGAGGGAGGGTTCAATATGTTCTGGCACGGCCGCATTTCGCTGAGCAACATCCTCGCGCTGGCCGTTGTCGCGCTCGGCGCATATTACGCCTGGACACAGGGCTGGCTGGATCCCTCGTCGCAGAATTATTCCGCGCACGACGAAATTATCGTCTACGTCTCCAATCGCTGCGGCACGCCGTGCACGCGGCTGGTACGCGAACTGGAAGCAGACGACGTCGACGTGCAAGTGCGCAACGTCGACGAAGATTCGGGGGTGGCCGAGGAACTGAGAGCCAAACTGGATGATATTGGCTTTCACCAAAGCATATATCGCCTGCCCGTGGTGGACGTTTACGGCGAGGTGCTCCCGGTGCCGTCCATCCGCGACGTCAGGGACCGCATCGGCGACTGAGGCGATCGCCGATTTCCTTGTCTGCCGTCACGAAAACCGGCACCGCGCAGGCCGTCAGCCGCATCTGTGCGCCACCACCGTACGGTCTTCCAGGGACAACACGAACTCGACCTCAGCGCTGCCGGGATCCGTCCGGCGACGCGAAATTCCTACGGCCTGCAGAGGGGATGCGGGGTAACGTCTGTATGTTGAGCAATCGTTCGGGCGGTATCGTGCAGTGCGCGCGCGTACACATCGGCGCCATCGCTGCTGAGCGCAAGCTGCAGTTGCTGGCGCGCGGCCTCCATACAATGCAGCCGGGCATAGGCGAGGGCCAGATTGTTTCTGGCTGGTACGTAACGCGGCTGGACGGTCAGCAGTTGCTGGTAAACACGAATCGCCTGCTCCGGTCTCGCAAGTGCAAGATACGCGTTGCCCAGCCCAAGTAACGCCACCGGGTCCTGGGGCCACAGCTGGAGAAATCCGGCGAAGGCTTTCGCCGACAATGCGTGGTCGGCGCTTGCCTGCAGGTCAACGATGGCCTGAAGCAGGCGGCGGCGCTCCGGTTCCGCAGGGACCTCGTCAGGCCGGAGCGCTACGAAGGCCCAGTTTGCAGCCAAGTTCCAGGACCGAAGGAATTCCGCCACCGGTATGGCCAGCCGTTCCGTCGTGCCCGACCGCAACAGCACGGCGCCGGCTTCGGAGTCGACGCCAACCACCACGGCATAGTGCCAGACGGGCAGGCGCGCCAGGGCGAGATTCTGCATCACCAGCACCGGGCGCCCGGCGAGCAATTCGGCGACGATGGCGCTCAAGCGTGGTGCGATGACGTATGCCAAACGACCATGTCGTCGCGCGGCGGCAAGAAGCTCCACCTGAAAACTGCCTTTTTTCGCGGGTACGTAGACGTCGCCTATGAGCTCCGCGGGCGTAGTCCGCACACCGGAATATCGCAATACGGTGGCAAGGGCCGCCGGTCCGCAGTGGTATTTGGATTGAGGGAAGAACGGCGTATGCGCAAGCTCGACGTTGGCATCAGTGGATTCATCCCGCACCGGATTCCCGGCGCAGCCCTGCAGCAGCGCCGCCAGGGCCAAGCCTCTTAAGATTGCACGACGGCGACGGCAACGCATCAGAATCTATTGAAGATGTCGACGACACCCACCAGCTCCAGAATCAGCAGGACTACGAAGGTGATGCCTACGACCTCGAGGAGACCGGCCGCCGCCGGTGGCAGTGCGTCGATGCTGCGCGCCAACTGCTGGATCTCTTCGTTGGTCAGGTCCCGGATGCGCCGCTCGGCGGTTGCCGGATTTACGCCCCAGGCTATCAGCCTTCGAGTCACGGATGCTTCGACGGCGACTCTATCGAGTGGCGTTATCGCCGCGGAGACCGCTTCGTTGTGCAACGCGTCGCCCGCGCCGATGATTGCGGCGCCGGCGGGCGTCGCCGCGCCGACGACGGCCAGATCGACGATCAGCAGCCAGGCCAAGGTTCGTCTCAGGATTCGCATGGTTGACTCCGCACGGTAGGGATTGACGATGGCTCAATCGTGCGTTTATTCCAGCAGGAGGTCAAATTCTGCGCGATAAAGGGTAGCGGCGCTCTACACCGCGGGCGCAAGCCCGATTTATGCCAATCGCGGTTCTTTGACGGCAGGCCCGTGCCGCGCCTGCGGCGGTCGATGGATATCAAGAACGGGATTTTTAGTACACTGGGCGTTTGCAACTGACACGAGACGTGCGCGATGAAGGGACCGAGCCAAGGCAAGACCAAGGCCTACAGCAACCTGCGCTTTCTGGATAGCCGGGAGGCGCGCCCGCTGAGAATACTCGCGGAATACCTGGAACCCAGCAGCCGGTTCGAACACTACAATATCGACGACACCATTGTTTTCATGGGTTCAGCCCGTATCGTCTCCAGGGCGCAGGCCGAAAGCCAGTTGCGCGAGGCTCAAAAATCGGGCGCGGATCAGGAGGCCGCAAAACTGCGGCTGCGGCAGGCGAGATATTACGAGGCGGCGCGCGAGCTTGCGTTTCGTCTTACCCAGTGGTCGAAACAGCTCAACGGCGACCAGCGGCGCTTCGTCGTTTGCACCGGGGGCGGACCGGGCATCATGGAGGCCGCCAATCAGGGTGCGTCGGAAGCCAAGGGTCTCAATGTGGGCTTGTCGATCTCCCTGCCCCAGGAGGAAGCGGGCAGCCCGCACATCACTCGGGAGCTGTCGTTCGAGTTTCACTATTTTTTCATGCGCAAGTTCTGGTTCGCGTATCTCGCCAAGGCGGTGATTTTCTTTCCCGGTGGATTCGGAACCTTGGACGAATTGTTCGAGATCCTGACCCTGCTGCAGACCCGCAAGATACGTAAGCACCTCCCTTGCGTGCTTTTCGGCAACGAATATTGGGACGAGATCATCAATTTCGACGCCCTGGTGAAATACCGGACGATCGACGAAGACGATCTACGATTGTTTCTGCGTACCGATTCCATCGACGAGGCGTACGCATTCCTGATTCGCGAATTGGGCGAATACGGTTTGAAGGAGCCGGGAGCCACGCTTTAGGTAGAGCGAATCTCCGCAGCTTGCCGGGCCCGGCCTTACGCAAGGTACGGCAACGGCGCAAGCCCGGACCGCGGCGAAGTATGCACCCTTTGTTCGAAGGCTGCTATTCCCTGTGTTGTCTTGACGTACGTCAACGATAGGTCCGGCGTTTTCGCGCAAGATTCCAGTCCGTGAAACACGGAGCAAAGGCCATGACCGCGGGTGCTGTGTGTGTGCGAGACGTTGTGATTGCAATACCGGAGATGTCGATATCTTCGGCGGCCCGATTGATGCGGGAGTATCACGTCGGCACTCTGGTAGTGGTAGACGAGCGGGCAGGCAAGAACACGCCGGTCGGTATCGTCACCGATCGCGACCTGGTGATAGAGGTGTTGGCCGCCGACGTGGACATTCAGAGCGTGTGCGTCGGCGACGTTATAAGCCGGGAACTGTTGACCGTCGAAGAGTCGGAATCCTTGTGGGACGTCATGCGTCGCATGCGTGCTCACGGGGTACGGCGGGCGCCGGTGGTGGACGACGCGGGTTCCCTGGTGGGAGTCATTTCCGTGGATGACCTGGTACAGCTACTGGGCGAAGAGCTCGGCGCGCTGGCGGGATTATTCGGCACCGAGCAGGAGCAGGAAGTGCGCCGTCGCACACGACCTTAGCAACGCGCCGGGATACGAGGTCCGTCGTACTATTCCGTCAGAGACAACAGCGTCGGATCGCCGCCGACGGCGGCGATATTGTTGCAGACCGTGCGTTCCGTACAGAGGCGTTTAAGATAATCGGGGCCGCCCGCCTTCGGTCCGGTCCCCGAAAGGCCTTCACCACCGAAGGGCTGTACGCCGACCACCGCGCCGATCATATTGCGGTTGATGTAGATGTTTCCGGCGCGTGCGTGGCCGATGACGTAGTCGACAGTCTCGTCGATGCGACTATGGACGCCCAGAGTGAGCCCGTATCCGGTGGCGTTTATCGCGTCGACCACCGCGGCAAGCTCGTTCGCGGCAAAGCGCACGACGTGCAGGATGGGACCGAAGACCTCGCCCTTAAGCAGATCCAGAGAAGGGATTTCGAAGCAATGCGGCGGGAAATACGTGCCCTCCCGGGTTCCTTCGGGCAGTCTGCATCGATGGATCAGTCGACCGTTCCGGCGCAGAAACTCGGCGTGTCTGTGTAATTTTTCCACGGCTCCGCCGTCGATCACGGGTCCGACATCGGTGCTCAGCTGCATCGGATCGCCGAGGCAGAGCTCTTCCATCGCCCCGGTGAGCATCTGCAGGATGCGCGGCGCTACGTCCTCCTGCAGGAAAAGCGCCCGCAATGCGGAACAGCGTTGACCGGCGCTGTTGAAGGCCGATTCCAGCACGTCCGCCACCACCTGCTCCGAGAGCGCGGAGCTGTCGACGATCATCGCATTCTGGCCGCCGGTTTCCGCGACCAACGGCACGATCGGTCCCGCTTTTTCCGCCAGCGAACGCTGAATCCGCTTGGCCGTCTCCGTGGAACCCGTGAACACCACCCCGGCGATGTCGGGGTGTGCGACCAGGCGCGCGCCGGTGTCGCCGTCCCCCGGCAGCACGTGCAACGCGTGCGCCGGAACTCCGGCTTGATGCAACAGCGACGCCGCGTAATGCGCGATCAGCGGGGTCTGCTGCGCGGGCTTGGCGACCACACTGTTGCCGGCCGCGAGTGCGGCGGTGATCTGACCCAGGTATATGGCAAGGGGGAAGTTCCAGGGGCTGATGCAGGCGAATACCCCCCTTGGGTGGAGGCGCAATTCATTGGATTCGCCGCTTGGACCTGTTAGAGGAGACGGGGACGCCATTTGTTCGCGCGCCAGCCAGGCGTAATAACGGCAGTAGTCCACCGCTTCGCGCACCTCCGCGGCGGCATCGCGCACGGTCCTGCCGCCCTCGCGGATGCATAAGTACATCAGCGCCGCCCGCGCCGACTGCAGCAGCTCCGCGGCGCGCTCGAGCAGGTCGGCCCTATGTCCCGGTGCGGTGGCCTGCCACACGGGAAATCCCCGGGCCGCGGCCGCGACCGCCTCGCCCACCTGCGCCGCGCTGGTCCATGCGACGCGACCCGTCCGCCGGAGACGCCGCGCGGGATCGTACACCGGGTACTCGGGCGGCTGCAGGTTCTTGCCCTCCACCAGCGGCGCCGCGATCCACTGCCGTTGACCGGCCTCGCTCAAGGCGCGTTGCAGGGTCGCAACGTCTGCGTCGTCGGCGAGGTTGAGGCCATCGGAGTTCAAGCGCTGCCCTCGGTACAAGTGCGCCGGCAGGGGAATCCTCGGGTTCGGCAGGTAACGGTTTTCCCGGGAGTGCTCTACGGGATCGGCCACCACGTCCTCCACCGCAACCTCGCGGTGCAGGATGCGATTGACGAACGACGTGTTGGCGCCGTTTTCCAGCAATCGGCGGACGAGATAGGACAACAGTTCGGCGTGGCCGCCTACGGGTGCGTAGACGCGGCAACGCAGGTCTTCCGCCTGCTCCAGCAGGAGGTCATAGAGGCCCTGCCCCATACCATGGAGTCGCTGGAATTCAAAATCCCGGCCTTCGCCGAGAACCTGCACCGCGGAGATGGTATGAGCGTTGTGTGTCGCGAACTGTGGATATACCCAGGGCGCGGCCTCGAACAGGCGACAGACGCAGGCGAGATACGAGACGTCGGTGTGCGATTTTCGCGTGAATACCGGATAGCCGCGCAGGCCCTGGACCTGGGCCGTCTTCACTTCCTGGTCCCAGTACGCCCCCTTGACCAGTCTAACGGGAATGACGCGTCGCTGGCGCGCGGCTAGGTCAGCGAGCCAGTCGAGGACGGGCAGGGCGCGTTTTTGATAGGCCTGTACCGCCATACCCAGGCCGTCCCAGCCGGCCAGGCCGGGGTCCGAATAAACCGCGTCGAAGACGTCGAGCGACAGGTCCAGCCGATCCGACTCTTCGGCGTCAACGGTCACCAGCAGATCGAATTCCCTTGCCCGGCAAACCAGTTCCATCAGGCGCTCCGGGAGCTCGCCCAGTATCCGCTCGCGTTGGGCGTGCTCGTAGCGCGGGTGGAGCGCGGAAAGTTTGACCGATATGCCCGGATTGCGGCGTCCTTCGTGGCGCGCGTGGCGGCCGATCACGTCGACGGCATGCATGTACGCGTCCAGGTAGCGTTTCGCGTCCGTCGCCGTCATCGCCGCCTCGCCCAGCATATCGTAGGAATACAGATAACGTGGTGCGCTCTTCGCATCGCTGCGATCCATCGCTTGCTCGATGGTTTCCCCCAGCACGAACTGCCGTCCGACGATGTCCATGGCCTGTCTGAACGCCACACGCAAGAGCGGTTCGCCGCTTCGCAGCGCCAGGTTGCGCAAGGTGGTTGCGAGATTGCTGCGGGTATCGGCCGTCAGCCGGACCAGCTGACCCGTGAGCATCAGGCCCCAGGTCGAGGCGTTGACCAGAATGGACTCGCTCTTGCCGAGATGTTTTTCCCAGTGACCCTCGAGAAGTTTATCTCGTATCAGCTTGTCGGCGGTTTCGGCGTCCGGGATCCGCAGCAGCGATTCCGCCAGGCAAAGCAATACCACGCCCTCCTCGCTGGAGAGGTCGTATTCCTGCAAAAGCGCATCCAGTCCCTTGCATGCTCCGGGTTCCGCGCGCAACTGCTTCACCGTCGCGTAGGCCTTTTCGAAGACCCTCTTCTGGCCCTGCGGATCCAAAGTTATCCGCCCGAGGCAACGCTGCATGCAGGCGGATTCGTCCGCGAGGTAGGCGTCGCGAATTGCCTGACGCAAGGGATCGTCGGCGTTCATCAACGTGGGATTATGCACCCGTGCCCGAGAAAGTCACCTCGAAGGCGTTCTCCGCCGCCGACGTAGACGCGTTAGCGTGGTTTCTGATCGCGGTGGTAAGAGACGCTGAGCTCGTGCACCGCGTCGACCAGCACCGCCACTCGATCGGGATCGACGCCCGGTTGAATGCCGTGGCCGAGATTGAATACGTGGCCGTCGCCGTGGCCGTAGCGAGCAAGGATCGCGCCGGCTTCTTCACGAATGCGATCGGGCGACGCGTACAGCACCGCGGGGTCCATATTGCCCTGCAGCGCTACCCGCTTACCAACGCGGCGGCGCGCTTCGCCGATGTCCACCGTCCAGTCCAGACCAACGGCGTCGCAGCCCGTGTCAGCGATACGCTCCACCCACTGCCCCCCGCCTTTGGTGAACAGGACCGCGGGAACGCGTTCGCCGTCGACTTCACGTATCAGGCCGTCCAGGATCTGGTGCATGTAGTCGAGAGAGAAGTGCTCGTAGGCGGATGTCGTCAGCAGCCCGCCCCAGGTGTCGAAGATCATGACCGCCTGTGCGCCCGCCAGAATCTGTGCGTTCAAATAATCGATAACGCTACGGGTCACCGTGGCCAATAACTTGTGCAGGGCAACAGGATTTTCATAAAGCAAGGTCTTTACCAGCGTAAACTCCTTGCTTCCGCGGCCTTCCACCATGTAGCTGGCCAGGGTCCATGGGCTTCCGGAGAAGCCGATCAGCGGTACGCGGTCTTTCAATTCGGTGCGGATCAGGCGTACCGCGTCCAGGACGTAACGCAGCGCATCCTCGGGATCCGGCGCTGCCAGCGCCTCGATCTGCGCCGGGCGGCGCACCGGGTGTGCGAATATCGGCCCTTCGCCCTCATGGATGCTCAGCCCCAATCCCATGGCGTCGGGGATGGTCAATATGTCGGAAAACAGGATCGCGGCATCGAGCTCGAACCGCTCCAGGGGCTGCAGGGTTACCTCACACGCCAACTCGGGGGTCTTGCACAGAGTCATAAAGTCCCCTGCGCGTTTGCGGGTGTTTCGGTACTCGGGAAGATAGCGTCCGGCCTGGCGCATGATCCACACGGGCGTGCGCTCGACCGGTTTCCGCAGCAGAGCGCGCAGCAGGAGGTCGTTCTTGGTTTCGTTCACCGCGTCATAGTCCCTCGATCGAAGATCTCTTTGATCTGCGCCTGCATTGTTTCTGCAACCAGGCGCGGATCGGCCGCATCGCGTATCGGACGACCGACGACGATGTAATCCGCGCCGTTCGCGAACGCCTGGGGCACGGTAACGACCCGCTTCTGGTCGTCGTCGTTGTCCACCGGCCGTATACCCGGGGTAACGACGAGGAATCGATCGCCCAGGGCTTCGCGTAACCGCTTCGATTCCTGCCCGGACGCCACCACGCCATCGCAGCCGTATTGCACCGCTCGGCGCGCGCGCGATATCACGAGCGCATCCACGTCACAGCGGAAGCCCAAGTCCTGCAAATCTCCCCGATCCAGGCTGGTGAGCACGGTCACGGCGAGTATCTTGACGTCCTCCTTGGCCTCTGCGGCGGCGCGCATGACGGCGTCGTTGCCGTGTATCGTGGCGAAGGTGATGCCCCGATTCGTGAGTTGCCGCACGGCACGGCCCACGGTCGCGGGAACGTCGAAAAATTTCAGATCAACGAATACTTTCTTGCCGTGCTCGCGCAACCAGTCTATGAACTGAAAATAGCCGTCCGTCATGAACAATTCCAGCCCGAGCTTGAAGAAAACAATGCTGTCGCCCAAACGCTTTACCATCTTTTTGGCGTCGTCTATGCGCGGGACATCGAGGGCGAAAATCAGTCTTTCGTCGTTGGGAATCGGATCAAGCATGGCTCATGGGTAACGCCGTGCGCGCCGGCTGGACAGCGGCGGTCGTTCGCCGGGTCGCGTTGTCGTTTCCTTATACGTTCAGATAGCTCACAATTCCTTCCGCAGCCAGGCGACCTTCCCACACCGCCGTGACCACCAGGTCTGAACCGCGGACCATGTCGCCACCGGCGAACACCTTCGGATTGCTCGTCTGGAACTTGAAGGCGGTGTCTTCGTTGGCCTTTACCAGGCCGGCCGCATCCAGGTCGATATTGAATTCGCCAAACCACTCGGCGGGACTGGGTCGAAATCCGAAGGCTATCACCACTTGGTCCACGGCGACGATCTCTTCCGATCCCGGCACCGGCTCCGGCCGACGGCGCCCGCGCTCATCGGGGTCACCAAGGCGGGTGTGCACCAACTTTATCCCCGTGACCCGGTCGCTGCCGAGGATCTCGACGGGTTGGCGGTTCCACAGGAAGTCCACACCTTCTTCCTTTGCGTTGTACACCTCACGCCGTGACCCGGGCATGTTGGCCTCGTCGCGGCGGTAGATGCAATGCACGGAACTGGCGCCCTGGCGTACCGAGGTGCGCACACAGTCCATCGCCGTGTCGCCGCCGCCCAGAACGGCAACCCGTTGTCCCCGCATGTCTATGAAACGGCTGCTGTCACCATCCCAGCCCATCACCCGATTCACGTTCTCAATCAGAAACGGCAGCGCCTCGTGGACGCACGAAAGCTGCTCGCCGGCGAAGCCTCCCCGCATGGAAGTGTACGCGCCCATGCCCAGGAACACGGCGTCGTATTCATCCAGCAGGCGTTGAAACGGGACCTGGTTGCCGATCTCCGTGTCGAGCACGAACTCAACGCCCTGCTGCTCGAGTAACGCCCGCCGTCTAATCACGATCTCTTTTTCCAGCTTGAAGGGTGGAATTCCATAGGTAAGCAGCCCGCCGATTTCCGGGTAACGGTCGTACACGACCGGGCGCACTCCGTGCCGGGTCAGTACGTCGGCGCACGCCAGGCCGGCGGGCCCGGCTCCGATCACCGCGACGCGCTTATTGGTCTGTTCCACGTGATCGAGATTGGGGCGCCAACCCTGTTGCAGGGCCTCATCGGTGATGTATTTCTCCACAGAACCGATGGTAACGGCGCCGAAGCCGTCGTTGAGCGTACAAGCGCCCTCACACAATCGGTCCTGGGGGCAAATGCGTCCGCATATTTCCGGAAGCGAGTTCGTGCGATGAGACAGTTCCGCCGCCTCAAACAGCTTGTCCTCCGCGATCAGCTTCAACCAGTTGGGGATGTAGTTGTGGACCGGGCACTTCCATTCGCAATAGGGATTGCCGCAGGCGATGCAGCGCGCGGACTGGGCCGCCGCCGTATCTCCGTCGTAGTGGCCGTATATTTCGTTCCATTGGTGCACACGCAGTCGCGCCGGGGTCTTGTCCGGATCCTGGCGCGGCAACTCTATGAACTGAAACGTCTTGCTCATATGGCGACAAACGCGTGGTGGATTTAAGCCGCTTCCAGCAGCATGTCGAGCAGTGTTTCGAGGTCCGTGGCCTTCGGTTTCGCCAGCCAGAAATAGCGTATGAGGTCGAAGAAATTTTCTTGTATTTCCCGTCCCCAGCTGCTGCCGGTCTCGAGTACGAATTCGTCTATCCGATCCAGCAGATAGTTGAGGTACGCCTCCATGCGCTCCGGTGTCAAGCGGTGCGTGTCGATCAATTCTCGATTGTAACGATCCGAAAAAATCCCCTGACGGTCCATGACGAACGCCATCCCGCCGGTCATGCCGGCGCCGAAATTCAACCCGGTGTTGCCGAGCACGCATACCGCGCCGCCGGTCATGTATTCACAGCCGTGATCGCCGACTCCTTCGACGACAGCAGTGGCCCCGGAATTTCGCACCGCAAAACGCTCGCCGGCGCGGCCCGCCGCAAACAATCGACCGCCGGTAGCGCCGTACAGACAGGTGTTGCCTATGATGGTAGCGTCCTGGCTCGCGTACGTGCTGTTCGTCGGCGGATAGATTACGAGTTTGCCGCCGGCCATACCCTTGCCGACGTAGTCGTTGGCGTCGCCCTGAAGGTACATGTGCAGGCCGCCGGCGTTCCATACGCCGAAACTCTGTCCCGCGGTGCCGGTGAGCCGGATGTTAATGGGCTTGTCGTCCATGCCGCAGTTTCCGTGTTGCCGTGCGATCTCACCGGAGAGGCGGGCACCTATCGAGCGGTTGGTGTTCTGGATTTCGTAGGCGAACTCGCCGCCGCGCTTGCCTTCGATCGCCGGCAGTGCGTCCTTCACCATTTGTTCCGCGAGTTCGCCCTTGTCGAAGGGTTCGTTCCTGTCGACGGCGCAGAACTGGGGTTTTTCCTTGGGCACGCCAGCGTCGGAGAGTATCGGCTTGAGATTCAGACGTCTCTGCTTGTCCGTACTGCCTTGCCGGATCTCGAGTAGGTCGGTGCGTCCGATGAGTTCGTCCAGGCGCCGCACGCCCAGCCTGGCGAGCCACTCGCGAACTTCCTCGGCAACGAAAGTAAAATAATTGATCACACGCTGCGCATTGCCGACAAAGTGTTTTCGCCGCAACACCTCGTGCTGCGTGGCGACACCTGTGGCGCAATTGTTTAAATGACAGATGCGCAGGTACTTGCAACCCAACGCAATCATCGGAGCGGTGCCGAAGCCGAAGCTTTCGGCGCCAAGGATCGCAGCTTTGATCACGTCCAAGCCAGTCTTCAATCCGCCGTCGGTCTGCAGCCGCACTTTGTCGCGCAGGTCGTTGGCGCGCAGAGTCTGGTGAGTTTCGGTCAGCCCCAACTCCCACGGACTGCCCGCGTATTTGACACTGCTCAGCGGGCTTGCGCCTGTCCCGCCATCGTAACCCGCGATCGTGATCAGATCGGCATAGGCCTTGGTCACGCCGGCGGCGATGGTTCCGACGCCGGCTTCCGCCACCAGCTTGACCGACACCAGTGCCCGGGGATTGACCTGTTTCAGATCGAAGATCAACTGAGCGAGGTCCTCGATGGAATAGATGTCGTGGTGTGGCGGCGGCGAAATCAACGCGACGCCGGGACGTGAATAGCGCAACTGGGCGATGACGTCATTGACCTTGTGACCGGGGAGCTGTCCGCCTTCGCCGGGCTTGGCACCCTGGGCTATCTTGATCTGAAGCACTTCCGCGCTGACCAGATACGCCGGCGTAACGCCGAATCGGCCCGACGCCACCTGTTTGATCTTCGACGTCTTCGAGGTCCCGTAGCGTGCGGGATCCTCGCCCCCCTCGCCGGAGTTGGAGCGACCGCCGATCGCATTCATGGCTTCGGCCAGGGCTTCGTGCGCCTCGGGAGACAACGCCCCCAGAGACATCCCGGCGCTGTCAAAGCGGGGAAGAATCGCCTCTACGGGCTCGACTTCGTCCAGCGGCAGAGGTGTGTCTGCTTCGCGCAACCGCAATAAGTCGCGCAGCACCGTGACCGGACGATTATTCACGAGGTCGCGGTATTCCTTGTACTTTTCATAATCGCCCGCCACCACCGCCGCGTGCAAGCTGTTGATTACCTCTGGGTGGTAGGAGTGGTACTCGCTCCCGTGGACGTATTTCAGCAATCCACCCGCTTCCATCGCCCGGTGCGGATTCCAGGCGTCGAGCGAAAGCTTGCATTGGTCGCTCTCGAGATCATTGAAATTGCTGCCCGACAAACGGCAGGTTGTGCCGGTGAAGCATCGCTGGACGACCTCTTGACTCAATCCCACGGCCTCGAACAGCTGGGCACCTCTATAACTGGCGATTGTCGATATCCCCATCTTCGAGGTGATCTTGTACAGGCCCTTATTGATGCCCTTTCTGTAATTGCGCAACAGTTTCCCGGTTTGAGCGCGAGGGATTTCCTGGGTCCGTGCCATGTCGTGCAGGCACTCGTAGGCCAGATAAGGATGCACCGCGGTGGCGCCGTAACCGAGCAGCACCGCGAAGTGATGCGGGTCGCGGGTCGTTGCCGTATCCACGACGATGTTGGCGTCGCAGCGCAGCCCCTCCTTGATGAGCCGGTGATGCACTGCGCCGGTCGCCAGCAGGGCATGCACGGGCAGCCTGTCTTTGGCGATATCGCGGTCCGACAAGACGATGATCACACAACCGGAACGCACCGCCGCCACCGCCCGGTCGCAGATTTCGCCAAGGGCGGTCTCCAGGTCGCCGTCGGCGTCGTAGTTGAGGTCGATGCGTTCGTGGGCAAAATCGGGATCGTTCAGGCCCAGAAGCCTCTGGAATTTGCCCGTGGACAACACCGGCGAATCTACGGAGACGCGTTTCGCGTGCTCCGGCGATTCTTGAAACAGGTTCTTTTCACGCCCGAATTCCGTTTCGAGCGACATGACGATCTGCTCGCGCAACGGATCGATGGGTGGGTTCGTGACCTGCGCGAATTGCTGTCGGAAGTAATCGTAGAGCGAGCGCACGCGCTGAGACAGCACCGGCAAAGGTGTGTCGTCGCCCATGGAGCCCACGGCTTCCTGGCCGGACTCCGCGAGTACGCGGATGACCTGGTCCCGTTCTTCGAGGGTCACCTGGAACATCTTCTGATAGACGTCAAGCGAGGCCGGGTTCAGCCAGACCAGGTCCGGGGCCTCGTCTTCCAGACTGGACTCCAGGACGCGCTTGTTTTCCCTCAGCCACTGCTTGTAGGGCGCTCTCGATTTGAGAGTCTTCTGTATGTCTTCGGGGAGCAGGAGTCGACCGGTCTCCGTGTCCGCAGCGATCATCTGTCCGGGCTTGAGCCGACCTTTGGCGACCACCTCTTCCGGGGCGTAATCCCAAACGCCGATCTCCGACGCCAGTGTGATGACGCGGTTGTCGGTGATGACGTAGCGGGCGGGGCGCAGGCCGTTGCGGTCCAGACAGCAGGCCGCGTAGCGCCCGTCTGTCATGACGATCCCGGCCGGCCCGTCCCACGGCTCCATGTGCATGGAATAGTATTCGTAGAAGGCGCGGAGTTCGGGCTCGACGATTTCGAGGTTCTGCCACGCCGGAGGGATCATCATCTGTGTCGCCAGGAACAGATCCATGCCTCCCATGAGCAGGGTTTCGAGCATGTTGTCCAGGCTGGCGGAATCCGAAACGTCGTTCGCGACCAGTGGCCGCACGTCTTCGAAATCGGGAATCAGCGGCGTGGAGAATTTATAGCTCCGGGCGTGCGCCCAGTTGCGGTTGCCCTGTATGGTATTGATCTCCCCGTTGTGCGCGAGGTAGCGGAAGGGCTGGGCCAAACGCCATTGCGGCAGCGTGTTGGTGGAGAACCGCTGGTGAAACACGCATACCGAGGACTCCAAGTCGTGGCTGTTCAGGTCCGGATAGAACACGGGAAGGTAAGACGGCATCACCAGTCCCTTGTACAGCACCACGCGTGCTGACAGGCTGCAGACATAGAAGGTCGCGTCTTCGGGAGCAACGATTTTTTCCGCGCGGCGGCGGGCCACGTACAGCCGCCGCTCGAACTGCTCTTCGGTCATGCCGCTCGGCGCGTTGATGAAGATCTGTTCGATCTGCGGAAGCATGTTGCGCGCCTGTTCGCCGAGCGCGGACACCTCCGTGGGCACGGTCCTCCAGCCGGCGATATCCAGCCCTCCTTGCGTCAATTCCCTTTCGAGCCGCTTGCGGGCCTCGGCGGCCTTGTCAACGTCTTGGTGTAGGAAGATCAATCCGGCGGCGTAGCAGTCCGCCAAGGCCATGCCTTGCTGCTCCGCGACCTGGCGCAGAAATCTGTCGGGTGTTTTCAGCAGCAGTCCGCAGCCGTCCCCGGTTTTCCCGTCAGCGGCGATAGCGCCCCGGTGGGTGAGACGCGCCAGCGACTGGATCGCCGTCCGCACCAACCAGTGGCTGGCCTCACCGTCCATGTGGGCGATGAGTCCGAAACCGCAGTTGTCTCGCTCGAACTCCGGGCGGTACAAGCCATCGGAGTTGTGATATTCGTGAGTCACGTTCCTTCCCACGGGTATTGGTGGACTGGCGGGTCCGCATCGACGCGGACGGTGCGCAGAAAGCACAGGGCAAAACGACCGCCAGTATACTTTCTTGCAGTCTGGGTGGTCCAATAAATACCTACAATAAATATGGGTATCTACGCGGAACGATCAGGAAACTTTAACGATCAGGAAACTTTGAAGTAGCGCAGGGTGTCGTCCAGCGCGTTCTGCGGATAGCTGTCGTTGAGGTAGGCGCGGCCTAGGGTTTTCAGCAGAACCAGGCGCACTCGACCGGCGGCGACCTTCTTGTCCGTGCGCATATGCTCGAGCAGGTCGGCGCGGGTGATATGCGGAGGCGGCGCCAGCGGCAGTCGCGCCTGGTCGACCAGGTTGCGGATACGCGAAAAATCGGTGTCGGAGAGATCGCCCAGCAGCCGCGAGAGATACGCCGCCATGACCATGCCCGCGGCGACCGCCTCGCCGTGCAGCCATTGCCCGTAGCCCACCGTGGATTCGATCGCGTGGCCGAAGGTATGCCCGAGGTTGAGCAGGGCGCGTTCTCCCTGTTCGCGCTCGTCGGCGGCGACCACCCCCGCTTTGGCCGCACAGGACCGGTCTATGGCGTAGGTCAGCGCCTGCGGCTCGCGCTCAAGCAGGCGCGCCACGTGCTGCTCGAGCCAACCGAAGAACTCGCGGTCGCGTATGAGTCCGTACTTGATGATCTCGGCGATCCCGGCCCGCAGCTCGCGATCCGGCAACGTCGACAGGGTATCGGTGTCCGCGATTACGGCATTCGGTTGATGGAACGCGCCGATCATGTTCTTGCCCCGGGGATGGTTGACCGCAGTCTTGCCGCCGACGGACGAATCGACCTGTGCCAGCAACGTGGTCGGAACTTGTATGTACGGCACACCGCGTTGATAGCACGCCGCGGCAAACCCGGCGATGTCGCCGACGACCCCTCCGCCCAGGGCGAGAACGGTGGTTTGCCGGTCACAGGGGACTGCGAGAAGACGATCGAAGATCGTCTCCAGGGTAGCCAGATTCTTGTACTGTTCTCCGTCCGGCAACACCGTGACGTGCATTTCCGAGTCCGCCAACGCGTCCCCTAAGGTTTGCAGATACAGCGGCGCCACGGTTTCGTTGGTAACCACCATGACCTGCCTGCCGCCGACATGCCGGACAAAAAGTTCCTTACGATGAAGCAGACCGGGTCCGATATAGATCGGGTAGCTGCGTGCACCCAGTTCCACGTTCAGGGTGATATCGCTCATTACTTCTTCAGGTAACGCAGTATTTGTGCTACCACGCTGGACGGAGATCCGCCACCGGCGTTGACCACGAGATCGGCCTCCTGGCGGTACAACGGCTCACGCACCGCCATCAAGGCCTCGAGCGTCGTGCGGGGATCGTCGGTGGCGAGCATCGGCCGGTTCTTGGCATTACGCGTGCGTGCAAGCTGTGTGTCTACGCTCGCGTGTAGATACACGACGGCGCCGCTTTTACGCAAGTTTTTTCGATTTTCTTCGCTGACAACGGCGCCGCCGCCCGTCGCCAGCACGATATTTTGCCGCCCTGCCAATTCTTCGATGATCGCCGATTCGCGTTTGCGGAAGCCCTCCTCGCCTTCGATCTCGAAGATTACGCTGATCTCGACCCCGGTTCGTGTCTCGATTTCGTGGTCGGAATCCACGAAATCCATTTTTAGGCGCTTCGCAAGCTGGCGGCCGACCGTAGTCTTGCCGGCCCCCATCGGACCTATCAATATGACATTCCGGATCACCGATGCCGCCGTTCGAGTCCGACTCGGCTCCCGGGCGCGGACGCGGCCCGCCCGCGTCGCCGAGGAGGTTGCTGGATTGGAGTTCCGCTGGTCACTCGCAGACCGCCGGACTATGTGGCGAAGTCATTTCATTCGCGGACTAGCGCTGGCACGTAGCGCCCCATTTACCGTATACGCGGCGAAGGAATTCGTCCGATGCCGGCGCGCTTTTACCGCCGCGGGAACGATCCCAGTGGCCGACGGGGCCGGAGCGCGATGTGCGGCGCATTCGGCGCGGCGAGTGCGCGGCTTAACCGATGTTCAGTGCCGGACTGATGATGCGCGGTGTCAAAAAGATCAGCAGTTCGATACGGTTGTCGCGGGCCGTTTTCTTACGGAACAGGTGACCCATGACCGGAATATCACCCAGTATCGGCACCTTGGTCACGCCGCGCGCCTGGTCCTGTTGGTAGATTCCACCGATCACCGCGGTTTCGCCGTTCTCCAGTAGCACCTGCGTCGTGATCTGTTTGGTATTGATGGTGTCGGTACCGTCGCCCACGAACGAGTCCTGGGTGATGAAAACATCCAGTATGATGTTGTCGTCGGGGGTAATCTGGGGCGTCACGGTAAGTCCCAGCACGGCCTTCTTGGTGACCACGCTGCCGACGCCGAGTACGTTGGTGGTAAAGACCCGTTCCTGGCCCTGTTCGATGTGCGCTTGTTTCTGATTCGCCGTGATCAGGCGCGGGTTGGCGATGAGCTTGCCTTCGCCCTCCGCCTCCAGGGCCGACAATTCGAGGCTGATGAGATGCGCAAACCCGGTCCCGGCCTTGAAGATCTCGAACACGTAGGAGGCCGCCGGATCGGTGCCGATGCCCGAGGCCGGCAGGTTCACCGCCAACCCGTCCGGGAGCGTCTCGAAGATCAGGCCGGGTTCGTCGTCGTTGAGCGAATCCGCGATGGTCTCGGTGCCGGCGAAAGTGCCGCTGGTGATGACGTTGCCGATGTTCGAATCCCTCACCCCGGGGAAGCGCGCGTTTTCGGTGATTCTCTGAAAGCCGAATCTCGCCCCCAGTTCCCTGCTGAAGTTGTCGTTGGCCTCCACGATGCGGGTCTCTATGAGTACCTGGCGCACCGGTTTGTCCAGCTTTGCGATCAGTTTTCGCACCTCGGTGATCTTGCGCGTGGTGTCCTGAATGAGCAGGGAATTGGTACGCTGATCCACGGTGACGTTGCCTCGGTTCGACAACAGGGAATTGCTCTCCGTCTCCACCTGGGCGATGCTGACGCTGCCGAACAAGGATTGCTGCACGCCCGTATCGACCGCTTTGATCGATTTCAGCAGATTGGCGATGTCCTGGGCCTTCGCATAGTTAATCTGGATCAGCTCGGACACCAGCGGCTCCAGCTCCGTAACCTGTTGGTTGGCCTCCAGCTCGGCCCGCTCCCGCGCCGTGATCTCGTTCGCCGGCGCCACCCAGATGACGTTGCCCTTCTGCCGCATGCCGAGCCCGCGCGTCTGCAGTATGATGTCCAGGGCCTGATCCCAGGGAACGTCTTTGAGGCGCAGCGTGAGCTCACCCTTGACCGAATCGCTGGTGACGAAATTGAGGCCGGTGAAGTCCGCCAGAACCTGTAACGCGGCGCGGACGCTGATCTTCTGGAAATTGAGAGACAAACGCTCGCCCGAGTACCCGAATTCGTCCTTTTCCACCTCTTGTTCTTCTTCCTTGACCGGGTTCACGTTGACGGTGAATACATTTCCCGCCTGGTAGGCGAGATGTTCGTAGTTGCCCGTGGGGAGAATGACCATGCGAACGTGTTTGCCTTGCTGAAACGTATCGACGGACTGGACCGGTGTCGCAAAATCGACGACATCCAACCTACGCTCTAGGTCCTTCGGGAGCTCGGCGTCGAGAAAGTCAATCAGGATCTCGCCGGCTTCCTCACGGATGTCGATACCGACGGTCGGATCGGACAGCTCGACGATGATTTTGCCACCGCCCTCCTTGTTCCTGCGAAAATCGACGCGTTCGATCTCATAACTCAGTGCTTCGGCGGTCTTGGCGAAACGCGTGGTTTTCGGGGTCACGGCCCTGGCGATACCGGTGGTGGCGCTTTCGACGATCAGCACCATGCCGTTGTCCGTGATCTCAGAGTCGTACGATACGGGTCTAACGAGGTTGACCACGATGCGTGTGCGATCGTCCGTCTCGACCGCGGCAATGCTCTCTACGGCGCCGCTTTTGACTTGGACGAGATTGCGCGCCAGATCGCTGCGCGCACCGAAGAAATCGAAGGCCAGACGGGCCGGCTTGTTGGTGCTGAAACTCCCCGGAGTGTCTGGACGTGACTCGGTACGTATGTTGATCTGGACCCGGCCGCCGGGGAGACTCGTGAACTGGATCTCCTTGATGACGTTCGACGCGTCCGCCACAGGGGGCGCCACTTCGGGAGGCGCGGTTTCAGGCGTAGACGTCTGGGCGACCGTCAGGGTCCCGCCGTCGGCACGCTGCGGAGCCTCCACAGGCTCGACCGACGCCGTGGCGGGCGCTGCCGCGGCCCCGGACTCGGACAGCGGACGTACGACATAACCGTACTCGGTTGACTCCACCGACAGCGTCCCGGGTTCTTTCATCAGCACATCGACAAGCACGGCCTCGCCGCTGTCGGCGAGATAAGGAAACACGCCCTTTACCGCACCTCTGCCACTGATGTCGACCGCCTCGCTGCCAAGCGTCGTCGCCGTAAAATTGATTCGTAAACGCCGTCCTTCATCGAGCACCTCGGTGCTGTACGTCGCAGGCTCGTCCATCTCTATTCGGAGCGCGGTGTCAGCGGCGTCATCGGCCCAGTTCAAGGTCTTGAGCTCCGCCGCATTACCCGTCATGGGACTGCCTGCAATTACCAATGTCGACAATGCGGCAAAACAAAACGAGGCAGTATGAACCGTTTTCATAGTTGTTTAAGTCCCAGGTTTGGTGTCTTTATTTGTTTGAATTATTTTACGATCGCGATATTGGAGTCCCGTTCTACCCAATTCCCCCCCGGACCCTGAACGATTTCTTTAATGTTCAACCTCTCGTCCGAAACTAGAATGATCTTTCCGAAATTCTGGCCGAGATAGTTACCCTCTCCGGCGCGGTGCACCGTCCCGTCGGGCGCGTGGATCACTGCCCAGGACGACTCGCCACGCGAAAGCGTACCGACCATGCGCAGAGAATCCAGGGGGTACTGCTCCAAGGGTTCCTTGCGGCGATTTAGATCCGGAGTCAGGCCGCTCACGCTTGGGGCCGGTTTGCGCTGTTGCAGATTACCCGACGAAAAAGGATCCGTCAGGTTGGTTGCCGTATAGGCGTAGGTTTCGTAGGGCCTGATGCGCGGAAGCGGTTCCACCCGCGGCTTGCGGTCCTTGTGGGCGTTTTGAACGAACTGGCGTAGATCGTTCATGGTGCCCTCGGCGCAGCCGGAAAGAATCATGATGAAGCTTACAATGGTAACAATACGAAACATGTCGGTTTACCTTCTTCGGCGCCGTTTCTTACTCTGTTTCTGTCTCAGGTTTCTTTGCAGTTGTATCTGTTCTTCATCCAGGTAATGATAGGTCTTCGTCACCGCCGCCATCTTCAGCCGGTTGGTATCTTTGATCGGCGTCAAATTGAGATTACCGATGGTGACGATCCGTGGCAGGGCCGCGATATCACTGACGAATTCCCCAAGCTGGTGATACGTGCCGACGACCGCCAGGTCGATGGGCATCTCCGCGTAGAAATCCTGATGCCGTACGTTTTGGGGCTTGAAGGTCTCGAACTGCAGCCCGCGGCCGAGTCCCGCCTGGGTGATGTCGATCAGCAGTTCCGGGACCTCGGTCTTGTCCGGCAGCTGTTTCAGCATGACGCCGAAGGTCTCCTCGATCTCCTTCATCTGCTGGCGATAGGCCTCGAGGTTGATGGCGAGGGCTTTTTTCTTGAGATACGTGTCTTTGAGCTGGGTCTCCTCCCGCTGCACTTTCTGCAGCAGGGCAACCTGGTCTTTGATGATGAACCAGTAGCCCGCGGCCAGTATGGCGATGCAGATCAGGCCGCTGCCCGTGATCTTGAGCCACAGCGGCCAGGAGCCTATGTCATTGATGTCTAGTTCTTGGAGGTCGCTGAATGCCATGGATTAACCTGTCTTGCCGGGTTGTTTCGCGATCGATGCCTGGGTGGGTTGTTTTTTCTTCTTGTCTTCCTTTACCTGCAGGGTGAATTTGCTCACCCTGGACTCCCCGCTCGGCGTCACGTTGATGACATTGAGGTTCGGGTTCGTGAACCAGTCCGACGAGTCCAGATTCTGCATCAAGGCCGAAATACGGGCGTTCGATTGCGCAAACCCCGTAAGGGTTATGTTCTGGTTCTTCTTGTTGAGACCGGTGAGGTAGACGCCCTTAGGTAACTTTCGTACCAGGTCGTCGAACACGTGCACGATCTGGGTGCGATTCGATTGCAGTTGTTGGATGACCTCCATGCGTGCCAGCAGTCCTTCCTTTCGGTTCTTGATCTCTCGAATTTCCGCAATCTGTCTGTCGAGTTTTACGGTCTCCTGCTTGAGAAAATTGTTCCGGGATTTCTGAAAATCTATGAGTCCATTCATGTGCCACCACCCATAAAAAAGAGCGATCCCCATCA
>CAMYIN010000146.1 GCA_947258495.1 uncultured Gammaproteobacteria bacterium
GGTCAAGGATCGTGCAGAGTTCGCAGAAGCCCGCGCAGAGCTCGATTCCGGCAATGCATGAGGCGAGCAAAGAATCATGCTGATTTCAAGCCCAAAACTGTGGCCTGATCGATACTAATTCCGGGCTCATAGACGCGACAATCACCTTTTTTTGGGTGAGAAACCGCGTTGCAGGAGTCTCTGGCCACAAGTTCGGATTACAGGCGCTCGCTGCTCGAGGGACTCGAGCTGTTCAAGGGCGTATTTCCCGATGATGTTCACGAACTGCTGCAGCGATGCGATCGCCGCGACCTCGCAGCCGGTGAACTGCTATTGTCGCCGGGCGCAAAAAACGAACACGTATTTATCGTCCTTTCCGGAAGCCTGAATATACATGTCGGTTCTCCCGAAGCGCCCGTTCTCGCGACAATGGAGGCCGGAGCTTGCGTCGGCGAGATGTCAATCATCGAAGATCGTGACCCGTCTGCCTATGTGATCGGCGCGGAGGATACGCACATGCTCGTGATGCACCAGTCCCTGCTTTGGGAAATGGTCGATGCGTCGCACGAGTTCGCGAAGAACCTGCTCGTCGTGCTATCTGAGCGCGTGCGGAGCCACAATCGTGTCATCGCCGACAGCTACGGCGAAATTCGCAAGTTCGAACGTCACGCAACAACCGATGCGCTGACGGGGCTGGCGAACCGGCATGCCATGCAGGTATCGTTTCCCGAAGAAATAGAAGCCTGCGTCGACAACGAAGAAGCCGTCTCGCTGATAATGATCGACGTTGACCGATTCAAGCAGTTCAACGATACGTTCGGCCACATCGCCGGTGACCGCGCCCTCTGCGCCGTTTCCAAGATCCTGCAGAAACAGTTCCGCCCACGTGACCTGTTGGTACGCTACGGGGGCGACGAGTTTGCGGTACTGCTGCCCGGCGCGAATGTTGAACAGGCAGTCGCCGTCGGCCAGAGAGTCCGCGACGCGGTATGCAGCACGACGGGAGACGGGTCGGATTCCCTGATCAAGATCCCTATCGCAATATCAATGGGCGTTGCCGGGCTGCATGAAAAAGGCACGCTTGACGGGCTGATTCGCGACGCTGACGCCGCCCTCTATCGCGCCAAGCATGCGGGGAGAAACGCGGTATCGGAATAACCAGAAAGGGATCGCTCAGACCGTCACAACAATGTTGTCGATCAGGCGCGCCTCGCCCAACCGCGCGGCGGCCAGGACCACAAGGTCATCGCAATCCCGGTCCGGTATCGCGAGATTCTGCGCACGACGAATTGCAAAATACTCCACCGCGAACCCTGCAGCCACAAGCTTCTGATTCGCGACCATCTCCAGTTCACTGAAATTCCGCCGTCCGTTTTGCAGTTCTTCGCCTACCGAGTTGAGGGACTCATACAATAGCGGTGCTTTGGCTCGTTGCCCTTCGCTCAGGTAACTGTTCCGCGAACTGAGCGCCAGTCCGTCATCTTCGCGAATCGTCTCGCAGGTGATTATCGTGACCGGCATATTCAAATCCTCGACCATTCGGCGTATCACGAGCTGCTGTTGATAGTCCTTTTGTCCGAATACAGCTACGTCGGGCTGGACGAGCCCGAAGAGACGCGCCACAACCGTCGTGACGCCATCAAAGTGACCTGGCCGCGACGCGCCGCAGAAATTCTCGGTCAGTCCAGGTACTGATATTGTTGTCGCCTGTTCGATACCAAATGGATAAACGGTAGCCACGTCCGGCGCGAATATCAGGTCTGCTGCCGTCGTTTTCAACCGACGTTTATCGAGTTCCAGAGTACGCGGGTAGTCGTCAAAGTCCTCACCCTCTCCAAACTGGGTCGGGTTCACGAAGATGCTGACGACCACGCGTTCGGCGTGTTCTCGTGCAAGCTCCACGAGCTTGAGGTGGCCTGAATGCAGGCTGCCCATTGTTGCGACGAGCGCCACGTGCTCATCATTCTGGCGCCACTCGGCGATATGCTCGGTGAGCTCCTGCTTGCTGTGTACGACTAACACGACCTATGAGTACCTGAAGCGATCTAGGAGAAGCAATGTTCGGCGGCCGGGTAGCTGCGATCCTTGACCGCCTGCACATAGGCCTTTGCCGCCTCCAGTGGAGACGTGTGCTCTGCTTGAAAGTTCCTGACAAACCTCGGCGTCCGACCCTGCGTAATATCGAGGATGTCATACAAGACCAGGATCTGGCCGTCGACATCCGGGCCGGCGCCGATTCCGATAACCGGAACCTGCAGCGCAGCGGTA
>CAMYIN010000147.1 GCA_947258495.1 uncultured Gammaproteobacteria bacterium
TGAGCGGGAACTCAACGCCCTCGGTTACTGCCTGGGGGGGACCCTGCTGGCGGCGACGCTGGCGCTGATGGCGGCCAAGGGAGACGGGCGCATCAAAAGCGCGAGTTTCTTCACCACCATGATCGATTTTGAAGAGCCCGGCGACCTCGGGGTCTTCATCGACGACAGGCAGGTTTCGGCGCTGGAAAAAAGAATGGACGAGAGCGGGTATCTGGATGCCGGCTGTATGGCCTCCACTTTCAACATGTTGCGTGCCAACGACCTGATCTGGACCTTCGCGATCAACAACTACCTGCTGGGTAATGAGCCTATGGTGTTCGATCTCCTGTACTGGAACTCGGACTCCACGCGTATGCCCGCAGCCATGCACAGTTTTTATCTGCGGAACATGTATCTGCAGAACCTGCTGAAAGAACCGGGCGGCATCACCCTGCTGGGGACGCCCATCGATATCCGCAAGATCGACACGCCGAGCTATTTTCTGTCTACGCGAGACGACCACATAGCGCCGTGGAGATCCACTTACGCAGGCGCCGCGCTGTTTTCCGGATCCGTGCGTTTCGTCCTGGGCGCGTCCGGACATATAGCGGGCGTGATCAACCCGCCGGCGGCAAAGAAGTACCATTTTTGGACCGGCGCCGCCGACGGCGAACTCCCGGAAGACGTCGAGGACTGGCTGCACTCCGCGGAGCAGCGTGACGGCTCCTGGTGGAACGATTGGTCGGCGTGGGCGGCGTGTGGGTGCAGCGATATGGTGCCCGCCCGCCATCCCGACCGCGGCGAGCTGGACGTGATTGAGGACGCTCCCGGCAGTTACGTCTCTCTGCGGCTCGACGACGGCGTCTCGCACAACTGACAAAGTGCTAGCCTGCAGGCTAGAACGGCGGCTCGCTGTTTGACGTAGGACGCCGCAGCCGCCGTGCATGAACCGCAGCAACACGACTCGTCCCCCAGCGCGGTGAAAATGCGGTTCGCTGATCGGTCGCCACCTCCCCCACGCCACTTCGGCTGGGTGTCTCGTGGCGGGCGTGTTATGATTTTTCCAGCCGCCGGGATCGCCGGTGGCTTTTTGTTGTGGTTCAACAATGCGGTTTGCATGCATGAAACGGAGTGCGATTTTCAGGTTCGTGACGCCGGGATTGGCCGCACTGCTGGCGTCTGCGTGCGCCAGCTCACCGCCACGGTATCCCGCGCCGGTGGACACGCCCAGGCCGGAGCCGGACGAGGTCGTCAAAGCCTATCCTCTGGACAAGGCGCCCGAGTTCATGGGCGAGGAACTCGAGGGTGCGGTAGCGCCCGACGCGGCGACGGAGCGGGTGGTGCTCGGCACGCGGCGAGACGGGAGTCCGGTGCATCTGTCGGACTACTCCGGTAAGGTCCTGGTCGCGAGCTATTGGGCGAGCTGGTGCCCACCCTGCTGGAGCGAACTTCAGCAACTCGAGGACATACGCGCGGACTATGCCGGTCGGGACATCGCCATTGTCGCTGTGAACCGCGGAGAGCCCCAATCGGCCATAGACGCGTTCCTGCGCAGGCAGCAGAGGCCGCTGGGCTACACCATCTTGTCCGATGTTTCCACCCGCGCGTCGCAGGAGCAGGGAGTGTCCGCGGTGCCCACCACGCTGGTGTTCGACGCCCGGGGACGGGTAGCGCGACGATACGTCGGTCTGTTCGGATTCAGCGCGTCGCGAATCCGAGGCGATATCGAGCAACTGCTGAAACGGCGGGGTTGAGCCGTGTTCGGTTCGCAGCAACCGCCGACCGATTCCGATGCTCCGCCGCGACGCCGCGTATCGGTCGCCCCCATGATGGATTGGACGGATCGACACGACCGTTACCTGCTGCGCCTGATTTCTCGGCATACGTTGCTTTATTCGGAGATGATCCCGGCCGCAGCCCTGCTGCACGGCGACCGCGATCGTTACCTGGCGTTCGACCCGTTCGAGCAGCCGGTGGCGCTGCAGATCGGCGGCAGCGATCCGAAGAAAATGGCGTTCTGCGCACGGCTTGGCGAAGATCACGGTTATCGGGAAATCAACATGAACGTTGGTTGCCCCAGCGACCGCGTGCAAGCCGGCCGGTTCGGCGCTTGTCTCATGCTGCAGCCGCAACGCGTCGCGGACTGCGTGCACGCCATGTCCCAGGCGGTACGCGTACCGGTCACGGTCAAGTGCCGCATCGGTGTCGACGACCGCGATTCCTTTGAGGATTTACGTGCCTTCGTGCGTATCGTCTCTGCCGCCGGCTGCGGAGTATTCATCGTGCACGCGCGGAAGGCATGGCTGCGGGGGTTGAATCCCAGACAGAACCGGCGCGTGCCGGTATTGCGGCACGACACGGTGCACGCCCTCAAGCGCGAGTTACCGCGTCTGACCGTGGTCACCAACGGCGGCATCACCAGCCTGGACGAAGTAGAGCGACAGCTCACCCGCGTCGACGGCGTCATGATCGGACGCGAGGCCTACGGCAACCCCTACGTACTGGCCGACGTCGACCGGCGTTTCTATGCCGACCCGCGGCCGCCGCGCAGTCGACGGCGTGTGCTCGAGGCCTACATCGACTACTGCGCGCGGCAGGTGGATGCCGGCTTTGCGCTGCATCGCTTGACGCGTCATGTGCTGGGATTGTTCCACGGACAACCGCGCGCGCGGCGGTGGCGGCGGTACCTGAGCGAGCACGTCCGCCGCAGCGGCGCCGACGTGGAACTCCTTCGCGCCGCCGCGGCTCTGGCGCTGTCGCCGCACCCCGTATCGATTCGCCAATAGACAGATCCTCGAAACCACAAAAGGAGACGTGCAAATGATCGTGATTGATTTAAAACCACGCTCGCGGGCCTGAGTCTGGCCTTGAGTGCCGCCTGGACGGCAGCTGCGCCGGCGGCAGAGTCCGAGGACATCATCAAATACCGTCAAGGCGTCATGGCCTCGGTCGGCGGCCACACGGCTGCCGCCACCCAGATCGTGCGAGGCAAGGTGGACTACGCCGACGATCTCGCCTACCACGCGGAATCCATCGCCCGCAGTATGCAGACCGTGGAGTCGCTGTTTCCCGAGGGATCGGACTTCGGTGAGACCCGGGCGTTGGACAGCGTATGGTCGAAACCCGTTGAATTCAAGCAGGTTTCGGAGAAAGCCCGAGAGGCCACGAAGGCGTTCCTCGCAGCGGTGAAGGCCAACGACAAGGCTGCGCTGGTGGACGAGTTCAAGGCGATGGTGGATGCGTGCAAGGCGTGTCACAAGGATTTCCGACAAAAAGAAGAATAACGGCGCGCGTCCGCTTATTGGTTGTGCTCTGCGCCGCCGCTTCCGCCGCCTCGGCGCAGGTGGACGATGCATCGAAGGTAAGTCGCGGCGAATACATTTTTCGCGCCGCCGGTTGCGCCGGCTGTCACACCGACGAGGCAAACAACGGCGAGTTTCTCGCCGGCGGGCGGGCCTTGAAAACCTCCTTCGGCGTGTTCTACACGCCGAACATCACCCCGCATCCCCGATACGGCATCGGTCGCTGGACCGACGCGCAGTTCGTTCGCGCCCTGAAGGCCGGTCTCTCGCCGCGGGGGCGCAATTACTATCCCGCTTTCCCCTACGTCGCCTACGCCGGCATGCGACGCGAGGACGTGTTGGCGCTCAAGGCCTATCTGGATACCGTACCTCCGGTGGCGTGGAAGAACCGCAGTCACGAACTTCCCTGGTATTTACGCCTGCGAGGCACGCTGTGGCTGTGGAAGTGGCGCTATTTCGATCCCCGCGGTCCGCTGTCGAACAGCCGCCGCGACCCCGTTCTCGCACGCGGTGATTACCTGGTGAACGCCCTCTCCCATTGCGGTGAGTGCCACACGCCGAGAGATCGCCTGGGCGGCCGCGTGGAAGCGCTTCGTCACGCCGGGACCGGAGACGGCCCCGACGGCGAAGACGTGCCGAACATTACGCCGCATCGGAAGACAGGAATCGGCACATGGAGTGAGGACGACCTGGAGTTCTATCTCGAGACCGGCCTCACGCCGGACGGCGATTCCGCCGGCAGCCTGATGGCGGAGGTCATCGACAACGGCACGCGCCATCTGAGCAGGTCGGACAGGCTGGCGATCGCTCGTTACGTACTTTCTCTGCCGCCGATCGAAAACGCCGTGGGCGCACCCGCGTCGGCCAAGAGACGCGAGCAATGGGACTTCTAACCGGTGGTAAAATCGCGCGCGTGAAGCACCGGCCCGACGCCGGCACAGCCCCGCCTCCATCCATGGGAATCACCGCCGAGAACGACATTGTCGCTTGCAAGAAATCGCATGATTCGCGTCTCCGGGTTGTTTGCTGAGAATTGCGGCGTAATGTCTTGGCGCGATGGGCGGGCGCGGTGTCTTGAGCCGCTTCGAACGAGATCCGTATTGGCGTTTGCCGCTATGTTGGTTTACTGCTCACCCGGCGCCTTTGCGGCGACGATTGTGCGTGCGGAAGTGGATTACGAGAGACCGGTCTACCGCGTGGAGTTCGAAGTGGTGGTCGAGGGGGAATATCGGGAAGTGCGACGTCTGTTGACGGACTACGAAAAATTCGCGGATCTTTCTCCGACCGTCGAGCACAGCGCGGTGCTGGAAACGACGCCGGACGGCCGCACCCGGGTCGAGGTGATATTGCGGCCTTGTTTCCTGGTGGTATTCTGCAGGCGTATCCGAAAGGTTACCGATTCGCATACGACCGAGGCCGGCGAAGTGGTTCACACCACGGTGCCGGCGTTGAGCGATTTCCACCGGGCGCACGAGCGCCTCTCCATTGCGGCAGACGGACCGCGCGCCACGCGCATCGGTTATCGCGCCGAATTGGTGCCCAAGTTCCGGGCGCCGCCCATAATCGGTCCCTGGATCATCCGCCGCCAGATCATGCGCGAGCTGACCATCACCTCCGATCGCGTGGAAAATCTGACCCGTAAACCCTAGGAACTAGCGATGAACGCGAGATCAAACCTGCGAGTGATCGTGTTTTCCGACTTTATCTGCCCTTTTTGCTACATCGGCTACCTGCGATTGCGCCGTTTGCTCGAGGACTACGAACTCGAGGTAGATTGGCGATTTCTCGAAATTCACCCGGACAATCCCCCTGAGGGTCGTCCCGTTTCCGAACTGGGATACCCGCCGCAGCAGTGGGCGCAGATGATGTCGAACCTGCAAAGCATGGCCGCGGAGGAGGGGGTCGAGCTGGCGGAGCGCAGCTTTACCACCAACTCGCACCGCGCCCTGTTGTTGGCGGAAGCCGTCAAATCGACGCTCCCGAACCGGTTTGATCGGCTGAACAGACGGTTGTTCGAAGCCTATTTTCTGGAACAGCGGAATATCGGAAATCCGGCCGTGCTTCGCGCCCTCGCGCTCGAGACGGGGGTGCCGGAATCCGCGATCGAGCAAGCCTGGACTGACTCGCGCCATGCGGAAACCCTGCAGCGCAATCTGCGGGACGCCGCGCGTCTGGGTATCAACGGAACGCCCACGTTCGTGATCAATCACCGCATCGCCGCCGGCGCCGTGCCTGTATCCGTTTTGCGACAGTTGGTCGAAGCGGCCAACGTCGATGAGGGCTGAGGCGGCGCGGCGAACAGCGCCTCCGTTGCCGGGTTGACATCTTTAAGGCGATTACTATCATTAGGCGCCGCCCGAAACCATGGCCGACGAAAGCCCTCTTGATTTGATCAACGATTCGGTAGTGCACGCAGTGTTGTTTCAAATGTAATGACGTGACCACGCTAGTAGAAATCAGCAGGTTGTCGAAGCGCTTCGCGTACATCACCGCGGTGGACGACATCTCTTTTCAAGTTGACAAGGGCGAAGTGCTGGGATTTCTGGGTCCCAACGGCGCCGGCAAGTCAACGACGATGAAGATGATCACGGGCTTTCTGGCTCCGGATGCAGGTACGGTTCGGGTCGGCGGAAGAGATATCGCGGAGGAGCCGGTGGAGGTCAAAAAACGACTCGGTTATCTGCCGGAGGGCGCTCCTCTGTATCCGGACATGACACCTGCGGGATTCCTGGGCTTCGTGGGTGCGGTGCGTGGACTGCGCGGTGACAGCTTACGTCGGCGCGTCGCCGATACCGTGAAGAAGGTGAATCTGCAGTCGGTTCTCGAACAGCCCATCGGCACATTGTCGAAGGGTTACAAACGCCGAGTGGGCATCGCCCAGGCCATTATGCACGATCCCGAAGTGCTCATTCTGGACGAGCCCACCGACGGTCTGGATCCGAACCAGAAGCACGAGGTGAGAAGCCTGATACGCAACATGGCGGAGGACAAAGCCATAGTCCTGTCCACCCACATCCTGGAGGAGGTGGATGCGGTGTGCACTCGTGTGATCATCGTCGCCGAAGGTAAGATCGTGGCGGACGGTTCGCCGACGGAGTTGGAGGCGAGATCAAACCTGCACAACGCGGTGACGCTGGTAGTGCGTGATCGAGATCCGGCACAGGTGAAGCAGGAACTGGTCAAACTGAACCGGGTCGCCGCCGTCGAATGTGTCGCTCGGAACGGTCTGGTTCACTGCACCGTACGCCCTGAAAACAGCGATTCAATAGTTGCCGCAGTCAGCGGCAAGGCGCGGGAGAACGCCTGGGCCGTGGAGGAACTCCACGTGCATCGGGGTCGTCTGGACGACGTGTTCCGGGCGGTCACGACCGCAGAGTCGAAGCGTAGTTGAGGCCGGGCCGATGTCGAATGTGTGGCTGATTACCAAGCGTGAACTCGTGGGATATTTCACGACCCCGATCGCCTACGTATTCATCGTCATTTTTCTGTTTCTGAACGGCGTCTTCACGTTTTACCTGGGTGGATTCTTCGAGCGCGGCCAGGCCGACCTGGTCACCTTTTTCAGTTTCCATCCATGGTTGTATCTTGCTCTGATACCCGCGTTGACGATGCGATTGTGGGCCGAGGAGCGTAGATCCGGCACCATCGAGTTGCTGCTGACGCTGCCGATCTCCATGTTGCAGGCGGTGCTCGGAAAGTTCTTCGCTACTTGGGCGTTCACCGCCCTCGCCTTGGCCCTGACGTTTCCCATGTGGTTGACCGTGAACTATCTGGGCGATCCGGACAACGGCGTCATCCTCGCAGGTTATATTGGCAGCCTGCTGATGGCGGGGGCGTATATCGCCATCGGCGCCTGTATCTCGGCGACGACCAAGAACCAGGTGATCGCGTTCGTCATCGCCGCTGTCGTGTGTCTGATGTTTCTCTTGAGCGGGTTTCCTCTGGTGCTCGATTTCTTTGATGGATGGGCGCCGGAACTCGTCGTTGCTGCGATCAGCGGGATGAGCTTTCTCAGCCATTTTGATGACATCAGCAAAGGCATCATCGAGCTCCGGGACGTGGTTTATTTTGTTTCATTGATCGTATTCTGGTTATTCGCGAATGCGGTTCTGATTGAGCTCAAGAAAGCTGATTAGCGCATGCAGACCGGCAGGAAACTACTGACAACCACGAGTCTCGGCATTGCCGTGGTGCTCCTATTCGCGGTCAACATGTTCAGTGCCGCATCGTTCAAGACCGCGAGAGTGGATCTGACGGAATCGAAACTGTTCACGTTGACACAAGGTACTCGCAACATACTCGATCAGCTCGAGGACCCGATCACGCTGCGATTGTTTTTGTCGCAAAAAGAAGCAACCCGTTTGCCGGGTATAAACAGTTACGCGCAACGGGTGAGGGAATTGTTGGAACAGTATGCGCGTATAGCGGAAGGAAAGATCAGGCTGAGCTTCATCGATCCGGAACCCTTTTCCGAGGAAGAGGATCGCGCTGTGGCCTACGGACTGCGCGGAATAGGGCTCGAAGGTGACGCGGTGTTCTACTTTGGCATGGTCGGCACCAACTCGGTGGACGATCAGGAGGTCATCCCGTTCTTCTCGCCGAATCGCGAGGAATTCGTCGAACACGATGTCACTAAAGTCGTATACCAACTCGCCAATCCCAAGCGCAGGATCATCGGAATTCTGAGCAGTTTGCCGGTAGACGGTGGAATGGGCATGCCGCCGCGGGGGATGACCGCGCCGTGGGCGGTCATGGAACAGGTGCGCCAGTTGTTCGAAGTAACGACGCTGGAGCCCGATACCGCGTCGATTCCCGAGGACATAGACGTCGTCATGATCGTGCATCCCAAGGGATTATCGGAACTCACGCTGTACGCCGTCGACCAGTTCGTACTGCGTGGAGGCCGGGCGCTCATCTTCGTCGATCCGCATTCGGAGTCCGACCAGCCGGGACGGGCCCCCATGTTGAGCGGCGCTTCCGGGAGCTCCGATCTGGCGAAGCTTTTCGAGCCGTGGGGCCTGCGGCTCGCCGAAGGCAAGGTTGCGGGCGATCTCCGGGTCGCGGAGCAGGTCCGCTATTCCGACAACGACGGTCGTGCCGTAGTGGCCGAATATCCACTATGGATGAGCCTGCCGCCGACGCAGTTCAATTCCGAAGATGTCGTAACCGCCGAACTTGGTAACCTCGTGTTCGCCACGCCGGGGATTCTGGAGACGGAGGAACGCGATGGTCTCCGTGTCACCCCGCTGGTGGAAACGACTCCCGACGCGATGGCGATAGACTCCGCGCAGCTGCGTTTTCTCAACGATCCCACCATGCTGCTGCGACAGTACCAGGCCGGTGGACAGAAACTGGTCTTGGCGGCGCGGGTATCGGGTAAAGCGATAACGGCGTTCCCCGAGGGAAAACCGGTTGTTGGCGAGGAGCAGAAGGACGTCGGTGAAGCCGAGACCGAAAGCGGCGAGGGGAAAGGCGGAGAAGAGGATGTTCCGCATCGTTCCGAATCGCAGGCCGACATCAACGTCATAGTGGTCGCAGACACCGATCTTCTCAACGACCGCTTCTGGGTGCGAGTGCAGAACTTTCTTGGTAATCGCATCCTCATACCCAGCGCCGCCAACGGCAATTTCGTCATCAACGCGCTGGAAAGTCTTCTGGGTAGCAACGACCTGATCAGCGTCCGCAGCCGTGGACGATATTCGCGCCCCTTTACCAAGGTTGCGGAAATTCAGCAGCAGGCGGAACTGGAGTTCCGTCAGAAGGAGCAGGAGTTGCTCAACCGTTTGCGCGACACGGAAAATAAATTGTTGGAGCTCGAGGATCGAAAACAGGGCGACGACGGTGTGATCCTGAACGCGGAACAACAGCAGGAGATCGAAAAATTCAGGCTGGAAAAGATCCGCATTCGCAAGGAGCTGCGCTCGGTACGTCATCAATTGCATAGAAATATCGAGTCGCTGGACTCGCGCATGAAATTTCTGAATATCGGATTGATGCCCCTGTTGATCGGTACGGGGGGCGTCTTCATCGGCTTGCAGCGTATGCGCCGGAGACGGGACACGCATGCGAGGAAGGCGGAATCGTGATCAATATCAAGGCGTTGGCCGCATTGGCGGTGCTCGCGGCGGTTGCTCTGGGCGGAGCCATCTACAGCCAGCGATCCCCCGAATACGCGCCGCGGGAGTACGGATCGTTGCTGCCCACGCTGATGCAACGCGCCAACGATGTGTCGAAGATAGAAATACAAAGCGGGGACGCAGAGATTACGCTGGTCCGAGGGGGCAAGGAATGGAATGTAAAGGAAAAGTACAATTACCCGGCGCTGGGAACGAAGATCCGATCTCTCGTCGTCGGACTCGCGGAATTGCAGCGCATCGAACCGAAGACGGATAAGCCGGAACTTTACGCCAAAATTGGACTGAGCGACGCGATCGCATCGGGCTCCGAATCCATGTTAGTGCGCCTGTGGGACGCCGAGTCCGGGGAGATTGCGTCGGTGCTGATAGGTAAACGAAAGTTCACCGGCCGCGGACAGACGCTGAGCCAGTACTACGTGCGTACGGTCGCGGAACCCCGGGCGTGGCTGGTCGAGGGCAAATTGCCGACCGGCCGCACGGCCATGGACTGGATCGACAATCGGATATGGGATCTCGACACCAAGCAGATCAAGTCGGTGGGCATCACGCATGCGGGGGGTGATGCCGTTGTCATCCGCCGGCTCGGCGAGGACGCGGAGGACTTTGCCCTCGAGGGGCTCGCGGACGGTGAGGAGGTGGAATCGGCCTACGCGGTAAACAATATCCCGCGTACTATCGGGGCTCTGACCGCGGACGACGTGATTCCGCTCGACGATTGGCGGTCCGACGGCAGTGCCGTACGCGCCACGGTCGACACCGTAGCGGGTGCGCGTGCGCACCTGGAATTTCATCAACGGGACGATAAGGTCTATCTGCGTCTGCGCACGGAGGTTCAGGGCGGAGATCCCAACGTCGAGC
>CAMYIN010000148.1 GCA_947258495.1 uncultured Gammaproteobacteria bacterium
AAGCTTGACGCCCGGGCTGCGCGGCACCTACGTCGGTCTGGCGACCGGCGGGCTGACGACACCCGGCGGCCTGACGGCGGGCATCGATCATCTGACGGAACTGGGTGTCAACGCGGTGGAGCTGATGCCGGTGATGGAGTACGACGAAGAAACCGGCAACGCCGCGGACCGCCTCAATCACTGGGGTTATATGACCGCCAACTTTTTCGCCCCGGAGGCGCGCTACGCCCACGCACCGGGACGACAGGTGATCGAGCTCAAGCAGCTGGTTAAGGCGTTCCACGACCGGGGCATCGCGGTGTTCCTGGATGTGGTCTACAACCATACCGCCGAGGGCAAGCCCTGGGTTCAAGACGGACGCCTGGCGGCCAAGTGTTACAACCTGCGCTGCCTGGCCAACATACGCACCTACCGCGCGACGTCGGACGGCCTGTTCTTCTGGAACGCCACCGGCACCGGCAACGACGTCAGTTTCATCGGCCCCGACGACCGCTACACCAAACGGCTGGTGAACGATTCCCTGGACCTGTGGCACCGTGCCTACGGTATCGATGGTTTTCGTTTCGACCTCGCGCGCATCCTGGCGGATGGGTCCGACAGCGCAGCAGACTGGATCGACAACGACGCGCGTTTCAACGCCGCGCACCTGCACGCCGAGCCCTGGGACAACGGCGGCGTGTGGTGGGATTTCATGGACAGCGGACCGTGGGATCATCGCAACAATCGCTGGGCCAAATGGCTCGGGCGCTACCGCGACAAGGCGCGGCTGTTCTCCAGCTCCGCGCTGCAGGACCGGCGCGCCTTCAAGCAGCTCATCGAAGGCTATGGTTCGGTCAGCGACGGCTACGGCGCTCCGGCCTCCAGCCGGCCGTGGCGCTCGCTGAACCTGTTCGCGGTGCACGACGGTTATACGCTGCGCGATTGCACGGTTTACAACGACAGCGGCGGGTCGCACAACTGCTGGGACAGCGGCGGCGACGAAAACCTGCGCCGCGAACGCGCCAAGCTGCTGATGGGTGTGCTGTTGACCTCGCAGGGCGTGCCCCTGCTGCTGCAGGGCGACGAATTCGGCCGCACCAAAGCGGGTGCGGGGGAACACGCCCACAACACCTATAACTACGAGTCCGTCAGCGGCGATGCCGCGGTAAACCACGTCAACTGGCTCGACTGGCGCCTGAAAGACGGTGACAACAGCGATTCACCCGAGGGTCCGGTGTACGGAACCGAGCTGTTTCACTGGACTCAAGCGCTGATCGGCCTGCGCAAGCGCTGGGGACATTTTCGACGCGCCGAGTTTGCGCGCTACGTGCGCGACGTGGCTAACGGCGCCGGCAACGACGGCCGGTTCACCTACACGTGGGAAGGGCCGGGCACCGGCTCACCCAGTCAGCTCGCGGTGATCTGGTGGGGCCAGGCGGGGGAGCCGGACCTGATGGTGATCTATAACGAGCACTGGCGGGCTTTCGACGTCACCAATCTGAACCAGTGGTCGCAAGGCGACTGGAAAATGCTGGCGCGCTCCTGGTTCGCGGACGAGCACGATTTCTGTGATCCGGCGCAATGGCAGACCGCCTGCCCCGACGCCGGCGACCGCATTCGGGTAAAGGGACGTTCGCTGGCGATTCTGGTCAGCGACAATGACTGAGGAGTGATTGAAACTTTCCATCACGCGGAGGAGCACACATGCCGATTCAAAGAGGTAACGTTGCGGTTTACTTGGGTCCGGTGGAGCAGGGCGGGCCGGATGATCTGCTGAATCCCATTATCGCCTTCATCGATGCGGCGAAAGCCAAACAGAAGCTGTGGATTGCGGTGCAGGAAATCGATCATCCCGAGATCGCCAGGGCCATTATTCGCGCGCGTCAGCGTAAGGTCACCATCGACTTGGTTCTCGAGCAGGATTACCTGTTGGCCAAGTCGATACCCGACGACCCGTTCCAGCCGGGCGGCGCCCATGAGATCAACCGCGAGCTGTTCAACGCCATCCTGCGCGCCACGGTGGACGTCAAAAGCGATTTCAATTCGAAGATCTTTCACCAGAAGTTCATGATCCGCGGCAATTCGGTATTGACCGGATCGACTAACTTCACCACCACCGGGGTGACCAAGAACTTGAACCACATCGTCGTGATCGAAGACGCCGAGGTGGCCAACGCGTACAAGAAGGAGTTCCGGGAGATCCAGCAGGGAAGATTTGGCAAACTGAGCGTCGACCGGGAGGAAAAACCGAGAGAGAGCCAGGTATCGGGGATGCGGGTGAAACCCCTGTTCGCCCCGGACCACGGCCCGGAAATGGAGATCATGAAGCAGATCTTAAAAGCCAGGCAGCGCATCGACTTTGCCGTGTTTACCTTCGCCCAGTCGTCCGGCATCGATGAGGCGCTGATCGCCGCCCACAACAGCGGTATCGCGGTGAACGGCGTGCTCGACCGGCGCCAGGCCAATCAGAAATGGGCCGCGAAAAAAGTGCTGGCCGACGCCGGCGTGGGCATCAAGATGGTCGGCCAGACTGGCGGCCTGGGTAAGCTGCACCACAAGCTGATGACCATCGATGATAACGTCGCGATCTTCGGCAGCTTCAATTACACCGGGCCGGCCAACAAGTCGAACGACGAGAACATCCTGATCGTCGGCGACAACGAAGAGACCAAGGCGGCGGCGAAAAAAGCGCAAAGCGCCATCGCCACCGCGGCGCGGCTGGAGATCGACAGGATACGAAACTTATAGGTTTGCCATGGCGCGGGCCGATATCATGAGACTAATAACTGCCCAAACGGCTATCAGCCTCGCACTTCTACTAAGCGGATGTTATTCCCTTCCCCACAAGATCGTTAACGACGAGCCGTACACGGGCGGGGACACGCAACTGCTGCGAGTGGCTTTTGGATCGTGCAATCTGCATAAAAAGACATTTCACAAGCCGTGGACTTGGAAGGCGTCGCAGTCATACTGGAAGAATATCGACAATTACTTCAGCGCCGTCTCCGGGTCCGGCTACCCTGACGTCTGGGTGTGGGGAGGCGACATCGTGTACGCCGACACAAAGCGGCAGAAAGTTCTCAAGGATGCCTACGACGCGGTTAAATCCGGTGAATACCGGGTCTTCGAAGAAAAATGCAGGGCATCGGGCTGCCAAATTGTCGGCGTCTGGGACGATCACGATTTCGGGGGAAATGACCTCGTGGGTGATTTGAAGATCTGTGGGGACACATCCGCTGCCGATAAGGGCTGCGCACCTGTGAAGTGTCTCCGTTCAGACAAGAATCCCTTCCGTGTGCTTACCATCAGCGAGCGCAAAGCCGAACTGTTGCGGTTCCTGGAAGAACCGACGACATCGAAGGTTCCGAGAGGAGAGGCGGTTTACACCCAACATCAATACGAGCGTAACGGCGTGACGATTCGACTGCTGGTCCTGGATCTGCGTTCCGGCCGTCAGGATCCCGAGCAGTGTCCCGGAAACCCAAGGATTATGGATGATACCCAATGGAGTTGGTTGGAAAGACATCTGGAAGATGAAACAGTGGATTTGCACTTGATCGTGTCCAGCACCCAGGTGCTGCGTACGGACGGCAAGAAGGAGTCCTGGGGGCAGTACCCCGGCGAGCGCGACCGCTTGCTGTCGTTGATCGGAAGAACCCGGGCGCAAGGGGTGGTGCTGTTGACCGGCGATATCCACGGCGCCGAAATCAGCAGGTATACACCGGACCCAGAAGCCAGGCGCTATGAGTTTGAGTTTCCCCTTTATGAAATTACCGCGAGCGGCCTCAACCGGCTGCGATGCCGCTGGCTCAGTGTGTGCGGGTACGATTGGAGAAACGAGCATCGACAGGGATTCGTGCGAGAAACCAACTTCGGGGAGATCGAGGTGTCCAAATCGGCCGATGGAACTTTACGGTTGACGGCGACTTTACGTTCGACTCGCACCCCGGACGCTGACGTCTTGTTGCGAAAGCGCATCGAGTTCGCGCCGCGTCGCGACCGGATCTAGCCCGCATATTACATCAGTATCCGGGAAGCTGGCGCAGGACAGGGGCGGCTGAACGCCGGACTGGAACGAAAGTCATAGCCGTAGCTATGGCTTGAGTGAAGTCCAAGTGCAGGCGTGCCTGGACCAGCCAGAGCCCGGATAGGACACCGGCCGTTTGCAAAACGTAACCCGGGCGAGAAGGGCAAGATTCGATATATGCCATTGATTTTACGGTCAGTTCCCTGAAGGCCGGTGGCCGACTGGTGCAATATGCGGGCTAGCCATCGTGAATGGCTGTTGTCACAGACACAATGCGAGCGTCTGGATAAATACCGAATCAATTAGATTATTCGTTATGGACTTTGGTAAACAGCGGCGCGTCTTTCGGCTTATAGCGCAGCGACGCCGGCCATAACGGATCCATGCGCAAGGTGCTCACCGATTCATCGTTGAAGAAAAACGCAAAGTCGTAGATTCCGGACGGATAGTTGGTGAGCACGATATTGATCGCGGCGAAGTCGCCGACGTCCATCACCGCCAGTTCGCGATGAAATTTCGTGATGCTGGTGGCGTCGCGCAAATCAAGGTGGAAAGTGGCTTCGATGACGATCGCCCCTTCATCCAGCGCCAGATCGGGGTTGAGCACGCCGGCGAGGACTGCCGCAGACCTTATTATCTGCGCACTTCTGGCGCGATCCAGGCCCTGGGCGCTGGCTACGTCACCCCCCATGCCGCCGCGCATCAAGCACTCGAACAGGGCGTTACGTTCGGTTCGGTGTGTCTGGTCGATAAATACGAACGGTGTGGGAAATTCCAGTGTTTCTCGTATAGATTTCCCCTGGCCGTTCAGCAGCGCATAGTCGATGCCGACAGAAAGTGTGTCCACCCGAGCGACACGCGTAGTCAGTTCCAGCGCCGCCATGTCCGAGGCGACCAGCATCGTGGTGTCGTCACGGCAGTCGATCCGTACCAAGGGATTCGAGGTGATTGCGCGGTGAACAATATCGAAGGCGCGGTCCATCGCGCGGCGATCATTTTTCCTCAGGCGCGGCTTCGTGGCCCGCCGTGTGGCCTCGGCAGGCAGTGCATCGCGGGGAAAGCGATAGTAGACAGGGAATTCACGCTGCTCGAATAGCGGGTGGTCGCCGAACTGAGGATGAAAGTTCTCGCTGGTGACGATATGTCCATTGTTGCGCACTGCCGGCGTGATCTCTTCATCCAATATCTGCACAGGCGCGATCTCGAGCGCGACGTCTTTGACCGGCGCGCGTGTCGTGAGCACCGTGAAAAAGTGCCGTCGCGGGTATAGCTCGAGTTCGGTCGCCAGGTTCAAGCGGTCCCAAAAGAATCCGCTGTCTTCGCTGCGTTTTGCCGTGACACCGACCTTGCTCACCAGGTTGGATTTTTTCAGGTTTTTCAGAAACACACGGAAGACGAACAGGTTGTCGCTTGTCTCGCCCTGCGGCACGCTCCAGTTGGTGGCGGTTTCCTGGTTGAAAACAGTGGGTAGCGGGTTTTTGTTACGTGTTGAAGCGACTTCCATGACGATCGGGGAATCGCCGCCTTCGTCGCGCTTCGGCCGGCTTTGGCTGCGGGTGGCGTGGAAGTAGTAGTCCTCGAACGAAGCGATGGTGTCTTGCATGCCGTCGTAGTCGGCACGGTAGTAGCCGTCCGCGTCGAGGACGAAGCGTTGTTGCGGATAGAACACGTCTATCGATTCGAGCAGAGCGACAGAATAATAATTGGTGATTCCCCAGTGGATCAAAAAACCCACAATCGGACCCGCGGAAAGCAGCCACGCCATACTGCGCACCCATTTCGTTCGCTTGCGCGCCCCATGTTCCAGCGTCTGTAAGTGTCCATGCAGCGCAAACAGATCCTTTTCAAACGTCTCCAGGCCAGTCAACGCTCCCGGCGTCGCGAGCACCGCGTCGATATGCGCGAATACCGGTTCGCAGACGCGCCGAAAAGTCACGGGATCGCGGATATGCGTGCTGTCACAGGCGGCTCTCAACTCGACTTGCAGGGCCGCGAGCCCGCCAACGAGTTCCGTATCTGAAACTTGCGCGACCCTTTCATCGCCTCCGGTTTGGCGCACGTGCACATGACCGATGCTTTCCTTGATCATCGCTTTCAGCGCGGAGAAATCCGTTTCAGTCTTCGCGGGGATACTGCCAACGGTTTTCTGCAGGAAATCTAAAAACATCTGCGGTCCCTATTCGCGGCGTTTTTCTCGAGTAGTGGAAGTACCAAGCACATGTTACCTGGTTCAAACCGAGCAATCAGGCGATATCGTCGTGTGAGCGTTGTCTTGCATCGCCCGAGACCGGCCGTATTTCCCATTGGTTCAAGTTGTGCGCATTAGCGATGGGATGCGCCGGCGAGTGCGCGGCACGCTTGCCGGGCCCGGACGCCCGGGTCTCACCGCTTCAGTTCGGCGGCCAGGCGCCGCATGGACATCACGTCCCAGCCCGTCGCCGCCGCTACCAGCATGACGGCGATTGCGCCGCTGAGCCAAGGCGACAACGGCGCGGCCGCGGTGCTGCCGGCAACCTGCAGCCCGGCAAGCACGATCCAGGCGATCACCGTGACCGCCGCGATCACCGCGGCGGCGACCGGACCTCGCGCCCGCTTCGCGCCCATCGCACGCGCGGCCAGCCACAGCCGGGTTTCGCGGTCTTCCGGCGCGGCCTGCGCCAGGTCGGCTGCCGCCTGTGCCGCCTCGCGCCGCGCCTCACCTCCCCGCAGCATCAACAGGCCCAGCACCAGCCCCAGCACCAGCGGGAACAGGCCGATGAAGCTCGCCAGGTCCACCGGGATCACCCCCGAGATTCCGGACAACGACGCGAGTTGCTTGCGCTGCTCGCCGTACTGCGCTTCCAGCCTGGCCTGCTGCGCCTTCAGCTCGTCGCGGAGCGCTTCCTGCAGCACAATGGCCCGCGTGATGCTGGCCGAGGGCGCTGCGGCGATCGCGCCGATCTCGCTGAGCTGAGCGTGGATGCTTTCCGACACCGCGTCGCGGAACGCGCCCTTGCCTTGCACCGTATGCCACCAGTCGCTGCCCAGGGCGGCATCGACGCCGGCGTCATGCCGGATCTCCAAGGCCTCGATCCTGCCCTGCTGGTCGCTGAGCTTGTCGGCTGCGGCAAGCAGCTCGGCCGCGATCTTCGCGTTCCCCGCCGGTGCGTGCTCCGCCAGCCTGCGGGCGGTGTCCCCGGTTTCTTTGAGCGCGAACAGGTAGGCCGGCCGGATCGTCCGGTTCCACTCGCCCTGGGCATCGGCGTATGCCTGCTTGACGATGGTGGATCGGGCAAACTCAATCAAGCGTTCGTAGCCTTCGGGATTATCGGCGCCGATGGCTTGCAGGATCGGCTGCAGCTCCGGACCGAAGCCGGGCGGCCAGTAGGGTGCGACCGGTCCGACCGCCGCCGGGCTGGGCGATCCCGGAAAGGGGAGATTCTCGGGTCCCGGAAATTGACTCGGATCCGGTCCCTGATACTGCGGCTGCGGCGGCAGGTTCGGGATCTGCATCTGCTGCATAGGCGGCGGTACATTCGGTATCCCCATCTGCGGTGCCCGCATTTGCGGCGGCAAGTTGGGAGCCTGCATTTGCGGCGGCATGTTCGGGATTTGCATCTGCTGCATCTGCGGCGGCTGCATTTGCGCCGGCATGTTGGGGGCCTGCATTTGCGGCGGCTGCATTTGCGCCGGCATGTTGGGGGCCTGCATTTGCGGCGGCTGCATTTGCGCCGGCATGCTGGGAGGCTGCATCTGGCCGGGCTCTGCGATCGGGCTGTCCCCGGTCGGACCGCCGACTTGGAAATTACCGGCTTTTGCGTGCTGAACCAGCGTCCGCAAATCTGCGAAATCGGTAATCATTCGATTCGTCGTCCTCTCGAGCAGCGCATCCAGCATGCGCCCGACCTGGTCCGAAGCAGCGCGCAGCTTGTTGATTTTCGAATCCAGTGCGGTCACCAGGGTGGTATTCGTCGCCATAGACGCCTCGATCCTGGTGATTTCACCGGCCGCCTTCAGGTAGGGGTGCACGGTCAGCAGATGGATCAACGCCAGCAATCCGGCGGCGAACAGCAGGTTGCGCCGCGACTTGGACAGTGTGTCGTGTGCCGTCGTGAGCGTGTCGCGCGCGATTTTCTCAATATGGTTCATGGCCGTTCCTTCCAACGAAGTTTCATGGACCACCGCCCTGTTCAGGGATGCTTGGAGTTACCGGCCAGGCCATGCGGCCGCAGTGCGCGCGAACGGTTCGATGCGGGAACGGCCTATCGCCGGCGTAAATTAACAGCTGCGCAATGCCGTGCAACGCCGGACGCAGCAGCAAACCGTTAGATCCTATACGCATACCTGCGGTAACACGACCGACTCGGGTCTGAGTGAATCATCATCTGTCCGTCCACGGCGCGCGTCAAGGCCGATCCTGGAAAATATTGCAGGTAACTGATGTGAAATAGATCACATTCATGGCGGGTGGTTGCTGTTACCCTGGTCGGACCAGGAAGCTTTGTCAGCGCGGTGATTGCAGACGCACTGCGCGTAATTACGCGGAACGGAGGGTTGAACGATGACCGACGCTTGGGCATGGATGATGGGTGCTTTTGTGATGCTGTTATACGCGCATGCGCTACAGTCTTGTGGGTTCTAGCTATTCGCAAGGCATACTGTTAAAACTTTAAATACCATTGATTAATGGGGAGGATGCAGTATGAATTCTGCCAGACGTAAGAAGCGAGTCAGCAAAGTCAAGCGCAGCAAGACCCGCGCACGATCCCGCGGTAAGAAAAAGACGTTCGCCGCATTTCTGTCGAAAAGCCACCCGGCGGTCCGCACCCACCTGCGGGCCTCCGCCGCGTTGTCGACCTTTATCTCAACGTCCGGTGTACTGACGCTGGCGAAACGAAAGCAGCTGGTCGATCAGGCGCTGGTGTTATTGGAACAGAATTACGTCCACCTGCCTTTGAAGCGGGCGATGCACGCGGTAGACCCGATACAAAGACTGAAGCTGCTGCGGCATCGTCTCAATCAACTGACCAACAGTACCATGCCTGCCGAGGCGCAGTTTCACCGTGAGATGACGCAAATCTTCGCGTCGGTGCGTGATCTTCACACGAACTACGTGCTGCCAGAGCCATTTAACAAAGTGACCGCGTTCTTACCGTTCCTGGTGGAGGAATATTTTGAACAAGACACCCGGCGCTACGTCGTGTCTCACGTCATGGATGGATTCAGTCACCCGCATTTCAAACAGGGCGTGGATATCGTCCATTGGAACGGGGTGCCCGTCGACAGGGCGGTCGAGATTAACGCCGACCGCCATGCGGGCAGCAACCCGGACGCGCGGCATGCCCGCGGTTTGGAACACTTGACCATCCGGCCGCTGGCGGTGTCTCCACACCCCGACGCGGAATGGGTCGTGGTGGGTTTTCGCGCCCCAAACGGCGATGTTCGCGAGCATAAGTTCGAGTGGCTGGTATTCCAGGCGCCGGATCCCGGCAGTGACGGAGATGGCGGCGGGTCGGTGGCGCAAAGGGCCGCTATCGGGTCGGACTTGGAAGTGGAGCTGATCAATCGCATGAAGAAAGTATTGTACGCCCCGGCGGTGGTGGCCGCCGAACGGAAACTGTCCCGATCCAGGGCGCGAACCAAAGGCGGCCGGTTGAGCGCGCGCGCCGTGCGGGCATTAGCGTTGACCAGTTCCCTGCCGAGTCTGCTCGCCGCCAAGTCCGTGGATACGCCCAGCGGCACATTCGGCTATATCCGCATCTTCAGCTTCAATCTTCCGCGAAAACCGTTTGTGGTGACGCCGGACGATTTCGTGAATGAATTCGTGCGCCTCGCGAGTCAGCTGCCGCAACACGGCCTGATAGTGGACGTGCGCGGAAACGGCGGCGGGCATATTCATGCCAGCGAGCAGTTGTTGCAGGTGCTGACCCCACACCGGATTACGCCCGAACCCACCCAATTCATCAACTCGTCGTTGAATATCCGGCTGTGCGAGCGGCATAAGACCGGCGCCTCCGGAATCGATCTGGGTCCGTGGCTGGCGTCGATGAAGGAGGCCATCAAGACCGGGGCTGCGTACTCTCGCGCATTTCCGATCACTACCGAACAACAGGCCAACAATATCGGTCAGCAGTACATCGGACCGGTGGTGTTGATTACCGACGCCAAGTGCTACAGCGCGACCGACATCTTCGCCGCGGGGTTTCAGGACCACAAGATCGGTCCCGTGCTGGGCACGGACAACAATACCGGCGCGGG
>CAMYIN010000149.1 GCA_947258495.1 uncultured Gammaproteobacteria bacterium
CCGACCGACGCGGTTGCACAAATCGATTCCACTTCCCGTTCGAGGCCTGATTCAGCGATTTCGCACGTTCCGGTGAGAAATCCGGGCTAGCTTTTCGAGCGCAACGACAGGCGAATATCCGGCGTCCGGTACAAAACCGGCTTCGCGCGTCGGCTGCGGCAAGCCGTGAGAGCTTAGTATGGGCCCGGCGACGCCCGTCTACGGCACCCTGTTACGAGGCCCACACCAGGTGCAGCGTATGGTCCGGGCTACGTTCCACACGGGTGCCGAGCTTTCTGCCTTCTCGATTCAAGACGTCAACCAACCATTGCGTGTCGATTTCAGACGCACGCCGGACTTGGAAACGCCGCATTCGGGTCGGCGTCATCTGCAGGCGCGCCAGTTCGCCGTTTTCGACGTTGACGCTGACGAAATACATCAACCCCAGATGCGATCGGAACTCCTCGTACCCGCGGATGCCCTCGTAGTCGTTGATGAAGTCGCCACAGCCGTACAGGATTGGCCGCCGCTTGTAGACCTCTATGCCTTTCGCGTGGTGCGATGAGTGACCGTGGATTATGTCAACGCCCCCCTCATCGATGAGCAGATGCGCAAAGCGGCGTTGGTCCCTGGAGATACCGTAGCCCCAGTTGCCTCCCCAGTGGATGGACGCGACGACGATATCGCCCGGCCGTCTCGGGTGGCGTACGCTCGTTGCGATGTCGAGGGCGGTCTCCTCCGACAGATCCGCCAAGCGATTAACACCAGCCGTGTTTTTCGATGCCGCCCAGACGTCGGGTATGCCGCTGTCGCCCGAACCGAACGCGAACACGAGAACTCTCTTTCCTTCCGACAGCGCTAGGATCGCAGGCTCCGCGGCTGCAGCGTCGTGTTCACCGGCGCCGGCCGTCTTGATTCCCGCCCCGTGCAGGGTGGCAAGCGTCTCCGCCAAACCGGCGTAGCCCCAGTCCAGGACGTGGTTGTTGGCCAGAGAGCAACAGTCGATCTTCGCCGTCCGAATGCAATCGATGTTCTCGGGATGCATCCGGTAATGGATGCCTTTTCCTTTCCAGTAGTCGTCGCTGCCGGTTACCGCGGTCTCCAGGTTGACGATGGCCGCATCGGGTTTGACGCGTCGCAACTTCTGCAGGGCCTCCCCCCATACATAGGATGGTTCCACCGGCCGCGGAATAGGGCCGTTGACCTTTTCCGCGATGCTTATGTAATCCACCGCGTTTTTCAAATAGGGTTCGTGCAGACGAGGGTTGCCCGGATGACGCAGGATCTGGTCGATGCCCCTGCCGGTCATGACGTCCCCGGCAAGGAAGAGCGTCGACAGGTTGGCGTCGTCGGCATGCGTCATGGCATCGCTGTCGCATCGGTCACGGACCCTTGCGCGGCCAGTAGAGCGGGTGTGCCGCTCGCCCATACACCGGCGTCCCGAGCGACGAGAGCCGCAGAAATCGTCTTCTATGCAATGGGCCCGCTTGCAGGCGGCCAGTCCGCGAATGGAAAGGGTCTGTCGTCGGCGTTGAAAGTTACAAATCGAAGGATCTGGTAGATATAGCGGCTCAGGCTCTCGGCGAAGACGAGCAATTTCTCGTTGCGTTCTCCAATTATCAGCGCAAACCCGAACTGTACTATCACCACCACCACGACCACGATCTCGGCAACGCTGTAGATCAGCGCGAACAGGATCACGAATAGCAATCGAATCAAGGTCTCCCTGCGCGTCAGGTCTAGTTTCACTTCGTCTGCCATGGGTCTCTCCTTTGCGGGCAAGCCAGTTCCACCGTATCGACCGTTATACTGATACTACCATTGGCTTAGCGCAAGGTGTCCGACAGGCGCTCAACCGTCGTATGGTCGGATGCCTGGTGTCTCTGGGAGAAATCGTTTGTGGCGCATCAGCGGACCCGGTTGTCGCCGGTGTTACAGTAGAATTCGAATCATGATTCATTGCGGATTCACGCAGGCTGGCCTGTTCCTGGGAGTAATGGTCTTGGTACTGAGCGCCGGGAGTGCCGGCGCCGAAGAGCTCAAGGTGGGCGTCCTCGCGTTTCGCGGTCCCGATTGGACCAAGAAAAGATGGGGCCCGACCGCCGACTACCTCACCGACGGCGTCGGCGACTATTCCTTCAACATCGTACCCCTGGACCTGGATCAGATCGACGACGCAGTCGCGGACGAGCGCGTAGATTTCGTGCTCACCAACCCCGGTAACTACGTCGACCTGGAGGCCCGCTACGGGATCTCGCGGATTGCAACGTTGCGCAATCTGGGTGACGGAAGACCCGTCACCGTCTTCGGCGCGGTTGTTTTCACTCGTGCGGACAGATCCGACATCAACCATCTCAAGGAGCTGAAAGGTAAGACCTTTATGGCGGTCAGCCCCGACGCCTTCGGCGGATTCCAAATGGCGTGGATGGAGTTGAAGGATATCGGCATCGATCCATTCCGTGATTTCGGCGCGCTGCGTTTTGCCGGATTCCCCCAGGACGATATCGTCTATGCTGTTCGCGACGGACGTGTGGATGCGGGGACCGTGAGGACCGACATTTTGGAGCGCATGGCCAAAGAGGGAAAAACGAACCTTAGCGCATTCAAGGTGCTTAACCGCCGCAGCACACCGGACTTCCCTCTTCTCCACAGCACCCGTCTCTATCCGGAGTGGCCGTTCTCGAAATTGAAACACACGCCGCACGATCTGGCGCAGCAGGTGGCGATCGCGCTGCTCACGTTACCCAGTGACAGCCCGGTGGTCCGATCCGGGACCTATGCCGGTTGGACCATTCCGCTGGACTACGGATCGGTGCACTCGGTGTTTCAGTCGCTGCAGATTGGGCCTTACGAAGAGCTGGGCCGGATCACCCTCAGCGGCGTCGTCAGGCAGTACTGGCACTGGTTCGTGGTGTTTGCACTGGCCTTGTTGTTGATGTTTGGTTTGTCGGCGTACGTAATGCGTACGCGCGCGCAGGAAAGGCTGCGCCGGCGCCAGGACGAACTGGCGCACGTGTCCCGCCTGGCCACTATGGGCGAAATGGCGTCCGGTCTGGCGCACGAGCTGAATCAGCCGCTGACGGCGATCGTGAATTACAGTCGAGGTTGCATGCGCCGACTTGCCGCGGGTAGAGAATCGCCGGATTCGCTCGCGGGCGCGATGGAAGAGATCGTCAACGAAGCGGAGCGGGCGGCGGAAGTGATGCGCCGGATTCGAGAGTTCGTGCGTAAAGGTGAATTACAGCTTCTTCCCATGAGCGTAAACGAAGCCGTACGCAATGTGGCGCGCATGATAGAGAGTGAAACCAAGCGCAGGGGCGTGGAAATGCGTTTGCTCCTGGGTGAGGCGCTGCCGCCCGTGCTTGCTGATATGATTCAGATCGAGCAGGTCGTATTGAACCTCGTGCGTAACGCGCTCGACGCCATGGACAACGCGAATTCGCGACCGAAGCTGCTGCGCGTGGAGACCTCCCGGACCCCGAATCGTGGTGCGGAAGTATCGGTCCGCGATACGGGTCCCGGGCTGTCGCCCGATCAGCGGGACGACGTGTTCAATCCGTTTTTTACTACCAAGCACGACGGGATGGGTATGGGACTTTCCATCAGTCGTTCGATTGTCGAGGCGCATGGCGGCAGACTGATCGCCGAGAACATTGCTGGCGGCGGGGCCTGTTTTCGATTCGGCCTGCCCGCCGCAGATGGCTATGAACGCGGCGCGCATTGACCCTGTGGTCTATGTTGTCGACGACGACGCCTCCGTGCGTCGGTCCCTGCGTTGGTTGCTGGAGTCGGTGGATCTCGCGGTTACAACCTGCGCAAGCGCCAAGGAATTCCTCGAAGTGTATGACGAGGATCTCGCCGGCTGTCTCGTGCTCGATGTGCGCATGCCAGGCATGAGCGGCCTGGATCTCCAGGAGAAGATCCAGGCGCAGGGGATTTCCGTTCCCATTATCATCGTCACCGGACATGCGGACGTACCCATGGCCATTCGCGCAATGAAGTCGGGTGCCTTCGATTTCATTGAGAAACCGTTCAACGATCAACTACTACTCGAGAGGATTCAGGAGGCGATCGCACATCACTCGCAAATGCGCATGCAGACGGAACGTCATCAGGAACTGGAACAACGGCTGGCGCAGCTAACGCCGCGGGAAAAGGAGGTGATGGATGCGGTGGTCCAGGGCCGCTCGAACAAGCAGATCGCGAGGGATCTCACCATCAGTCTCAAGACAGTGGAAACACATCGATCCCATCTGATGAAAAAAATGCAGGCAAATACCCTCTCCCGTTTGGTGGCGATGGCGATCGAGTTGGACGCATCTAAGGGTAAACCCTGAGACGGCGACAGGTTTACCAGGATTTTTTGTGCGATCCGGGCGACGCACAATCGGGCGCATGCGGAACCTGTGTCGGTTCTGCGTTATTAACAAACACCCGAGTAGGAGATGGTTGAAATGAAAAATCCATTAACAAGCGGTTTGATGACATTAGTCTTTCTTACCAGCGGTACAGCGATCGCCGCAAAGGATGTGGGCAAGGGGCATGATCATCGCACCTTCCTGCAGAACGGCGAGGTGAACTACGGCCAGATCGGCGACAGCTACAGCGCCGATCTGGTTATGTATCTTGCCGGCAATCAATTCATGGTCATGGAAGAATTACTTCAGGATTTTATGAAGAAGAATCCGGAGGTCAAGAGCGTATTCTGCGAGACCATTCCGCCGGGCCAGATTCTCAAGGGCCAACTGCTGAAGCAGGGCGAGGTGGAAGGCGAGAAGATCAATCAGAAGCCCGATATCTATGCCAGTGTAAACCTCGGCCACCTGAAGCAGCTGAAGGGCAAAGGCCGCATGGATCAATACATGATCTATATTCACAACAAGCTTGAGCTGATGGTGGCGAAGGGGAACCCGAAGAACATCAAAGGCGCCGAGGATCTTGGCCGCGACGACCTCGTGCAGTCCCACCCCAATCCCCTCACCGAGGGGATCTTCAAGTTCTACGGATCGGAAATGCTGAAAGACCTCGGCTTGCACGAAAAGGTGACCGGCGGCGCGCAGTGCAAGAGCTGTTGGGCGGTACCGAACAAGACCTGGTTTACCTCACGACACCATCGCGAGACGCCGGACCGGATCGAGAAGGGCGAGGCCGACGTCGGCATCGTATGGACCACGGAGGTGGTCGAGGCGAAGGCCAAGGGCCGCGCCATCGACGGTGTCGCTATAGCGGCGCCGTACAACAAGGCCGACAAGGTCGGCTACGCGATCGGCAAGCTGCTCGACGGCAAGAATCAGGCGAACGCAGACAAGTATCTGGCGTACCTCGCGACCGACGACGCGCAGAACATCTACGCAAAGTACGGATTCGTAAAGGCCAGCAAGGACGGACTCGCGCTGAAACCGATTCCTGCTCCGAAATAACAATTAATCGGTCGTCCCGTCCCCCCACCCCCAGGGGCGTACGCCCCTGGGGGGATAGAGGGGCAAGATTTCCGGCAGCTGCGGTACGAGTCGGCGCGCACGAAAAAATCCCCGCCAATCATTGAATCCGGGACCAGCAGGACACTCAATACATAACAACAGCGAGCGCGAGCATCGGCTGCCATGAGCTCCCGCACGCATACTTTCACACGGGTTTCTCCGCGGTGATCTTGCAGTGCCGGAACCTCCGACGCGGGCGATGCCCCGGATAACGTGAAACAACGCGACACAGCCCTGGCGTTTGTCGAGCGTTTCTGCGCCGGCGACATCGGCGGTCTGCATCCTCTGCTGACCGCGGACGTTCACGTCGAAGGACCCTTGCACCAGTCTGAATCCAGGGCGGGGTATTTGGAAAGCCTGCGTCGGGACCCTCCGCAGGCATGCGGCTATCGTATCTTGAGCATCACCGAAAGCGAGGACGCCGTGTCGGTCTATTACCGCTATGAAAAGAGCGATGCGGTTATCACCATCGCGCAACTGTTCGAGTTCAGGCGGGAAAAGATAAGCGGGATTTTGCTGGTGTTCGATGGTCGGGGTTTTACCTGAGCACGGGGCGGCAGCATGGATCGAGTCGGTGCAGGTCGCGCCGGTTCGCTTAAGGGACGGAGCAGCCGCGAGTGCGCGAGCACACTCTCCGGTCTGCGGTATCTCTTATTCGGATTGTTTCCCCCGCATGACATCCTGCAGATCCTTGACCTCCGTGCGCAGCGCTCGAATCTCTTCGAGCAGACCGACACGTTCGGCGTGGGCCGCCTCGGCCTGCTCGGCCTCCATCTCGTGATAGCGGCTCTGCATGGCGTTCCCCACCACGGCGATGAACAGGTTCAGCATGGTGAACGTGGCGATGAGGATGAAGGGCACGAAGAAAGCCCACGCATAGGGATATACATCCATCACCGGCCGCACGATGCCCATAGACCAGCTCTCCAGCGTCATGATCTGAAACAGCGAGTAGACGCTGCGCGGGAGGCTGCCGAACCACTCGGGAAAGGAGTCGCCGAAGATCTGCGTCGCCATGACGCCGGCGACATAGAATATGAGGGCGAGTATCGCCACCACCGATCCGAGTCCGGGCAGTGCCGAGAGCAACGCTTCGACGACACGGCGCATCCGCGGTACGGCGGAGGCCAGTCGCAGCACGCGCAACACGCGCAGCGCACGCAAGACCGAGAAATTCTCGGTCGCCGGAACGAGCGCCACGCCGACGACGATGAAATCGAATATGCTCCAGGGGTCGCGAAAGAACTTGCCCCCATGCCCCGCAATGCGGATGAGTAACTCGACGGTGAAAATACCGAGGATGACGTGATCCAACGCAATGAGCAGATCGCCACTGCGCGCCATGACCGTGTCCGACGTTTCCAGTCCAAGGGTGATGGCGTTAAAGACGATCAAAGCGATGATGGATCGCTGAAATCGCGGGCTCTCGGCTACGGCAACGAGCTTGCGTCTTAGATCGGAAATCGCGTTTTCGGTGGGGGCAAGCGCCTCCGGCTTGTCGTGTTTCGTCGTACGCAACGACTGCGACTCCTGTGGTAGTCAAACCGATACCATAGCATCATTCCCCCTGCAGCATGTACGCCGATCGAGCATGCGAAAAAGGGATTCGAATTCGAATCAGTCCGTGTTTCACGGCCGGCTTGTTGAGTCGAGTGCGGCGCCGATAAAGCCGCATCAGCCGGTACCGAAAAATGCGATCACCCGCCGGATCAAATCCCGCCGCCCGGTGCGGCGCGGGTAGACGGCATAGGCGCTGCGCTGGATGACGGCGGCGTCGTCCACACGATGCAGCCGGCCGCTCTCAAGCAGCGATATCACGGTTTGTTCCGCCAGATAGGCCGCGCCACCGCACGCCAACATGAAGTTCAGTGCGATGCTGCCCTGAGAAATACGCTGGGCCGGAGCGGGGGCGTCGGGGAAATGGCGTGCGTGCTGTAGCGCGTGCATTTGCCCCCAGTCCACCATGATGTAATCGGTCAACGCTTGTTCCGCGGTCTGGTTCGGCCTGCTCGACACCATGATCAAGGAGATATCGGCGATCTGTTCGATCATGAATTCCTCGAGCTGCGGCGGTTCGTAGACGAACACCATGTCCAATGCCCCATCGATCATACGCCGCATGAGGCGTTCGTGGCCGAACGCTTCCACGATGAGAGCGAGTTCCGGCAGGGCGTTATGGACGCGATGCACCCAGTCCTGAAGACGCACGTCCCATAAACTCACGATGCCCCCAACGGCGAGTTGCTGTTGCGATTGTTCCGCCAACGCGACATCCTGTCGCGCCTTGCGCCACAGCGCGATCATGGACTCGGCATGCCGGAGCAGACGTACTCCCTCGGGGGTGGGCTGGATACGACGCCGTTGGCGATCGAACAAACTTACCCCGAGAGATTCTTCCAGTTTCTTGATGCGCGCACTGACGGCCGCTTGGGTGACGAAGAGCTCTTCGGCGGCTCTGCCGAAATGCCGGGTGCGATTCACTTCCAGCAAGGTTCGAACGGTTTCGATATCCACTTCTGACTCCTGTTTTGATCACCGATTGCAATGGAGACGAATACCTGCTTTGAGTTTTTCCGGCTTGTCTCCAGCCGCAGAATCGAACGCACTGGAAACGATGATCCCGGTGTCCCCGGGCGACGAAATTTCGTTCTCGATTCCCTCGCTGCGTGACTTTGGTCCCGGCCCGTCGGTCCTAAATTCTATGGCTGGCCGCAGGGCACCGACGTGAGCTTCACGCCAACGCGGCCATATTATAAAACTATGTTTGAAAACAACGTGTTATAGAACAATCGAGCATTTGAGCGGAAAAACTGTGGGTATTTTAATAAAAATCGTTGATTAAAGTAACAAATAGAATTCACTTTATTTGTCATATCAGGCGCTATAGGGTGCGTGTCCCAGCTCTACCAGAGGTGCGCAACGATGCCGGGCGACGCAACCGGGGGCGTCATCGATTTCGACCGAAGTGCGCCCACAGGCAATACGGACGTGAAATTGGTGGCGCGTACCCGCGAACGGGGCGCGATGTCCGGGGTCGCCATCGAAGCCCTGCTGCGTCGGCATGAAAATGCGATCTATCGCGCTTGCTTGTCGTGGTTGCGCGATGAGGACAACGCCCAAGAAGCAAGTCAGGAAGTGCTGATCCGGGTCTACCGAGGCGTTGATGGCTTTCAGGGGCGGTCAAACTTTCGCACGTGGTTATACCGCATCATACACAACGCGTGCTGTACCGCCGCCGCACATCATGCGCGGCACAGGGTGTGCGTCAGTCTTGAAGACAACGCGCACCTGCTCGACGCCGTCGCTAGCGTTGATTTCGGTCCCAGTATGGAACGGACGCATACGGTGCACGCAGCGATGCAACGACTATCTGCGAGTGATCGGAGCGTGCTGTAATTGCGCTTCTTCAGCGATCTTCCGTTGAGGGCGATCGCCGACCAGCTCGGCACCAGTCTCAGCGGCGCGAAAATGAGGTTGTATCGGGCGATCACGAGATTCGAGCAAGTATACAGAAATCTCGACGGGGTTGACCCCGTGCGGGAAACAGCATGACTGAGCGAGTGCGGGAAACCGCCGCCATTTTTCTTTACAACGACTGAATGATCTGTGCCGAGTTGATAAAGGCAACCAGTGAAGAATCGGAATTGCATCGGACGATGAATACGACACAGCCCACTGCTCAGGTGCAGCAGCACGTTTCCGAGTTGCGTCGGTTAATTCGCGGCCTGACCAACCGCCAGCTCGAGACTCTGCGGCGCGGTCTGATCGACCTGCTGGCCGATGTGAGCGACGAAAAGACGTTGCGCGAGCAAGGCGGCCAGGTGGAGTGATCAGAGGTACGACAAGAGTGTCGTCGCGTGACTTTTCGAGGCGAAAGCCCGAACCGGCAGGACTAACGGAAGGCCACCTGTCGGCCGTGTTTTGTTATCGATACATTGATCTTAATTAAAGGAGATGCGCATGATGAAAACGAAATATTCAGTGATGATATCCGCTCTGGGTTTGACCGCCGTGTTGGCCCTCGCGCTTTCCGCGCCGACGGCCAATGCCCAGGACGACGAACACGACGACAGCGTGACTTTGGAGGAATTCCAGGCCGAAGACTCGGTCGAGAAGGCGGTAAACATGTTGGAGCAGCAAATGGGTGCGTCGCTGGACAAACGTGCCCCGAAGAAGCTGCTGCAGGCGGCGAAATGCGTGGCCCTGTTTCCTGAAATCAACCAGGCGGGACTCGGCATCGGTGGCAAATACGGACGCGGCTTGGTCAGCTGCCGGCATGAAGACGGGACCTTCGGCGCGCCTTTGTTCACGCGCTTGACGAGTCTCACCTTCGGAGCCCAGATCGGCGTGCAACAGGTGTCTTTATTGATGCTCATCATGACTGACAAAGGATTGGAGACCCTGCTCAGCGGTAAGCCGATCCTCGGCGCCGAGGCCGGTGTTGCGGCCGGCCCGATCGGGCGTGAGGCGGGCGTGGATCTGGATGTGTTCCTGCAAAGCCCGATCGTCTCGTATTCCCGCAGCAAGGGCCTGTTCGCCGGCGCGGTATTGGAAGGTGCCGCGATCACCCGCGTGAAACGCGTGAACAAGGATTTGTACGGCGAATTCGAAACCACGAACGAGCTGTTGTTCAAGCGCAAAGACGTCC
>CAMYIN010000150.1 GCA_947258495.1 uncultured Gammaproteobacteria bacterium
GGCTTCGTCCGTGGCCCGCACGATACCGTGCGGGCATCGCGTCCATCCCCATGCTCACGCACGGGGTTTTGTTCCGCGATAAATACACTTGTTCCGGTAGACGTTTATACAATGCGCGCGCATGCAAACAAAGCTTTCCTCGCCGATCGGCATGGAATTCCGATGTCAACCTGTATCCTGCCAGACGGCGGCCGCGCGCCCACCGCCGGTACCGGAACCGCCTTGGAGCGCGCTCCAGGCCGGGTATAATGCGCGCGGAACAGGTCGACGATGAAGCAACAAGAGTTCAACCGCGGACTGCTGGATTTCCTGCGTCGCTCTCCGACCCCTTACCACGCCGTCGCCGATCTGGTACGGCAATTGAAAGGCGCCGGATTTGAGGCGTTGCGCGAATCCGACGAGTGGCAGCTGGAATCGGCGGGCCGTTACTACGTAGTAAGCGGTGGATCGTCCATCGTTGCCTTCGTCAAGGGGCGCCACGATCCCGCGGATTCCGGTTTGCGCGCAGTCGGGGCGCATACGGACAGCCCCTGCCTGAAGATCAAACCCCAGCCGGAAATCACGCAATGCGGTTATTTGCAGCTCGGCGTCGAGGTCTACGGCAATGCCTTGCTAAACCCATGGTTCGACCGCGATCTCTCCATCGCCGGGCGCGTAGTATTCAGCTCCGCGGGCGACGATATGCGGTCCGCATTGATCGATTACCGAGAAGCCATCGCGGTCATACCCAGTCTTGCCATCCATTTGGACAGCAACGCCAACGAGGCCCATCCGATCAACAAGCACCAGCATTTGTCGCCCGTGGTCCAGATCACAACGGACGACGTCGACTTCCGGAGCCTGCTGTTGCAGCAACTGATCAAGGAACACGCGGACCATGGGGCCAAGGACGTGCTTGATTACGATCTCTATCTTTACGATACCCAACCGGCTGCGCTGCTCGGATTGAAGCGGGAGTTCATAGCCGGCGCCCGGCTCGATAACCTCGTGAGCTGCTACACAGGCCTGCGCGCTCTTCTCGAAGCCGAAGGACAACAGACGGCCGTGCTCGTGTGCAACGACCACGAAGAGGTCGGCAGCCAGTCGTCTGCGGGGGCGCAGGGCCCGTTCCTGCGCTCGGTACTGCGGCGCCTCTGCGGAGATGCGGTCGGCGTGCATCGCGCAGTGCAACACTCGATGTTGATCTCGGCCGACAATTCTCACGGAATTCACCCGAATCATGCGGACAAACACGACGCGAACCACGGTCCGATCATCAACAATGGTCCGGTGATCAAGATCAACGCCAATCAACGCTACGCGACAACGGCAGAGACCAGCGCGGTTTTCAGACGCCTGTGTCGCACCGCCGACGTACCGCTGCAGGTCTTCGTCTCCAGGGCGGACCTCGCATGCGGCAGCACCATCGGTCCGATCATCGCGGCCGAGACCGGCATCAGGACGGTGGACGTCGGGGTCCCACAATTCGCAATGCACTCTATTCGAGAACTATGCGGCAGCCGCGACGCCTTCCACTTGTGCAAGGCCATGTCGTTGTTTTTTAATGAAGCACATGTCAGCCTCGCTTGATACCCTGGATGCCGTCAACACCTCGTCTACGATCACGATTGCTGCACGCGGCGGATGCACTGGCAAACGTACCGAGTGTGATTTGCCGGAATGATGCGTTTGCGCTTATTCCTCAACCATCGACGATCATCGCGGAACAATTATGAGTCAATCACGCATACGGGTGGGCGTCATCGGCGCCGGCGCCAATACCCGCAAGAAACACATACCCGGTCTTCAGGCCATTGACGGTGTAGAGGTCGTCGGCGTCTGCAACCGCAGTACGGAATCCGGACGCCGCGCGGCGGAGGAATTCGGCATTGCCCGGGTCTACGACACCTGGCGCGAACTCATCGACGATCCCGAGCTCGACGCCATCGTCATCGGCACCTGGCCCTATATGCACAAGGTGTTGACCTGCGCCGGTTTGGAAGCGGGGAAACATGTGCTTTGCGAAGCACGCATGGCCATGAACGCCGCGGAAGCGCGCGCCATGCTCACCGCCGCCCGTGCGCAACCGTCTCTGGTTGCGCAGATCGTACCCTCGCCTTTCACCCTGGCGTTCGACGCCACCGTTCAAGGCATGCTGCGCGATCGTTTCCTGGGGGAACTCATTGCGGTTGACGTGCGACACGTTTCCGGCGCCTTCGTCGAGCGCGAGCAGGCCCTGAGCTGGCGCCAGGACACCGACTTGAGCGGCCTCAACGTATTGACCATGGGCATCTGGTACGAAGCGCTCGCCCGTTGGGTGGGACACGCCCGCAACGTGTTCGCGCACACCAAACACGTCGCGGCGATGCGGCCGCATGCAACGGAAAGACGCTTGGTCACCGCCGGCGTCCCCGACCACGTGGACATCATTGCCGACATGGAGTGCGGCGCACAGGCGCGCATGCAATTCAGCGCCGTGCTGGGCCTGGCGCAGCCGACCAGCGCGATCTGGCTGTACGGATCGGAGGGCACCTTGCGGTTGGACGGAGCCGAAAACAGACTGTACGCCGGGCGCCGAGACGACGAGGAGTTGTCCGAAATCGAGGTCGCGGAATCCGCCCGCGGGGCCTGGCGTGTCGAGGAGGAATTCATCAATGCCATTCGGGGAATCGAGGCGGTCAAACTCACGACACTGGAAGAGGGCTTGCGCTATATGGAATTTACCGAGGCCGTAGCCCGCAGTGCCGCGTCGGGGACGACCGTTTCCCTGCCGCTGTCAACCTGTTAGAACGGTTCTTGCGCCACGGTTTCGGTATTCTTGCTCAAGGCCTGCATGAAGGAACCGGAGTCGTGTGTCTGCAGCAGCTCCCGCGCGGACAACGCTTGTCCGCGCGGACTCAACCCCACCGACGCGGCCAGCTCACCTACGAGCTCTGCCGCCGTTCCGCCGCGCTCACGAAACAAAGACACCGAATCCGAACCGTCGCGCTTGGACAAACGATCGCCACGCGAATCCGTCATCAGCGGTACGTGCCAGTAACGCGGCGCCGGCAGGCCCAGTGCTTCGAACAGCGCCAGCTGTCTCGGTGTGGAGTGAAGCAGATCCGCGCCGCGGACTACATCCGTGATGCCCATCAAAGCGTCGTCGACAACAACGGCCAAGTGATAGGCGAACAGGCCATCGGCGCGTTGCACCACGAAATCTCCGACGTCGCGGCCCAAATCCTGCTCTATGGATCCTACCAGCACATCGTCGACGCTAACGGTTTGGCGGTCTACGCGATATCGCCACGCAGCGCGTCCGTTCGCGGTCTTCCGCGCCGCACCCCGGAAGCGGCAGGTGCCCGGGTAGATGGGCCCGTCCGGCCCGTGCGGCGCACTGGCCGCGTTGTTGACGTCTTTGCGGCTGCAGACGCAACGGAAGACCGTCTCGATTTCGCGCAATCTGGCGAGTGCGAAGGCGTAGAGGCCGTGTCGGGCCGATTGCTCGTAGGGCCCCGCTTCTCCGCCGACACCGGGCCCTTCGTCCCAATCGAGGCCCAGCCAATCGAGGTCGTCAAGGATCTGCGCGGCGCTGCCTTTGCGCACCCTGGGACGATCCAGGTCCTCCATGCGCAGGACGAAGCATCCCTCAGCCAGCCGAGTCTGCAACCAGGCCAACAACGCGGTGCGCGCGTTACCCAGATGCAGTGGTCCGGTGGGGCTGGGGGCGTAACGCCCGCGTGAAGATTGCTCGCGTAGGCGAAGCGCAAGGCGATACAGGAGTTCGTAGACGTCGGTCACTGTAGCAGGACTACGCGATAACCGAGTTCGCGATAGGCTCGCACCTGCGCCGGTCCCGCCGCCGCAACGTCGATATACTCGGGAAACGCCTCGGGCGGTATTCCGAACCATTGCGCGTGCGTTCCACACACGTGAAGCGGTATTTCCTCCTCGGAAGTCATACGCTTTACCAGCTCGTGGACCTGCCGATTTTGGCTCGTCTTTTCCCGCATCAATGCAAACTGCTCACGTCCATGCGTCACTACGGCAATCTCGATGCCGTCGAAGCGGGCGCGTAATCGTGCGCTCGCCGCCAGCACCTTGGGCACGGCCTCTGCGAGGAACGCCTCGTTTCCGCTGACGATCTCGAAGACCACCCCTGGAGGGGCGGTCTTGAGCGCCAGAATCTCTTTTACTTGGCCCTGCAGCTCGGCGGGTACGCCCGCGGGGGCCAGGCACAATACACACACGAGCAGAAACTTGGCGGAGTGATACGGCATTTCTAGAGCCTGTGGGATCGTCTTGCTGCATTATAAGTTTTTGCCATGACAGCACCACCTCGAGATATCGTAATAGTCGGCGGTGGCGCCACCGGCGTGGAACTGGCGGCTCAGCTGCACGAGGTTACCGCACAACTCGCCGCGTTCGGGCTGGATCAATTCGACCCGCAACACGACATGCGCATCACCGTCATTGAAGGCGCCGATCGCGTACTTCCAGCGCTTCCGCCGCGCCGAATCGCCTTTTCCCCGGCGGCTGCGTTGATCGTTGTCTTCTCGGTGCCGATTTTCAGGCAAAAAAAGGCGCAGGACAGCAGCGTCCCACGCCGTTACAGGGAAAAGCCTCTAAACGGATTATTTTGAATTTTCCACCATGTACTCTACGGCCGCTTTGACCTCGTCGTCCGACAGGTTCGCGAAGCCGCCTTTGGGCGGCATGTACCCCTCCTTTCCCTGGTAGCCTTTGATGGCGTGGTCCACCATGACATCCATGCCCTGGGCGACACGCTCTGTCCACGCGGCGGCATCGCCGAGCTTTGGGGCCCCCGCGACGCCCTGACCGTGGCACGCGGCGCACGCGGTATCGTAGGTGGCTTTAGCGTCAGCCATCACGTTGCCCGAAATCAGCGCGACCGCCGCCGCGCCTCCCACTATCAACATTTTTCGCATTGGATTTCCTCTCACTAAGGGGTTAACACAATAGGTCGTTGGGAAACGGCGCTGCCCGCCTTCCCTTCGTTCTTCTCCCATCGGGGCATCGCCGAATGTTTCTGCATGACGCCGGCGTGGTCGAACCAAAATAGATTACCACGGCTCTCCGTGGAGTCCTAGTTCGCTGATTCCGTTAATAATACTGCGCCCAATGCCCCGCCATCACGGGAATTCCGCCGGCCCCGCGCGGCGCCTCGCCGGTCAGTGCTCCCGCGTCGCGCGAAATTCAACGCCCGGCCATCGCTCGACGGTAAGCTGCAGGTTCACCAGATTCGGCGCAATGTACGCCAGGCTGCCGGTGGCGTCGAGGGCGAGATGGGTCTCCGTCTTGCGGCGGAATTCCTCGGCCAATTCTGGATTGTTGCAATACACCCAGCGCGCCGTCGCCACCCCCACCGCCTCGAACGAGCACTCCACGCCGTATTCGTGGCGCAGGCGGTGCGCGACGACGTCAAACTGCAGTGCGCCCACGGCCCCGAGTATCAACTCGTTGTTGACCAGTGGTCGGAACAACTGGGTGGCGCCCTCTTCGCACAGCTGTACGACACCTTTATTCAGGGCCTTGGCCCGCAACGGATCGCGCAGGCGCACGCGGCGGAAGAGTTCGGGCGCGAAGTTGGGAACGCCGGAGAATTTCAGTCCTTCCCCCTCGGTGAAGGTATCACCGATCTGTATAGTGCCGTGATTGTGCAGGCCGATGATGTCTCCCGCGTAGGCCTCGTCCGCCTGGCCGCGTTTGGAGGCCATAAAAGTGATCGCGTTGTGCACCGTGATGTCCCTGCCCATGCGCACGTGGTGGAGCTTTTTGCCCTTGTTGAAGCGGCCGGAAGTGATGCGCAGGAACGCGACCCGGTCGTGATGCGCCGGATCCATGTTCGCCTGTATCTTGAAGACGAACCCCGAAAACTTCTCCTCATCGGGGGAGACCGTGCGCGGCGTTGCGTCTCGCGGCTGCGGTGACGGTGCGTGTTTCACGAAGTGGTCGAGTAGTTCTTTTACTCCCAGGTCGTTCAAAGCGGAACCGAAAAACACCGGCGTCAATGCACCCTGCAAATACGCCTCCGCGTCGAATTCATGACTGGCGCCGCGCACCAGCTCTATCTGGTCTCGGAGTTCCGCTGCTTCGTCTCCCAGATACCGATCCAATCCGTCGCTGGCCAGCCCCGCTATCAATACATCCTCAGGCCCGTTTCCCGCGCGTCCCGCGAACAAACGCACGCTGTCGTCGTCAAAGCGATAGACTCCGCGATAACGGGCGCCGCTGCCTATCGGCCAAGTGACGGGAGCACATCGAATACTCAGCACCGCTTCGATTTCATCCAGCAGGTCCACCGGGTCCCGGCTGTCGCGGTCCAGCTTATTGATGAAACTCATTATCGGCGTAGCGCGCAGCCGACACACATCCATCAGCTTGATCGTTCTCTCTTCGACGCCCCTGGCGGCGTCGATCACCATCAATGCCGAATCCACCGCCGTGAGGGTGCGAAACGTGTCCTCGGAAAAGTCCGCGTGGCCGGGGGTGTCGAGCAGATTGACGATGCGATGTGCATAGACGAACTGCATCACCGACGACGTCACCGAGATACCGCGCTGCTTCTCTAATTCCATCCAGTCGGACGTTGCGTACCGCCCCGCTTTGCGGGCTTTGACGGTGCCCGCCAGTTGGATCGCCCCCCCGTAAAGCAACAACCTTTCCGTGATGGTTGTTTTCCCCGCGTCCGGGTGCGAAATGATCGCAAAAGTCCTGCGCTGAGCGATTTTCTCGGAGATCGCCGACATCGGCCTGTATCGTTACCAGAAGCTTAAAAAAGGGCGCCGGATTATACAGTTTTCCGGGGTTCAATTGACAATTAATTGTTCTTACCTGCGCATGCGAATATTGAGCTGTAAAAGCCGCGCGGCTGGCCTATGATTAACGCATGAGGAATGCGCGCAGGCCCATGCGATTGGATCCGGTGGGTGTGGTTGCCCGCGTCGAGGCAAACCGCATCGCTCGACTTTGCGATGCGGGGGATTGCACCACCTACGAAATACGCCTCCGGCAGTCGATGCCGCTGCGCCGCAGGATTCGTCAGTTCTCTCTGTGGTCCCTCGGCCGTATGCTCGCCCCGCTCACGGCGGCGCTGCATCTTCGCAGGCGATAAATCCCAGTAGAACACCGCCCTCCCGGCCCGTCGCGGCCCGGATGCCGTGCGCGCCGTTTCCGCGGCGCTCACTTGACCGTCGGTTCGAGATCGTACAAGGTCTCATCCACCTTCGGCGGAAGGTATTTCTTCCGCAGGTCGCGGAGCGTCGGTTTGGCGCGTAGCATGAAAGGATCTTCTTCCAGCAGATCTCCCATATCCTGTTCGATCTGATCGGGATCCTCGCCGGCCTCCATGCGACGTATGGCCTCGTCCATGCCTTCCCCTAGATTCATGCCGGTTGAATCGAACAGCTTGCGGATCATCCGCGCGGCCTGTCGCGGATCGTCGTCGTCCACGCCCTCCATCTCTTTGGCTAAAGACATCATCGCGCTCTCGAGTTTGGATTCATCGACGTCCCCCAGCGGATCGGATTCGCTGCTCTCGTCTTGGCCCTTGGACACAGAGAACAGAGATACCTGTCGTTGAAGCCGAGGCCGATCGCATTTTGGACAACCGGGGATAAGATCGGTATTGATCCGTCTCGCAAAGAAATTGAAAATCGTGTGACAGTCTTGACAATAGAATTCGTAAATCGGCATGGATCCTGAACACAATCTCAATGGATGATTCGCTGGGATCGTAAAATTAACCCCAAGCGTCCGTTCCCGCAAGATGGGGTTTGGAGAACCGTCGGGCCGCAATCAGAGGTAAGACAACGTGTCGCAAGCCGATAACGAGCCGTACGCCTTCTTGTATCTCAAGAAAGGCTCGGAGAGACGCATAGCGTCCGGTCATCTCTGGGTCTACAGCAACGAAGTCGATACCGGCCGCAGCCCCCTCAAAGACCTGATGCCGGGGCAAGGCGTAGACGTACTCAGCCATGCTGGACGCTGGTTGGGGAACGCTTACGTCAATCCCAATTCTCTGATCTGTGCCCGCATTGTCAGCCATGACCGGAGCCACCCCTTGTCCCGCTCGCTGCTGGTACACCGCATCAAGGTTGCACTGGGTCTTCGCCGACGTCTTTTCCGGCACGACTTTTACCGATTGCTGTACGGCGAGGGCGACGGATTACCCGGTCTGATCATCGACCGGTACGGCAGCTTTTTCGTGGTGCAGCTCAACACGGCGGGGATGGATCGGCGCCGCGAAGACGTGCTGGCGGCATTGGACAAGGTGTTGCGGCCGGAAGGGGTGCTGCTGCGTTGCGACAACGAGTTTCGTGCCATGGAAGGGCTAGACAGCTACGTGGAGGCGTTGGGCCGGATCCCGGAAGAGGTAGAAGTCATCGAACACGACACCCGCTTTATCGTTCCTCTGCGGCGTGGTCAAAAAACAGGTTGGTATTTCGACCAGCGCGGCAACCGGGCCGGTTTACTGCCGCTCGTCGCGGGTGGCAGCATCCTGGACGTCTGCAGTTACACGGGCGCCTGGGGGCTTCAGGCCGCAACGCATGGCGCGACTCGTGTTCACTGTGTGGATGCCTCGGAGACGGCGTTGGACTACGTGCGCCGCAACGCCGAACTCAATGAAATCGCATCAATTCAGACGCAGCGCGGTGACGCGTTCAAGGTCCTCAAGGGGCTGCGTGCAGAAGGCGCCCGCTTCGATGTCGTCGTTCTCGATCCCCCTGCGTTCATAAAACGAAAGAAGGACCAACGGGCCGGTGAAGAGGCGTATCGAAGGCTGAACCAGAAAGCCCTTCAAGTTCTCAACACGGACGGCCTGCTCGTGAGTTGTTCCTGCTCCTATCACCTGTCCGCGTCGCGTCTACTGGAAATCACATACCGTGCCGCACGCCACGTAGATCGTCACTTGCAGTTGCTAGTCAGCGGCGGGCAGTCCATGGATCATCCCGTTCACCCGGCGATGCCGGAAACGCGCTATTTGAAATGCTTGATCTTTCGCGTACTGCCGCGTCTGTGACTACCGGCCGTGCGGGGGTTTCTGAGACGCGGACGACGGTGGATGCGTCGGCTCAGACCGATGTGCGGGAGTATCGGGGCGCCCCGTTGGCGGAGAACAATTCCGCGAGCCGCTCCACCAGTTCGAATGCCGGGCACCTGTTGGCCACCTGATAAAAGATCTTTTGCGCTCGGCGGCGACCCACAACCACGCCTGCGTCCCGCATACGCGCCAGGTGCTGCGAAACCGTGGACGTCGATACACCCTGAATCGCGGCCAACTCGCCCACACATTTTTCTCCACGAATGAGCTCCATTGTCAGACGCAACCGGTCGGGGTGACTGAGCACCTTCAAGAACTTGACGACGTCACAACGCATAAGCCTGCTACCGTATTCCCACATTGTTGATATAGTTTTTACCGCCCTCCCCCCCGCGAAATCGGATTATACCAAGGAGATGTCCGCGCATTGTTTAAAAAATTGTTACCGGACCGGTAACCGGCGGGGCGTCATGCGCAATGTCCTCTGCGGTCGCGCACAGCCACGGCCGGGCGCAGGAAACAAAACCGGGTCTGGCGGCAATACGGCTCGCGATATCGCCGTTTCGCGGCAGCATTCGACCCCCTGCTTTGTGGTCAACGGACTCGTGTCCGAGCTTCGGACGCACCGGCGGCTCAAGGCGTAACCAGGAACTCGCGTCCCCGATATCGCATGACAGCGCCCTCGGGCCGGATTTCAACGACACTGACGTCGGAGTTTATCGTCGTTCCTTCGCGATAGATTTTCTGGTTGACCATGATGAATCGTCGCCGTGGGTTTTCGGAGTAGGAGACGACGTTAACCACGATATCCGACAGACGCCCGCGGGTCTCGTCACTCAATTCACCCAGCAAGGGATAATTTTTCGCGGCCGGAGCCGCCGCAGCGGGCTTCGCCGCGGGGCGCGGATCGGCCACCTGCGGCACCACCTCCGGCACGTCGTCTCGCACCGTCGGCGCCTCCAGCGTGACCTCGGAGGGGGGCGCGGCTTGAACGTGTTGGACCGGCGGTTCGCGGGGTTCGACCGGCAAAGACTCGGCGTTGTTCGTGTCGGATCCGGCAATTTCACGCGCCTCCCAGAACATCGCTCCATAGATGCCTGCACCCAGCAGCGCGAACAAAATCACCAACGCAAGCGCCAATATCCGAAAACCCGGGCGCTTTCGTGGTGTTGTCGAAAAATCGTGGACCGTCTCAAGGGTGGGGACGGCGCCGAGCGATCTCTCCCGCTCCGACTTCTTCAACGCGTCGAGTATGTAGGACATATCAACCTGTGCCCGTACCCAGCAACAGCGGCAGGATGTCTTTGTTCAATTTGGAGTTGAGATGCAGCAGCGTCTCGACACCGACAATACCGTCCGCAGCCAGGCCGTTACGTTTTTGATACGCGATCACGTGCCGCATCAGCTCCGAGTCGAAGAGGGATCTTCCTTCATTTAACGCCGGCAGGTCAGCATTCGAATATTCAGTGCGCGTGAGCGCTCGACGCAACCAGACGACATCGGGCCCTTCGTCGCCGAGAGAAAGTTCCTCCCTCCCTGACGGCAACGGTTTCCATAAGAACCAATATTCGCCGAACCAGTACGGATCCACCTCGGTAATGGGCAAACGCACGCGTTCGTGGGCAAAATCGAGGGTGATTTCCACTTCGCTCAAGGCGGTGGCGACCGCGTAGTGTGGACGACCCTGTGGCGAACGAAGTACCAGTATCGCCGCGCGATTGTGGCTGCGCAGGTTGTTCCACGTACCGCGTCCTCGATAACAGCGCAAATTCAACCGCTCGACATCTTCACAGACGCGATCCTCTGCCGACACTTTTTCCGATCGGCCCCACAACTCGATCAGGCGCTGGAACGCATCCAGCCTGCCTCCCAAGACACCGTATTCGCGAAGCAGGTCGGAGACCCCCGGGTCGTCGAGCGCCCCCCAGTCGGGCGTTTCGAGCGCACGCACCAACCCGATCGTAGTGCCCGGTGCGGGATCGGATGGCGTGCCGTCGAGGGGGCCGGGATCGGATAGCGTGCCATCGATCAGGCCGGGAGCGTCCGGCAACGCCGATACGATGGTCTCAGCCGGCTCCGGACCAGACGCTGCCGCATCGGGCTCGACGGCCCGCGTGGACTGCTTACCGGCGGTTGACGCGTCCGCCCGAACCGCATCGGTTGCTACGGCGACGTCGGTCCTTGTCTGGGTAGTCGAAACTCCCCACGCCCAGTGACGCAGCGGATCACCGATCGGAGAAAACAGCAACACGACCGCCAGCGAAGCGGCGATCGGGATCCATACCCAGCTCCGGCCTGCGGACGAATCCCCGCTCTCGCCGAGGACCTCACGGGCGGCGGTACGGGCGATCGAAGCGGTGACCGCAGTCATGTCCTTCGCGTAGGCGCCCATCAGCGCTCGATCGCAGATGACGTTCACCAGGCGGGGTACCCCTGCGGATCTTTTGAAGATGTGTTGCACCGCACCGCCGGAAAACAGCGAACGTTGGCATCCGGCAACCCCCAGACGGTAGCGGATATACTCGGATGTTTCTCTGCTCGACAGAGGACTGAGGTGGTAACGCGCGGTTATACGCTGGGTCAGCTGGCGCAAGTCCGTGCGCTGCAGCGTGGCATTGAATTCAGGCTGAGCGATGAGAATTATCTGCAATAGTTTTCGGGTCGTTGTTTCGAGATTGGTGAGCAAGCGAATCTGCTCTAACACTTCCCCGGAAAGCAGCTGTGCTTCGTCGATAATGACCACCGTGTGGCGGCCTTCTGCAAATCGGGTCAATAGGAAATCGTTGAGCTTTGCGAGCAATTGTTTCGGCTCGCTGGTTGATTGGTACTCGATCTTCAGTTCATCACAGATCGCAGCGAGCAGTTCTTTCGAATCCAGATTGGGATTCAGCAGCAATGCGACGTCCACGTCGTCGGGGAGCTGCGACAACAGACAGCGGCAAAGCGTTGTCTTGCCGGTACCGACTTCTCCAGTGAGGACGACGAATCCACCCGCCTGCTGAATTCCGTAGAGCAGGTGCGCCATCGCCTCCCGATGCCGCGTGCTCATGTACATATAACGTGGATTCGGTGCAATCGAAAATGGAATCTCGGACAGACCGAAGTAGGCCGCGTACATAGTCAGTATCCGTGTTCTCTGAATATGTAATTATATGTCAGTCTGGTGTGGACATCGGTTCAAGGCGCCGGCAGCACCGATTTCATTCTTGTGACGAAACCGCCTCCTCGGGTCATCCAGCGCACCAAATCCGACAGGGCATCGTCGTCCGGCGTCCGCACCCGCAGGGTATCCGCTTCCACCTGCATCGGCGCATCCAGCGATACGGTGGCCAGGCGGCGCGCCAAGAACACCTGTTGCCGGTGTTTGGCCAGATTCTCGGCGATACGTCTCGCTCCCCGAATCGCCAGTTGCGGCACAGCGCTCAGATTAGCATACACCGACTCGAGATCCGGATACAGGCGCAGGAGGCGCACCGCGGTCTTCGGGCCGATACCGGGTATTCCTGGAATGTTGTCGACGGAGTCTCCCACCAGAGCCAGGTAGTCGCTGATCTGATCGCTGCGAACTCCGAATCGTTTCTCGACACCGTCGACATCCAGAGTTTCATCGCGGGCATAGTTCCACCACAAATCGGCCCCGCTGAGTACCTGGGTCAAATCCTTGTCCCCCGTCACCACTATGTTGCGGAATCCTCTGTCACGCATGCGATGAGCGAGGGTCGCGATCAGATCGTCGGCCTCGAACAGTCTGTGAGAACAAGTATGAATGCCCAGGGCCTGGGTGAAGGACCTGCAGGCCTCGAACTGCCGTTCCAGTTCCGGAGGAGGTAGTTCGCGGTTAGCCTTGTACTCGGGGAAAAGCTCATTGCGGAACGACGTGGTCAGGCTTTCGTCGAAGGCCACGGACACGTATTCCGGCGTCGTCTTTTCCAAAAACTCCGTAAAGAACCGCAGGTAGCCGTACACGGCATTCACCGGGGTGCCGTCTTCCGCACCCATCGTCTCCGGCAGCGAAAACCAGGCACGAAACACGTAGATGCTGGCGTCGATCAGATACAGGTCTTTGTCGGTCATGCCTCCGTTATTGTCCTCTGTCCCATTGCTCCGGGATCGTGAAACCGGTTACCGCCACCCTGGGACGGAGACGAACTCGTCCGACTTCGTGAGTTCCGGATCGGCCCGCGGCAGGCAGTGCATGCGCGGTCTGATAGCGTACGCACCCACTGAACCGGTCGCGCCCGCGTGGGCATCGTCCCGCTGGGCATCGAACAAGTCAGCGACTATATTTAGGTAACCACTGCTCAATTCATGGGCCTCGGGTATTCGGGCGCCGAAGCATGCAGCGGCGCGAAAAACGCGCAATTTGTACTGTGCGTCCCGGGGACCCGGTACGATCCTTCAGGGACGCTTTGGAAGACAAGCCGGATACGCGTGAACCGTTCATCTTGGAGCAGCACCATGCGCAGGCTGAAAATGAGTATCGGCCCCGTCGAGCTTACGGCGCAACTTTTCGACACGCCCACAGCCGATGCGATCTATAATTCCTTGCCCATCGAGTCCGAAGCCCACACCTGGGGAGAAGAAGTGTATTTTTCCACACCGCTCCGTGTCATAAGGGAACCCGGCGCCCGCGACGTAGTCGAGAAGGGGGACCTGGCGTTCTGGGTCGAGGGCAACAGCATCGCCATCGGTTTTGGGAGGACACCCGTTTCCGTGGGCGACGAAATACGCCTTGCGGCGAAGACCAATATATGGGGACGAGCGCTGGAACCGGTGTCCGTGCTCGAAGCGGTCCAAGAAGGCGATCCCGTCTCGCTGGAACGGCTGGACTAAGACGGCGAATCGGAGCCCGATCCGACGTTGCCCCCGGCTTTCGATCGCGCACGCAGTCCGCGGCGGCGACTGAGGCGCTTCTCCTTCGCGTCCGACTTCACGGGGATCGTCCTTTCACCGAACAGAACTTGTTTCAAAAACCGAAACGCGAACTGAAGCAACCGCTCTTCGTCGTCTATCAATTCTTGTATGGTGGAAGCGTCTAGATCGAAGACGTCATCGAATCCCTCGGTTTGAATGAATTCGCGGAAACTGTCGATATCGTAGCTGCACATATCGAACAGCTGCAGCGACCTTTCCGTGGGCGCCCCCACGGTAGGGCCACCCGACCGCTTTTTCAAAACCACATCCCGCCAGGCGCGGTTTTTTTCGTCGTACTCGTCGCAACCCTGCTCCATCCTGTATTCGCGCACCGTGAGGGTGCGCGGCTCGTCGTGACCGAGGCAGTGCTCTTCCTTGACCAAGAAAAAAATGTCCTCAACCTCGGGACTGTCTTTCTTGCGCACCCCCATGCTGCCCAGGGCGTAGTAGCGACAGGCGGCAGGTCGGTCTTCATAGACGCTGCACCCGCCTTCGGTCAGAAATACGCATTCGCTGGTGCCGGGCTTGGTGTTCATCTTCAACCCCGGCATGTTGTGATGATCCATGGCGAAGGGCGTGGTGTAGCGGGCGACGAAATCAGACGAATCGATACCAAGACGCCGCTTCAGGCGCAGAATGTCGTAAGGCGTGATCTGGATGTCGATATTCCTGCAGCAGGCGTTGAAACAGGCGATCCCCTTGTGACAATGGAACCGTATTTCGTCATCCAGCCCCAACTCCACCGGCTGAACCGGTGTAGTGAAGGGGATCTCGTCTCTGATCTTGATAAAGTCATCGCTGGCCATGGAGAACCTCGTCTACGGAGCGATGTAGCGCTCACGGTTTGCCGGCTGATGTTAACAGGTATTCCCTGATTCTACCGATCGGCGCCGGACGCGGGGCGCCGCTCCAGGCGGACCCAGGTGTTGCAATCAATGCCGGCGGATTGCGCTGAGGCAAAAAAAACCGGGCATCCCGCAGGATGCCCGGCTTCATCAGCGGGTCGGCGGGCGTCTAGACGGGACTGCCGTCTCGGGCCAGCCCTTCCGGTTCGCCCTCCGCGTGCTTGACCAACTGCTTGTACGGCACCTTCTTCAACGACCACTCACCGGTATCCCGGTTGTAGGTGGAGTTGACGAAGCATTTCCAGTTGTCGTCGTCCAGATCCAGGAAATCCATGCGGTAGTAATACCCCGGGTAGCGGGTTTCCTCACGGAACTGGATGTGCCGCATGTGCGCTTCCGCCGCCAGGATGCGGTGATAGTTCTCCCACGCGCGCAGCAGCTCGTGCAGGTCCTTGGCGCGCATCTTCTGCGCGTCTTCCCGGATCATCACCAGCTTCTTCTCCGCGATCTCCAGCATCTTGCCGTTGGTCTGATACCAGGTGGAAACACCGGCGACGTATTCGTCCATGATCTTCTGCAGGCGGAACTGCAGCATCTTCGGGGTGATGTAGTGGGGGTTGACGTCGATCGCGGTGGTGTAATCTTTGTGCTCGAGGAAGGTCTTCACCGGGCGGTAGATTTCCTCGACCAGCTCGTCCACTGTGCGCGAAAGCTCCGGCTGCCAGTCCTTGTTGTCCAGAGCGTATTGCACCATCGCCTTGGCCGCGATGCGGCCTTCGCTGTGGGAACCCGAGGAGAACTTGTGACCCGAAGCGCCGACGCCGTCGCCCGCGCTGAACAGACCGTTCACCGTGGTCATGCGGTTATAGCCCCAATGGTAGTGGTCGGGGGTTCCGGGAATATCCTCCGGGCCCGAGCACCAGATCCCGGCGCATCCGGCGTGGGAACCCAGCAGATAGGGCTCCGTCGGCATCAGCTCCGACATCTCTTTGTCCGGCTCGATGTTTTCGCCCGCCCACACGCCGCACTGGCCGATGGTCATGTCGAGAAAGTCTTCCCAGGCCTCCGCCTCGAGGTGCTTGACCTCCTTCGGGGTCATGGTTTCGGCCAGTTTCGCCATCGCCGTCGGCGTATCCATCAGGATCGGACCGCGACCTTCCCGCATCTCCTTCATCATCAAGTGGTTGCGGAGACAGGTACCCATCTTCATGCCGTCGGCGTAGGCGTCGTACTTGTTGTCCTTCAGAATGTCGTAATTCTTGGATTGGTAGTCCTCGCCGAAGGCATTCATGGCCTGCGCCTTGAACAGCAGGAACCACGCACCCACCGGACCGTAACCGTCCTTGAATCGCGCCGGCACGAAGCGGTTTTCCATCAGCGTCAGCTCGGCGCCGCATTCGGCGGCCATGGCGTAGGTCGAGCCCGCGTTCCACACCGGATACCAGGCGCGTCCGGTGCCTTCGCCCACGGATCGCGGACGGAACACGTTGACCGCACCACCGGCCACCAGCAGGCAAGCCTTGAACTTGTAGATGTACAACTTGTCTTCACGCACACTGAAACCGGCGGCGCCCGCGACGCGCGACGGATCGTTCTTGTCGGTGACCAGGCGGACGATGAAAATGCGCTCCTGTATGCGGTCCATACCCAGGGATTTCTTCGCCGCTTCTGAGACGATCCACTTGTAGGACTCACCGTTGATCATGATCTGCCAGCGACCGGATCGCACCGGTTTACCGCCTTCGGTGAGCTTCTTGCCTTCGTCGCCCTTCTGCTTCCACACGGGCAGGCCCCACTCCTCGAAGTGGTGCACCGAGTCGTCGACGTGGCGGCCGACGTCGTAGACCAGATCTTCCCGGACGATGCCCATGAGATCGCCGCGTACGTAACGCACGTAGTCCGCGGGATCGTTTTCGCCCATGTAGGTGTTGATTGCGGACAACCCCTGGGCGACGGCGCCAGAGCGATCCAAGGCGGCCTTGTCGACCAGTTTCACCTTCAGGTCCGGTGTCTTCTGCAGCCAACGACCGATCTCGAAGGCGGCACCGCATGCCGCCATACCGCCGCCGATGACAAGAATGTCGACTTCCTCTTCGATAATTTCTGGATTACCGAAACCGTATTCTTCAGCCATTCTTCTTCCTCAATTCTAGTTAGAACGAGCAACTTCCACGCCGCCAACTCGGAGCGTCACGCGTGAAAGCGCTACCTCAAACGGGACCGCGTCAATCAAGCGGCAATGAACTGGTTCATGTCGCAGGAATGTGTCCCTTTCGTGAACAAGGTGGAGTGATCCGTCAGTTCATCCATGCTCGCTTCGGGCTTCCCGGAGTAGGGATCCACCGAACCCTCCGCAGTCGTGCGGATCGGAAACTTGAAGCGCTTCATGTTTCCGTTGCGGAATTTGATGGTCCACATTATCGACTCGGAACCACGAAGCGGTTGCACCGAGGCGCCCAGCGGCACGACGTCTGCGTAGTGGCGGCACTCGATCGCCTGTTGCGGACAGATCTTCACACAGCTGTAACACTCCCAACACTGCTCCGGCTCCTGGTTGTAAGCCTTCATGGCGTGCCCGGTCTCCGATCCATCCTTGTCCAAACGCATGAGATCGTGTGGACAGATGTACATACAGGCGGTCTTGTCCTGACCCTTGCAGCCGTCGCATTTATCAGTTCGTACAAATGTAGGCATTATTGCTCTCCGTCAAACCGTTATTGTGAAACCGTCGAAAACCCGGGCGTGGTCTATGACCTTAGTCCCTGTATTTGGGCGAGATACCGGCGCGGACGCCGCCTACACCGGCTCCAGACTCGGGGAAAGACGAAGGGTAATCAGTTCCGCAGCGTAAAACTAATTATTTTTGCGGAAGGCTGCATAAGCAGACTTTATTCCGTATCCTTGATAGGGAAATTGCGCCGAGCGGGGCCCGCGCGCGCTATTTGGCGGCCTGCCGACGTTTGACGATCTCCCGGTAGCGGCTCAGATCGTTGTTGTAGCGGCTCATGACCAGCTCGCGCTCCCGAAGCCGGGAGTCGATCGCTCCTTCATACTCGTAGATCTGGTTTCTCAGGCCCTCGATGTCCTGCTGCAGTTTCTGATCGCCGGGATTGGAGCTTGCCAGCTGCTCCAGGCTTAGCAGGTTTTCCTGCAGTTTCGACTTGTAGCGTTCGTCGCTTTGGAGTATCTGGTCGATGGAGGCGAGACGCTCGTCGCGCGCGCGAACGATGCTTTTTTCGCTGTCATAAACACTCAGCAGGTGTTCTTCGCGGAGGCGCCGCTCTTCTACGCGCTGTTGTTCCAGATGACGCAATTCCTGCGCGGCTTTTTCGGCTTCCAGTTCCTCCTTGGTGGGGGGCGCCTGGTGTTCTTCCACTTTGAGCCCGCGATCGTCGATTTCGGTAATGAGCGAACGCGCACACGCCTCGGCCGCGATGTCGCCGTAATGCCATTTACCGCTCGCGTCCTGACACTTTTTTATGGTTTGTGCGGCGGCTGCGACGGGCAGTGTCACCAACAGCGGGAGTATCAATAACGGCGGAATCTTGATCATCAATTCTCTGGTCCGTGGATTTTCGCCCTCTCTTCCACCTTATCCCCCAGCGACTAAAAGTCAAGCGTGCGCCAATGTTCGAGAACGCCGGCGACAGCGATCCGTGTTCACCGGCCTGCACGAAAACCGGGACGGCTGCAGGTCGACAGCTCGTCAAGCGAGAGCCGGAGAGGCGAGTGTCCCGCGTTTATCGCGGAACAAAACCCGGTGCGTGGGCACGGAGATGGACGCGATGCCCGCACGCTATCGTCGGGGCCACGGACGAGGTCGGATGCGGCTCTGCCGACAGGCGGCCGAGTCCAACGTCTCCCGGCATGGTCGGGATGACTCCCCGCGCTCGTGCGCGGGGAGATTCAATTTGACGCCGCCGCGGCACCGGTCGAGCCTCCGGGTTGTCGCAAGATCAGCCACAATCCGGCGACGATCATGGGAAGAGTCAGCAGGTGACCCATGGTAAACCAGTCGAAGGCGAGATAACCGATGTGTGCATCGGGCAAACGCACGAACTCCACCGCGAATCGAAACACGCCGTACAAGAGCAGAAATGCGCCGGATACGGCGCCAACGGCTCGTGGTCGGGACGAATACAGCCACAACACCACGAACAACACCAGTCCCTCCAAGACCGCCTCGTACAGCATGGATGGATGGCGTGGCACGGCCGAGGGATCCGCGGCCGGGAAAAGCATGCCCCAGGGCAGGTCTGTCGGCCTGCCCCACAGCTCCTGATTTATGAAATTTCCCACTCGTCCGGCGCCCAGGCCGATAGGCACCAGCGGTGCGAGAAAATCGGTGACGGCCAGAAACGGCCGCCTGCTGTTGCGCGCAAACAGCCACATCGCCGCCAGCACCCCGAGCAAGCCGCCGTGGAACGACATGCCGCCGCTCCAGAGGAATACGATCTCCAGTGGGTGCTGCAGATAATAACCCGGGTTGTAAAACAACACGTAACCGAGCCTGCCTCCGGCTATGACGCCGACGGCCACGTAAAACACGAGGTCGGAAACCTCCTCCCGTCGCCAACCCGAATGCGGTTTGCCGGCGCGATAGACGCCCAACCAATAACCTCCGACAAATCCGATCAGATACATCAGTCCGTACCAATGCACCTGCACCGGGCCGAACTTGATCGCTACCGGATCGATATTGGGATGCTTGAGCATATGCCCAATAGTACCAGCTTCGGCTCGGCAGCTGGCTGAGACCGGCGCGCGAACGCGACTTGCCAGCACCGGGCGATTTGTTTCTAATACCTGATTAATTTCCTTGGGATTGTACCCCCGCCGCCGATGAATCCGGTCACAAGCAACCGTCTCGCAGACGAGACCAGCCCTTACCTGTTGCAGCACGCCCACAATCCGGTGGATTGGTACCCCTGGTGCGACGATGCCATCGTCAAGGCCAGGGAACTCGACCGACCGATACTGCTGTCGATCGGCTACTCGGCGTGCCACTGGTGCCATGTCATGGCGCACGAATCGTTCGAGGACCCGGACGTCGCCCGCTATATGAACGAACACTTCGTCTGCGTCAAAGTAGACCGGGAGGAACGGCCGGACCTGGACAAGATCTATCAGACTGCCCATCAGTTGCTGACCCAGCGTGCGGGCGGATGGCCACTGAACGTCGTCATAAACCCCCACGACCATGTGCCCTTTTTCGCCGGCACCTATTTCCCCAGGCAACCGCGACACGGGATGCCCGGATTCGTCGAGGTCCTTGAGCGCATCGCCGACTTCTACCGCAACCACAAATCCCGTCTGCGCGATCACGGCCTGGCGGTGAAGACCGCGTTCTCCCAGCTCGAAGCCGGCGCGCAAAGCCGGGGCAGCGTCGGTGCCGACGCTCTGGAAACGGCGTTTACGGAATTGGCCCGACAGTACGACCCGGTGCACGGCGGTTTCGGCTCCGCCCCCAAATTCCCCCATCCGACCAACCTGCATCTTTGCCTGCGCCACTGGGACCGGCACCGCGACGAAGACGGCGGCGCTGCGGCTCTCGACATTTGTCGACACACGCTGCGGGCGATGCTGCAGGGCGGTCTTTACGACCAATTGGGCGGCGGCTTCTACCGCTACTCGGTAGACGCGCAATGGATGATCCCGCACTTTGAAAAAATGCTTTACGACAACGCCCAGCTGTTGCCCCTGCTGGTGGACGTGTGGCTCGCAACCGGCGAACAAGCGTTTCGCGATACCGCCGTGGAGACGGGCGAATGGATAATACGTGAAATGCAGGCCCCGGAGGGCGGCTACTACGCCACCCTGGACGCGGATTCTGAAGGCGGCGAGGGCACCTACTACGTGTGGTCCCAGGAGGAGGTTCGGGAAATCCTGACGAAGGATGAATGGCACGTGGTGGAATCCCGCTTCGGCCTGGACGGAGAGCCCAATTTCGAAGGTCGCTGGCACCTGCACGTCGGCGCAGGCGTGGATGAAATTGGGGAACGCCTCGGCATCGATCCGGGCGAGGTGCGCGAGCTGTTGAGCGCGGCTGGATCCAGATTGCTGCAGGCGCGCGGCCGGCGACCAAGACCGGCCCGGGACGAAAAGATCCTGACGTCCTGGAACGGATTGACGATCAAGGGCATGGCCCATGCCGGCCGATTTCTGGGGAGGGACGATTTCGTGCGCTCGGCGGAAAAGGCACTGGATTTCCTGCGGCAGAATCTGTGGCGCGATCAACGCTTGCACGCCACCACCAAAGACGGAAAGACCCGACTCAACGCCTATCTGGACGACTACGCCTTCACCATCGATGCGGTGCTGGAACTTGCGCAGGCGCGCTGGCGGGACGGCGACCTGGAATTCGCAATAGAACTCGCAGAAATTCTGCTGCAACGCTTTCGAGACGCGCGCTACGGAGGATTTTATTTCACGTCCGATGATCACGAGCAGCTGTTACACCGCGACAAACCCACGCATGACGATGCGACACCCTCCGGCAACGGTATCGCCGCGTCCGTGTTGCTGCGTCTCGGTTACCTAACCGGTGAGCGCAGGTACGTGGAAGCCGCCGAGAAAACGCTGAACGCGCTGTCTGTGAGCGTGGAACGCCACGCTTCCGCGCACGGCTCGCTATTGATGGCGCTTGAGGAACATATCCATCCCGGAGAAACCATCGTGCTACTTGGCGGTGACGCGCAGATCGCCGAGGCCCGAAAACTCTGCGAGCGGGGCTATGCCCCGCAACGCGTCGTGCTTGCCATACCCGATAACGCCCAATCGCTGCCGGGCATGCTGTCGGAATACCGCGTCCGCTCCCCATTGACGGCTTACGTGTGCACCGGCTACCGTTGCCTGGAGCCCATCGAGACTGCCGAAGGGCTGAAATCGTACCTCGAAACGAAGGCGACGGTGTCGTCCGATTAGGAGCTGGAGATCATGGCAATATTCGAGTTTGCAGTGCCCACCGATTGGCGTCGGGCATTGATACCGGCGCTGGCCGCGATGCTTTGGCCCGCCCAGGGGGGCGCGGCGACAACCATCGAATTCACGGTCACCGACGCGGGCGCCGGCGCGCCCAGAATGCAGACCGCCTACGTCAAGGACGGCAAGATCTACGTCAGGAGCGCCGGCGGAGACGCCAATTTCGACCTGCTGTTTACGAGCGACAATTCATCCGTAGCGCTGATCAACCACAGAGAACGCAGCTATCTGCAGCTGGACGAAAAAAAGGTCAGCGAACTCGCGGACACGGCGCAGGGGATGATGTCCATGGTGCAGAAGCAGCTCTCGGAGAATCTGGCCAACCTGCCGCCGGAGCAGGCCGCTCGCATGAAGGAGATGATGGGTAATTTCGGATTGCCGACCGAGAGCCCACCGCCCAAACCCAGACCGAAGCTGGTGCGGAAGGGAATGCGCAGCGTGAATAACTTCCAATGCCAGCACATAGACGTCGTCAGCGACAAGGGAACCCTCGGCCAGCTGTGCGTCGCGACCGCCGCCGCCATGAACATCCCCGGGAGCGATTACGCGACCATCAAGGCGATAAAGGCGTTTGCCGAAAGGCTGGAGCGATCCGCAAGTAATATTCGCGGCCGGCTCGGTGATTCGGTGCCGAACGTGTTCGGACTCGAGGTGGAGGGCGTCCCGGTGGAAATACGGGACGTATCGGGCCCGGTGCCCTCTGCGATGACGGTGACCCGCGTCGCCCGGGGCGTGGGCGACGCGACCCTGGCGGTCCCCAACGGTTATCACCCCAAATCCTTACCTGCATTGCCGAAAATGTGACGCCGGTAGCGACCGATTGCCGACCGCTGCGAGTGCGACCGGCGACACCGGGTCCCGGACGCAACGAAAACGAACCGCAGGCGAGCGGACGGGGCAAAGCGTGATCAAGGCCCGGCGACGAACGTGCATACTCCGCCACGTCGGGGATCACCCTCTCCCCCGAGACCGCCGTTCGCCTTGCGTTCCACGGTATGGGTGCCGCCGAAAAACAGGTTCAGCTCGTCGAAGACCCGATGCTGGGGGAACTCCGCGATCAGTTTTTCCACGATCTCCGCCTCAACGCCCCCTTCCACGTTCAGCACCTCGTCTTCGATATGGATCCTGGGGGCACGCACCGCCTGCTCGAGATCCATGTCGAGGTCTATGAGATTCACCAGCAGCTGCAGCAACGCCGTACGGATGCGATTCGACCCCCCCGACCCGGCCGCGATCGTGCGGCCGTCGGCGAACAGCGCGACCGTTGGCGCCATCATGGAACTCATGCGTTGATTCACATGCCAACGATGAAATCCCACCGGATTCACGTCTTCTTCGCCGAGCATGTTGTTCAGCATGCACCCGGTATGGGGTATGACCCGGCCGCAACCCTCGCCATTGGATACGGTCATGGTCGCGATGTTGCTCCCCGCGTCGATGACGCTTATATGCGTGGTGCCTCGCAACGTCTGATAACGGCGAAGCACTTCTGCTTTATAGGCGTGCAGCAGCGGATCTCCGAGCAACTGCGCGATGCGACTTCCCCCAACCTGGGCTTCGCTTTCCGCCATGGACGCGAGGCGCGCGGAAGACGTCTGCAGCATCACCTCAACCAGCAATCTCAAATAGGCAAACACGTCGTGGGCGACGTCAACGACGTCGACTTCCTCGAGCAAGCGCAGCCCGAAGGCGATCAATGCGCCTCCCGCGCTCGGCGGCGGATTCAACAACAACTGGGCATCCCGGTACGAAATCCGCAGCGGATGGCGTTCGACAACACCGTAGTTTTCGAAGTCCCTGCGCGAAAGATGGCCGCCCCCCTCGGCGCACATCCTCGCCACTTTGTCCGCAATCTCGCCGCAGTAGAAGAATCCGTCCCCCTCCCGCGCCAGCAGCTCCAGGGTGTCGGCAAGATCCTGAAATCGCAGGGTCTCTCCCTCGGTGGCGACGCGAGCGGGATCGCGCCTGCTGGCGAACAAGGGCCCGGCCGAATCGGTCATGTAGATCGGCTCCACCAGCGTGAAGATGTAGGCCTGCAGGGGATTCACCTCGAGTCCTGCGCGGGCCGCCTCCACCGCCGGTTTAACCAGTTCCGGCATGGGTATACGGCCGAGGCGACGGTGGACGTCGAACACCCCGCGCACGCAGCCCGGCACCGCGGAAGCGCCCAGACCCACGTGAAATTCCTGCTGGGCGCTGCCGAAATCGACCAACACGGGATAAAAATCGAGGTCCCCAGGACGCGCCCGGGAACCCGGGGTCTGGGTGAAGAAGTCGAACACGCAGGCGTCACCGCGCGCGTCACGGGCCAGGAGAAATCCGCCACCACCCAGCGACGCAAGCACCGGTTCCGCGACGCAGGCCATGAAGAACGCCGCGACCGCCGCGTCGAAGGCATTGCCGCCGGCCCGCAGTATCTCCGCCCCTGCCTCCGCAGTATACGGATGTCCGGCGGCGACGACGCCCCGCGTGCTCATGGGACGGGGCCCGTTGGGAGTGCTGGAAACGGCGCCATTCTTATGCCCGGATAAAACGATATAATATGTAGGCTAAATTCACGATAAACGATCAGGTCTGAAGAATATCAACAATGTCATATCAACATATCAAAATGCCGGCGTCGGGAGAGATGATCACCGTAACAAACGGAAAACTTCGTGTCCCGGATCAACCCGTAATTGGCTACATCGAAGGAGACGGAATCGGTCCCGATATTACCAATGCGAGTCTCAGGGTCTGGGACGCCGCGGTGGAGAAGGCCTACGACGGCAAGCGCAAGATACACTGGTGCGAAATGTTTCTCGGTGAAAAGGCCGCCGGGCTGTACAACGGCGATTACTTCCCCGCGGAAACATTGGACGCCATCCGCGAAGTCATCGTCGCCATCAAGGGGCCGCTGACGACCCCCGTGGGCGGGGGATTCCGCTCGCTCAACGTTTCTCTGCGCCAGGAGCTGGACCTGTACGCCTGCGTGCGTCCGGTACGATACTATACCAACGTGCCCTCGCCCATGCGCCGGCCCGACCAGGTCGACGTCGTCATATTCCGGGAAAACACCGAAGACGTTTACGCCGGTATCGAATATCAAAGCGGCAGCGAAGAGAACAAGAAGCTCGCCGATTTTCTGCGCAACGACATGGGCGCGAAGTTCTTCGAAGACGCGGGACTCGGTGTCAAGCCGGTGAGCCCGTTCGGTTCTAAGCGTCTCATCCGCAAGGCGATTCAGTTCGCGATCGACAACAACCGCGAAAGCGTGACCCTGGTACACAAGGGAAACATCATGAAGTTCACCGAAGGCGCTTTTCGCAATTGGGGTTACGAGCTGGCAAAAGAGGAGTTCGACGACAAGGTCATCACCGAAGAGGATCTCTACAATATTCACGGGGGAAAACGTCCAACAGACAAAATCGTTCTCAAGGACCGTATAGCCGATATCATTTTTCAACTGTTGCAGCTTCGTCCCGCGGAATTCGACGTGCTGGCGACCATGAATCTGAACGGCGACTACCTTTCGGATGCGGTGGCGGCCGAAGTGGGCGGCGTCGGAATCGCGCCGGGGGCAAACATCGGCGACTACGTAGCCGTGTTCGAGGCAACCCACGGCACCGCCCCCAAGTACGCCAACCAGAACAAGGTCAACCCCAGCTCGTTGTTGTTGTCGGGCGTCATGATGCTCGAATACATGGGCTGGAACGAAGCGGCGGATCTCATAAACGCCGCCTATCCCCAGGTCATCGGCGACAAATTCGTCACCTACGATTTCGCACGCCAGATGGACGGGTCCCACACCGTCTCCACGAGCACCTTTGGCGACGCCCTCATCGCCAAGATCACCGGCAATGCCGAAGACCTCGCCCGCTTCGAACGCGAGCGCCGTCAAGCCCTGGAGGCGGAGCGCAAGGCCCGCGAGGAGCGCCGCGTGGCCGACCCGGTGCAGGCGATGAAAGAAAGCGGGCGCCAACCCAATACCGCCGCCGGCGTGATGTCGCCAATAATCAGCGTCACCCCCGACACCATCGTTGACGACGCCATGCACAAGATGCGCGAGGCCGATATCAGTTACCTCCTGGTGCAGCCGAAGGGCGGCGGCGAGTGGGGCATCATGACGAAACGCGACGTAGTGACCAAGATCGTGGGCGGTAATCAGTCCACGACCAGGATCCCTGTGGATAAGATCGCCAGCCGCCCACTGTTGACGGTGCCCGCGGACGCAAACCTCAGAACGGTGTCGACGATAATGTCGCAGAACAACATTCGCCGCGTGGTGGTCGAGGCGAAAGACGTGCCGGTGGGAGTGGTGTCGGACACCGACCTGTTCGAGATCGTGGAGGAATTCGGCTGGGGTCCCGAGGAGTAGCGGGCTAACCCGCGCGGGACCGGGTGACGCCGGCCGGTTCAGCCGGCCGGGCGTCGGTCGCATTCCAGGCGATGCCCTCGTCGGGGACGTCCTCGCGCGCGCTGCGCAGCGCCATGCCCCCCGCGACCGCCACCAGCGCCGCGCCGGCGACCGAGGTCAGGTCCCACAGTTCGTCCCAGAACAGCCATCCGAGGGACGCGCCGAAGATGACCGAGGAATAGGTGAAGATCCCGACCCGCGAGGCCGGCGCCGAGGCATAGCCACGGGTCATACACAGCTGTGCCAGGGTCGCCAGCGGCCCAATGGCCAGCAACATCAACCACTGCCCGGGGCTCGGACTTCGCCACCCCCATAAAAGCGGGATCGCGGACACGAAAGCCGCGATCACGGCGAAATAAAACACGATCCGAACCGCGGGTTCGGTAGCGGACAGTCGACGTATGGCGACTTTGGCGACCGCCGCGAAAACGCTCCCCGCGAACGCGATCAACATCACCCAGTTGACTTCCAGGTCCGGACGAATAATCAATATCACGCCCCCGAAACCGACCAACAGGGCGATCCGGGCGCTCCTCGAGAGCGTTTCGAAAAGCCATATAAACGCCACCATGGGGATCAGAATCGGCGTCGTCAACTTCAAGAGCATGGCGTCGGCAAGTTTGATGTGGGCAAGCGCGTAGAAGAAACAGTACATCGCCGCCACGCCGGTCAGTGCGCGAACCAGGTGAAGATGTAAGACCTGCGTCTTCAAACCGGCTATGCCGCCGCGGAGGAGCAACGGCGTCAATGCCAGAAGGCCGAAGAAATTTCGGAAGAAGACGATCATTTCGTTGGGAAGCTCTTGCGCCGCCCATTTGATGACGGCGCCCATGACGGCGATCAGCAGCTCGGAAGCGACGATGTACAGCGCGCCGGCGGTGATGTTTTGCGTATAGATCAAAGAATCGTCAATGTGCGTGTGGAGACGACGGCGCCGCCTGGAGACCTGGGAACGGCAGCGGAGGTCCCGCGCGCCGAAGGCCGCAGGTGCAGCAACGTCCGGGCATACCCGCTTGCGAATCAGTCGCCGTCTTTATTTTGATACTGCTTGACCAGATCCTTCTGAATGTTGGCGGGCAACTGCTCGTAGTGGCTGAATTCCATGGTGAACGAACCTTCTCCGCCCGTCATGGACTTGAGACGCGACTGGTAATCTTCCAGCTCTGCGAGGGGTACCTGGCCTTTTACCGTTACCATACCGCCGGGCACCACGTCGGTGCTGGACACACGTCCGCGCCTGGAAGAAAGGTCGCCCGTAACATCCCCCATGTGATCGTTGGAGATGGTGATCTCCATATTCACGATGGGCTCCAGAACAATGGGGGTGGCTTTCGAAATTGCATCAATAAACGCCTTTCGGCCCGCGGTGCTGAAAGAGATCTCATTGGAATCCACCGAATGATATTTGCCGTCGTACAACGACACCCGCACGTCCTGGATCGGGAAACCGGCAACGGCGCCGGTGTCCAACACCTGGCGCACGCCTTTTTCCACCGAGGGTATGAAACCCGACGGGATCACGCCGCCGACTACGTTATCAACGAATTCAAAGCCGGCGCCCCTCTCCATCGGTTCAACCCGCAGATATACTTCCCCGAACTGGCCCGCGCCTCCCGTCTGCTTCTTGTGCCGGTGGTGTCCCTCCGCCTTTTTCTTGATTGTTTCGCGATACGGAACGGTGGGGGGTTTGGTGTTCACGGCGACGTTGTACAGCTCCTCCATGCGTTCAATGGCGGTGCGCAGATGCAGGTCGCCGAGGCCCCGCAACACGGTCTCGTTGGCGGCGGCGTCGCGTTCGATGCGGATGCACGGATCTTCCTCGGAAAGTTTTTCCAGCGCCTCGGAAAGTTTCTGTTCGTCGCCGCGCTTTTTGGCGGACACCGCCAGACCGGCAAGAGGCATTGGATAATTCATGGTTTTCAGATGCACATCGTCCTCGTCGTGATAGTTGTGCAGGATGCTGTCGAACCGGATGTCCGGGACTTTTGCGACGGCGCAGATATCACCCGGCATTCCCTTTTCAATCTCCTCATTCTTCTTTCCCTGCAGTCGGAACAAATGGCCTACTTTGAAGGCCTTGCGTGCATCGTTGACGTACAGCTCGCTGTCCTTATCTACGGTCCCCTGGTAGACGCGGAATATTCCCAGCTTACCGACATAGGGATCGAAGGTGATCTTGAACACGTGCGCAAGGATATGTCCGTCCGGATCCGGCCTGATTTCCACGGGCACCTGTTCTTTACCGTTTTCCTTCACCAGCGGCGGAGGATTGCCCTCCGTCGGATCGGGCAGCAATTTTGCAAAAACGTCCAGCAGTTCTTTCACCCCGGTCCCCGTTTCCGCGGAGACAAAACATACCGGCACGAGATGTCCTTCCCGTAGCGCCTTTTCAAACGGATCGTGCAGCTGTTCGGGAGCGATTTCACCCTGTTCGAGATACACCGCCATCAATTCTTCATCGACTTCAACGGTCTGATCGACGACGGCGGTATGTGCATCGCTTACCGACGAGAAATCGGAATCCCCGGTTGGATTGAAGAAACAGTCGACGACCTTTTTGCCGCCGTTTGCAGGCAGGTTGATCGCCAGGCATTCTTTTCCGAAGGCCCCCTGGATTTCGTTCAGCACCGCTTCCAGATCGACGCCGTCTGCGTCTATCTTGTTGACAATGATCATGCGGCATAAACGCCGCTGCTCGGCCCAGTCCATCAATCGTCTAGTGAGCATCTCCACACCGTTCTGCGCGTTGATGACCACCGCGACGGTCTCCACCGCCGGAAACGCGCTCAGCGTCTGACCGAGAAAATCCGGATATCCAGGCGTGTCGATAATATTGATATGCCGGCCGTCGTATTCGAAGTTGACCAAGGCAGAACGAAGCGAGTGCTGGTGTGACTGCTCGAGCGGATCGAAATCCGAGATCGTGGTGCCGCGATCGACACTGCCGGGCGCGTTGATCGCTCCTGCGTGACCGAGCAGCGCCTCGGCAAGCGTGGTCTTGCCTGAGGACGCGTGACCAACGAGGGCCACGTTCCGGATATCTTTGGTGTCATAGCCGGACATAACCGTCTCCATCCGAATAAAGTTTTAATTATTGTCGGCTCGAAGGCCGCAGAAGTCCGCTAGCCTAAACGATGCGCCCGCGGCTATCAATCCAGACGCGGCGAAGGATCGAATTCCCGAGGAACGTGAACCCTCGATGCGTCGATCAGTGCGGGGAGGTTGGGGAAGTCAGGCGTCGGCGACCGGCTCCCACAGCTCGATCTTGTTTCCCTCGGGGTCCATGACCCAGGCGAAAATGCCCTCCGGGTGTTCCGCGGGCCCGGAGACGTCGAGGCCGGCCTCACGCAGCTCATCAATCAGTTCCTCGAGGTGCTGCACCCGGTAGTTGATCATGAAGGACGCATTGCTGGGTTGGAAATAATCGGTATCCCGCGGGAAGGGGCCCCACACGGTGTATTCGCTCTTGTCGGGATCGTCGGCGTCTCGCCATTCGAAGATAGCGCCTGCTTCGTCGGAAGCCTCAATGCCGAGATGCTTTTCATACCAAGACTTGAGCTTTTCCGGGTTCCGTGACTTGAAAAATATTCCCCCGATACCAGTTACCTTTTTCATCATTTCACCTACCGATGCGTTTACACGCTATAGTCGTGAACATAGCAGAGTCAATCGAATTTGCAACGCTTTCCCGCGCACGGCCAAGCAATGTTGCGTCACCAGATGTTGTAGCCGAAACTCGCCGCAAAACGTTCGGAAAAATCATCCAATGTAAAGCGATGGTTTTGCGTTCCATGGGTTTCGATCTTTATCGCGCCCATGAGCGACGCGATCCTGCCTGCGTTGGCCCAGTCTTCTTCCCTGGAGATGGCGTGCAGCAGCCCGGCACGATAGGCATCGCCGCAACCCGTCGGGTCAACGGTCTTGACGGTTTTGGCAACAGGAATTTCGACACGGCCGTTGTCGGTGAATATGGTTGAACCCTTTGCGCCCCTGGTGACGATCAAGGCGTCCACGTGTTCGGCCAGCGCAGCCAGCCCCATGCCGGTGCGCTCCTGCAGCAGCTGACTTTCGTAGTCATTGACGGTGATGTAGTCCGCCTGCTCGATGAATGTTCTGAGTTCCTGTCCGTCGAACATAGGCATGCCTTGGCCGGGATCGAACACGAACGATACCCCCAGCTCGGCAAACTGTCGTGCGTGTTCGATCATCGCCTGTTTGCCGTCCGGAGCAACGATACCAAGCTCCGCTCCGGAGCCGTTTGCGATGCGATTGCGATGCGCGTGCGACATTGCGCCGGGGTGGAACGCCGTGATCTGGTTATCGTCCATGTCGGTGGTGATATACGCCTGCGCCGTGAACGCATCGTCGATCTGCAAAACGTGCTCGGTGGAGATCCCGCACTCCTCCAGCCACGAGTAATACGGATCGAAGTCGCTCCCCACCGCCCCCACGGGAAGGGGTTCGCCGCCAAGCAGTTTAAGATTGTAGGATATGTTTCCGGCGCAGCCGCCGAACTCACGGCGCATCTCCGGAACCAGAAAACAGACATTCAGTATGTGGACCTGGTCCGGGAGAATGTGTTCCTTGAATCTGTCCGGGAACACCATGATGTTGTCGTACGCGAACGAGCCGGATATCAGTATCGCCATTGTCTGGTTGTAAGCTTGGGCAACTACGACGTTGCAAGGATCGTGTGGGCGCGAGGGGCCGAGGGTCAATTGGATCGCCAAGCCAGGTCCAGCTCCCTCGCTGCCTTGACCTCGTCGAGCCGGCGCACCGGAGTGGTGTGCGGCGCAGTCGTCACCAGCTCGGGATCGTCGCGCGCTTCCTGCATGACTTCGACAAAGGCCTGGACGAAACCGTCGAGCTCCTGCTTGCTCTCCGATTCGGTAGGCTCGATGAGAAAGCACTCCGGTACCAGCAATGGAAAATACACAGTCGGCGCATGATAGCCCTTGTCCAGCATACGCTTGGCAACGTCCATGGCAAGGACGCCGGTTTCATCCTTGAGTTGCTTCAAGGTGACGATGAATTCATGTGCCGCACGACGTTCCGGGTAAGCGACTTCGATCGCGTTACGCCGTAACTGCGCCATCAGGTAATTGGCGTTCAAAGTAGCGAACTCCGCCACCCTGGTCATACCCTCCCTCCCCAGCAATCGAGCGTAAATGTAGGCGCGCAACAACACCCCTGCGTTACCCATGTTGGCGGACAGCCGACCGATGGACTGGGGCAGGTCTTGCTCCGTGAGCCAATGGAATTCGCCGTTGTTCTCCCCCACGACAGGGATGGGCAGATACGGCAACAGCCTTTCACTGACCCCGACCGGTCCTGCGCCGGGCCCACCGCCGCCGTGTGGCGTCGAGAAGGTCTTGTGCAGATTCATGTGGATGACGTCGAATCCCATATCTCCGGGCTTGACCTTGCCGACGATGGCGTTGAGATTTGCGCCGTCGTAGTACAGCAGCCCCCCCGATTCGTGCACAACGTCGGCGATCTCCTGGATATGGCGTTCGAATATTCCCAGCGTCGACGGATTGGTCAGCATCAATCCGGCGGTCCGTGGGCCGACGGCGGCTCGCAGCGCCTGGATGTCGACGTCGCCCGCCCGGTTGGTCGGAATTTCGCGCACCTTGTAGCCGCACATAGTGGCGGTCGCCGGGTTGGTACCGTGGGCGGCATCCGGAACCAGTATTTCATCCCGCGCAGCGTCTGTCCGGTCGTCGTGATATGCGCGTATCATCGCCACCCCGGCGAACTCCCCCTGCGCGCCGGCAAGCGGTGTCAACGAAACCCCTTTCATGCCCGTGACGTCCTTCAAGATCTCCTGCAGTTCGTACAAGCAACGCAGGAATCCCTGGCCGGTGGTCACCGAGGAGTGGGGATGACGCATGAGAAATTGCGGCAGCATCGCGTACTTGTTGCACGCCCTCGGGTTGTACTTCATGGTGCAGGAACCAAGAGGGTAGAAATGCGTGTCAATAGAAAAGTTTTTCTGTGACAAACGCGTATAGTGCCGCACTGCCTGGAGTTCGGACACCTCCGGGAGGAGCGGTGTATCCTGGCGCAGAAACTCCTGCGGAATGTCGTCGACGTCACCGTCCCCGCGGGGAGTCTGGGAAGGATTGGTCCGGGACGTTTTCGACTGCTCGAAGATCAACATGGTTGTCGGATCAGCCTATATCGCCTGCAAAGCCTTGTCGTAATCGGGTTCCTGGCCGATCTCCGGGACCAGCTCGGTGTAGACCACGTTGTTGTCCTCGTCGAGCACAACAATGGCGCGCGCGGTGATGCCCGCCAAGGGACCGTCTACGAGCAGCACGCCGTAGTCCTTGGCAAAATTTCTGCTTCGCATCATCGACAAGGTCTTGACCTCGTGAGTGGACTCTGCCTCGCAGAAGCGACCCTGGGCGAACGGCAGATCCGCGGAAATCACCAACACGACGATGTCGCCCCGCTGCTTGATTTCCTTATCGAACCGCTTGGTCGAAGTTGCACATACCGGCGTGTCCAAACTCGGCACGATGTTGAGGATCTTTTTCTTGCCTTGAAAATCGTCGAGCGAAACGTCGCTGAGATCCGCGCCCACGAGGGTGAACTCCGGAGCACGACTGCCCACTGCAGGCAGAACTCCGTTGGTGTTACATGGATTACCTTTTAACGTTACCTGCGCCATGAGTATCTCTCCAGTGGTGGTTGAGGGTACAAAAGTACGTCGTGACCATTCGCTTGGACTGCAACGGTAAATTCAGATCAGCTGCCGACTTTTTGCGCGCACGGGGGATCCAAGCGACGGCGTGAAAGGATTCGTTGTAAATGCGACGCATAGCTCTCGATCTCGGACTCGGTGCGCGTCTCCGTGGCGCACACCAGAACCGCATTCCCCAATTGTGGATAGCTCGCACCCAGATCGATACCACCGACGATCCCCTGCGCCTCCAGGGCCCTCAGTACGGTGGCAGGCGACTGCGTCAAGCGCACTACCGATTCATGAAAGAAGGGACGATGGAACATCTTGTCCACACCGTCGATATCGCAGAGCCGCGCCAAAAGGCGCCGGGTATTGGCGTGGCTGCGCTCCGCAACCGAGCGCAGGCCGGCGGGTCCCAATAGGGCCATGTGAATAGTGGCTGCGGTAACCAGCAGTCCTTGATTGGTGCAGATATTGGACGTCGCTTTGGAGCGTCGAATGTGCTGTTCCCGCGCCTGCAAGGTCAAGGCGTACCCGGGATTTCCTTCCTTATCCACGGTGCGGCCCACTATCCGACCCGGCATCTGTCGGATCAGCGGCTGCTTGCAGCACATGAATCCGAAATAGGGCCCGCCCGACGATAAGGGCACACCCAACGGCTGGCCTTCGCCGACGGCGATATCGGCGCCGCCCCGGCCCCATTGCCCCGGTGGCTTGAGCAGCGCCATGGCCACGGGATTGACCAGTGCGATCACCAGCAACCCCTTTTTCTGGGCCCAATCCGTCATCGCGTCGACGTCCTCCAGGATGCCGAAGTAGTTCGGTTGGGGGATGACGAGCGCGGCGACGTCGCGCAGGTCCTGGCGCTCGAGCAGATCGATGGTACTGTGGCCGTCGGTCTCCGAGAACGGTACCGCAACGGTTTCGATGCCCTGGTTGCTGACGATGCTGGTCACGACCTGGCGGTAAACCGGATTGACCGTGCTTGGCACGAGAACCCGGCCCGCCTTTTTCTTCGCCCGCACCGCCGCCAGCACCGCCTCCGCCAGTGCGGACGCCCCGTCGTAGAGCGAGGCATTGGCGACATCCATGGCCGTAAGGCTGGAGATCATGGTCTGGAATTCGTACAGCAACTGCAAGGTACCCTGACTCGCCTCGGCCTGGTAGGGGGTGTACGCGGTGTAGAACTCGCCCCGCGTGGTCAAATCCCACACCGCGGCCGGTATGTGATGATCGTAGGCGCCTCCACCGATGAAATTGACGTAGACGCCGTCTTGTTCGGCGCGCTCCGACATCAGGCGACCGACCTCCATTTCCGACATTCCCGAGGGTATGTGCGACAAACCTTTTGCGCACAGTGCGGATGGAATTTCATCGAACAACGCGTCGATGGAGTCGACACCGATCGCCTGCAGCATGTCTTCGATTTCTGCTTTGGTGTGGGGTATGAATGGCATTGCTAAACCGTCCTCGCTCACGTCACGCGCGCATACTGCAAAGAGGCGAACTACGACTCGGCCTCAGCGATCTCCTGGTAGGCCTCGGCATCGAGAAGCTCTTCGGCCTCTGCGGAATCGATGGGTCTTATTCGAAACATCCACCCCCTTTGATACGGATCTTGGTTGATGACCTCGGGAGCGTCGGAAAGCTCGGTGTTCACCTCTACGATTTCCCCACTTACGGGCGCGTAAACGTCCGACGCCGCTTTTACCGACTCTACCACGGCACAGTCCTCACCGGCGGTGACGGTGGTGCCGACTTCCGGAAGCTCCACGTACACCATATCCCCCATCATATCCTGAGCGTGATGAGTAATTCCAACCTCGCAATGACCGTCGTCCATGGTGCGTACCCACTCGTGG
>CAMYIN010000151.1 GCA_947258495.1 uncultured Gammaproteobacteria bacterium
CGGCCTCGTGGCCAAGCGTTGCTACGACTACCACACCCTGCCCATCGATCCCGAGCGCCTGGTCGCCACCCTGGGACACGCCAGCGGCATGATGAAACTCGCCGAACGTGCGACCGCCGGCAGCCACGCCGCCGAGCGGCCGCGGCTGGTGGGCAACAGTTCCGTGATGCGCGATCTGTCCCGCAAAATCAGCAAGATTGCGGGCGAAGACGAGACCGTCTTGATTACCGGCGAGAGCGGCACCGGCAAAGAGCTGGCGGCACGCCTCATCCATGAAAAATCGCAGCGCGCGGACGCTCCGTTCGTCGCCCTCAACTGCGCGGCGCTGCCGGCGACGCTGATCCAGGCGGAGCTCTTCGGCCACGAGAAAGGCGCGTTCACCGACGCCCACGAGCGCAAGATCGGCTTCATCGAGTCGGCCCACGGCGGCAGCCTGTTCCTGGATGAGATCGGCGATCTGCCCGCGGGCCTGCAGGTCAACCTGCTGCGCTTCCTCCAGGAAGGCACCATCGAACGTGTCGGCGGCCACAAGGCAATCAAGGTGGACGCGCGCGTCATCGCCGCGACCCACGAAGACCTCGAAGCCGCGATGCGGGACAACAGATTTCGCGACGACCTGTACTACCGGCTGAACGTCCTCCACATCCGCATGCCGAGCCTGCGCGAACGCGACGGCGACATCACCAGACTCGCGCAGTACTTCCTGCAGCGCTTCGCCGCGCAACACACAACGCGGGCGAAGGGTTTCACCCGCGAAGCGACCGTCGCCATGAACCGTCACGCCTGGCCCGGCAACGTGCGCGAGTTGATGAACCGCATCCGCCGTGCGGTGCTGCTCGCAGGCACCGCATACCTCACACCCGCCGACCTGCAATTGGAGACCGAGCTCGAAAGCGCCCAGCCCATGACTCTGCAGGCCGCCCGGGCGCGGGCGGAAAAACGCGCCCTGCAGGCGGCGCTCGAACGCACCCGCCACAACGTCTCCGACGCCGCCCGCGAGCTCGAGGTCTCGCGCGGCACGCTCTACCGCCTGCTTGAGAAGCACGAACTCATTCTGCCCCGCGGCACGTCTTAGCGTCTTCCTTTTCCGTCGGCGCACGCCGCCAAGCGTGGCCGCAGACGTTTGACGGCAGATACTCCGCCCAGCGAACGGCCAATCCAGCGACAACCAAGTTTTACCAAAGATTCCGCCTGCGCCGAGCCGACGAAACTCCTTGGTTCGCGCGACGTCGTTGCTAATGCGCCGGCTATCGGCGGCGATTGACTTTGGTTTTCATGACGAACTCGAGCTGGAAGCGGGAACGCGTTGGTTTAAACGCTGCATTTCAGGGCTAAAACCGGCCTTCTAAGCGCGAAAAACACCGATATTCAGGAAAATAGAATCATAAAAACAATGAGTTAACTTGGTCCGACCCCGCGCGACCGTTGGTCCGACCCCGCGCGACCCGCGCGACTACCTCGCGCGACGTAGCGCGCCGTGCCCGCGAGGCGTAGGGCGTCGGAGCTTGATCGGTGTGCTTGTCGATTTCTCTTACATGGGGAAATTTCACGTAACGACATGAAAAATAAACGACTTTAGAAAAGCTCGCTCAAGTCACCCCAAACTGCAGCTTGGGCGCTGTCCCAGTGACGAAACAACCTAGTGATCAGTATTCCCTCGCAAAAACAGAATAACCATTACAAAACATGACGTTAGCTCGATGGCATTATACTTGCATCTGAAATTCCGCATATAGATACGATTTATTTAAAAATACGCGACATTGACAGCGAACGGAGCTGTCAAACACCCCGTCACCCGGTGAACTTGGAGGTTGGGAAATGAGATTGTTTCTTGGTAACACGCAAACTCGAGCAAAGCGGCCTTGGCAGACGGCTACCCTGGCGTCGCTTATGCTGCTGGGCGGCTTATTTACAGGGATCCAGACGGCGTCCGCGCAGACGCAGACCTGTATGGAAGACCTTGCCGGAAACTTACAATGTACTGCGAACGACGTCCGGGTCGGTAGATACAACGTGCTGAGCGGCCCCACTTCATGCGTGACAGGCGAGCAGATCGACGTCTTATTGCAGGCGGAGCTCGTAGCCGGTGCTAACGAGCGGTACGACATCGGTCTGTTCGTAGCACTTGATGGCGGTGATGCGCTGACAGGAACTTGCTTTCAGGACTATCTGCCTCCGCCACTGT
>CAMYIN010000152.1 GCA_947258495.1 uncultured Gammaproteobacteria bacterium
GAGACCTTGAGAAAAGTGCGGCGGGAGATATTCACGGCGTGATTCATCGCGCTCCTCCCCGCCGCATGGCCGCGGCGGTCTGGACGGCGCGCCGAACCCGCCGGTAGGTGCCGCAGCGGCAGAGGACCGTGGACATCGCGGCGTCGATGTCGGCGTCCGTGGGGCTCGGGGTCTTCCGCAACAGGGCGACGGCGGAAAGGATCTGCCCCGATTGGCAGAATCCGCACTGGGGGACATCCTCGCGTATCCACGCCTTCTGCACCACGTGACCGCGATCCGCCGACAATCCTTCGATGGTGGTGACGTGTTTTCCGCGCAGCGCAGAAACCGGCGTGACGCAGGCGCGCACGGGGTCGCCGTCAACGAGGACCGTACAGGCGCCGCACACGGCGATCCCGCATCCAAACTTGGTCCCGGTCAGCGCCAGGCGATCCCGTAGCACCCAGAGCAAAGGGGTGGAGGGATCGACATCCAGTTCCCGCTCATCGCCGTTCACCGTCAATGCAATCATGCCTGCCTCCTCGCCCGCGCGGGCGGGCATTCGAGACGCCGATCATAACCCGACTTCGGCGCGGGCTCTCTTGATACCGATCACCAGGATCCGTAAAGCGGATTGGGAAACAAAAACAGGTCCACGCCCATCCTCTCGGAAGCCCGTTGGGGGTCGCGGGCGATCTCCCGCTGCTCGAAGTTCGGAAAGTCCTGAATGTTGTCCCCGAGATAAAGCACGATATCGTGCGGCTGTTGCCAGGATTTTCGAACGGATGCATCGGCGCTTTCCCGCCAACACGCATCCGCCCTGCCTTCCGTCAACAGGCGCCGCCGGCGGTCCTTGTCGTTCTTGTAACCGTATATCTCCCATTCCTGCGGATTGCGGCGGCGACGATCCAAGCGGGTTCGGCCCAGCACACACACCGCGCCCGCGTCCACCCGCATGCCCAGTTTGCGAAGATTGTTGCGCGTGTGTCCGGCGTGGCGGCGATGACTACGATTCGTGATCACGGCGATCTTTCCACCAAGATCAATCACGCTGTTGAAAAACCGGGACGCCCCGGGGACCGCCGTCGCGACCTCGCGACGCACCCATGCATCCCAATGCGCGTGTCCGATGGAGCGGAACGTGCGCTCCTCCTCCTCGTTGAGCAGGGAATTGTCGAGCAGCGTGGCATCGGCGTCGATCGACACCACCCAGGGCACGGTTGCGCCGGTCCGCCGGCGTTCGAGCGCGATCTCTTTCACCCGCCGGCCGGCCCGTGCGTAGACGTCCAGCGCCAGGGCCCGGTACTCGGCCGAGCGGCGCACCCATTTGAGTCCCGGCTGGAGACCGTCGCTGAGGACGAAGTCGACCGAAATGGGGCAATGATCCGACGGCCGCTGCTCCCAGGATTCCGCGTACCGCATTATCTTCAACGTGTTTTCCCGCGCCATCAAATCGGTGCCGCGATCCATGACGATGTGGTCGATGAGTTCCGGGTATTGCGGGTGACAACCGGTATCGAGATGATCCGCGGTGGCGCGCTCGAGGTCCGCCGCCAGGTTGGGCCGGCTGTCGTCGATCTCACGCCAGAATTCGTCTCCGGCAACGTTCAAACGTCGATTCAAGTCCCCGAGAATGATGAATCGCTCTCCGCGCGCGGCATGACCGTCGATCCAAAGTTCCAGGTTTTTCATCTGTTCGGCGAGGATGGCGCAGTTCGGGTTCGAAGACGCGGCGTCGAGCGATGCGGAAAAACACTGCGACTTCAGGTGAACGGAAAGTAACGACACCGGTGTCGTGCGCGGATAGACGCGTATCTCCACACCCCAGCGTGTACCGGAAACACCGAGTTCCCGCACATCCGGGAGACGCGTGTAAGGCACATGCCTGCGTATAGCGAATCCGACCCGAAGCGGTGTGAGCCATCGGCCCGTTTGGTCGCGACATTCCTCGCTCTTGGTCCGCGGGCGCCGAGATATCTCGATGCGGTAGGTGTCGGCGTCGAACACCCTGTGCGCGGCGGCGACGCTTTCCACCTCTTGAAAAGCGACGATATCGGCTTTGAGATTTGCCGCGTACCTTCGCAGCGTTTCGTAGTCCGACACGGTTCTCGGCCGACACCCCGTACCGTCGCGTTCTGCGAGATGCTCCAGGTTCCAGGTGGCGATCTTGATCGTCTGCGCCCATCCGTCCCCGGCGGCGGCCGTCGTCAAGGTAAACACCAACACGGTAACGGACATCGATCGAGCGACGATGCGAACCATCTTCTTGTTCTCCGAATCGAGCACCAAGCCGTCTTGCCGCAGCGAAGTATACGGGAACGGGACGCGGACCGGGCGACCGAAATTGCACCCGTCGCTGTCGGCAAGCATCCGGAATACGGCGGATTTTGCCACGGCTTGCGCTATCATTCTTCCTACATCTCAAAGCGCCGATCTCGCCCAACCGAACCACGGTCACTAGCACATGAACATCGCCGAGTCGCTGCTGCACGCCTTGAAGACGCACGGGGCGCAGGAAATATTTGGAATCCCCGGAGATTTTGCTCTGGATTTTTTCAAAGTAATAGAAGATTCGGCGATACTGCCGCTTTATACATTGAGTCACGAACCCAGCGTCGGGTTCGCCGCGGACGCCGCCGCGCGCTTGAACTGCGGTTTGGGGGTCGCGGCGGTTACTTATGGCGCGGGCGCGCTCAATATGGTGAATCCCATAGCCGCTGCGTACGCGGAAAAGTCCCCGGTAGTAGTGATATCCGGCGCACCGGGGAATCGGGAAGAACACTCCGGTCTGTTGCTGCATCACCAAGCCAAGACCATAGACTCGCAGTCATTGATATACAAAGAAGTGACCTGCGACCAGGTAAAACTGGATGATCCGAGCCGCGCTGCCGATGATATCGCCCGCGTGCTGAAGAACTGCAAACAGAACTCGCGGCCGGTGTACATCGAGCTGCCCCGGGATCAGGTCCTCAAGACCGGCCGGGCGGTGTCCAGACTCCCTCCCTCCCGGCCGGACCCCGAGGCGTTGGACGCCTGCGTCCAGGAGGTGTTGAATCGCCTGGACTCGGCCGAGTCGCCGGTGCTGATGGTCGGTGTGGAGATAAGGCGTTACGGCCTGGAGGAAAAAGTGGCGCAACTGGCGCGGCGACTCGCTCTGCCGGTCGTCACCAGTTTCATGGGACGCGGTTTGTTGGCCGGCGCGGATGCGCCGTTGCTCGGCACCTATATGGGAGTCGCCGGCACACCCGACATCACCCGCCGCGTAGAAGAATCCGATGCACTGCTGCTGTTGGGGGTCATTTTGTCCGACACCAATTTCGGCGTCTCGAAAAAACAGATCGACCTTCGTAAAACTGTGCAGGCGGTGGACGGCCAGGTCAGCCTCGGTTTTCACGTCTACCCAAGGATCCCGATCGACGCCTTGGTCGAGGGATTGTTACAGCGGGTCTCCGGCCGTCCACCGAAAACCGGCATCAGACCGCAGGTCAATTATCCCCACGGCCTGCAACCCGACGACGCCGCCATCGCCCCCACCGATATCGCCAAGGGCGTCAACGATCTCATGGCGGACCACGGGCGCATGCCGATTGCCGCCGACACGGGGGATTGTCTGTTCACGGCCCTGGAGATCGAAAACACCGAGTTCGTGGCGCCGGGATACTACGCCACTATGGGGTTCGGCGTACCGGCGGGTCTGGGGATCCAGGCCACCAGCGGCAAACGCCCCTTGATCCTGGTCGGCGACGGCGCATTTCAAATGACGGGCTGGGAACTGGGCAACTGCAGCCGCTATGGCTGGGACCCCATCGTGCTCGTTTTCAATAACAGCAGCTGGGAAATGCTGCGCGCTTTCCAGCCCTGCTCCGGTTTCAATGACCTGAGCGACTGGCGGTTTGCCGACTTGGCCGACGCCCTGGGGGGCGAAGGACATCGAGTGTCGACGCGCCGTGAACTGAGACAGGCACTGCACGCGTCCGCGCGCAATCGTGGCCGTTTTCAGTTGATCGATGTGCGGATACCGCGGGGCGTCTTGTCCAATACCCTGGCGCGCTTCGTTGCCGGTCTGCAGGAGCGCCGCGGCTCACAGCAGCAGGAAGCGGATTCATGAACGGGCCAACACCACGTTTCTCTTCGGATCCCGAAGGCGCCGTGCGGTAAAAAGCGCGGCGAAGCGCGCCGCGGATTCTACGGACTCGCCCTGCATGCGTTGCGTCAGGTAGGCGGCGAAATACATGTCGCCCGCGCCGGTGGGGTTGTCGGTGTCAACCGCTGCTGCGGGCTCGAAATGCACAACGCCGCGCGAGGCGATAAAGGCGCCCTCGCGTGCGCACGTGACCATCGTTTCCAGGCCCGACCGCGTGCGCCCAAGCTCCGTCGCCGCTTCGGATGGATCCGTCGAGCCCGTCAACAGATGCGCCTCCTCACTACTCGCTTTGATGACGTCGCATACGGGCATCAGAGGCCTCAACCTGCGGTCGATCTTCGCCGTCACCCGTCCCCGCTTGATCGAGCGCGTCAATCCCTGCACGTCGAGGGCGATGGTAGAAGTCCTGTCTTCCGCGATCATGGACAAGGCGTCCTCGGACACGTCGCCCGGATGCAGCGGACCCAGATACGCAAGATCGCATAGCCTCAACTCGTCGCGTAGCCCCTCGACCCCGATGGGATCGGCGAGGGCGACGACTTCCTGCCTGCGGTCGCCGCCGGCGGGCGCCGTGTAGTCGTTCACGAAGATGGAAGTAGATGTCGACGGACGCTGTAGTACCTGGACGCCCAGCGCGCCCAGGGCCTCGCCGAGGATCCGGTCTGCGGGCGAGAAAGCCGTGACCACGCGAGTCGTCACGCCCAGTCGGGCAAAGCAAGTGCCTGCGTGCCACACGGCGCCCCCGATCGCCTCCACACTGCAGCGGCGGCTGCGAATGCGATCACGCGTGATCGACCCTACGATGAGTACGTTCATTGGCCTTTTACCTGCGGGTTCGCTGCGTCCTTTCGTCGCATTGGAACCATCTCGACCCAAGGGTGACGGGAAAACACCTCGAATACCCAATTCCGTGATTGATCTAAATCATCGATACTTGCGGCAACATTGCCGAATATGGGACGCTCACACACACGACCTGGAGGGCAACCGTATGCCGGTACGACGATTGAAGCAATTCCTCGACAGTAACGACATTCGCTACGAAACCCTGACACACCCCACTACCTATACCTCTCAGCGCACCGCGGAATCGGCCCACATCCCGGTTCAGGAAATGGCGAAAACGGTCATGGTCAAGATCGACGGGAAGATGGCCATGGTCGTGGTCCCAACGAGCCAACGCGTGGATCTGGAGGCACTGCAGAAGGCCACGGGAGCGGGGAATGTCGAGCTGGCGACGGAGAAAGAGTTCAAAAACCTGTTCCCCGAATGCGAAGTCGGCGCCATGCCGCCGTTCGGCAACCTGTACGACATGCAGGTGTTCGTCTCGCCGCGGCTCGCCGAGGACGAGTGGATTGCCTTCAACGCGGGCACACACACCGAATTGATCAAACTGTCCTACAGCGACTACGCCCGCCTGGTGTCGCCGACGCCGGTGGCGCTCGGCGGCGGTGATTGAAGCGACCGCAGGCGCGTGCCATCCATGGTACGCGCAGCGCTCGATCACAGTCCCTGCGTATGGAGGATAATCAGCATGCGATCACCGTTACAAATCTCGTTTCGACACATGGGGCAATCCGACGCCGTGGAAGCGAGGATTCGCAAACGGGCCGATGAACTGGAAAAGTTCTGCGACCGGATCATGAGTTGCCGGATCGTGGTGGAGCCGGCGCACAAGCACAAACATAAAGGCAATCTCTATCAGATACGCATTGACGTTACCGTACCGGGCAAGGAACTCGCGGTGACGCGCGAACCGGACGCCCATCAGGCACACGAAGATATCTACGTATCCCTGCGAGACGCTTTCGACGCAATGCGCCGCCAGCTACAGGATTACATGAGGGTGCGGAGAGGGAATGTGAAGACGCACGAAACACCGCCGCACGGTCGCATTACGCAACTGGTTGCAGAACAGGATTACGGGGTCATCACTACACCGGACGATCGCGATTTCTACTTCCACCGCAACAGCGTCGTCAATACCGATTTCGCCACGCTAAAGGTCGGCGACGAAGTTCGATTTTCGGAGGGCACAGGCGAAAAAGGGCCCCAGGCGAGCGGCGTCCACCTGATCGGCAAACACCACATCGTACGTTAGCGGTTCGACCGACACCGGCCCCGGCTGTTGCGGCCGCTAGTGCGCTTGGTGATAGGAATGCCCGTTTCCGTGAAACCCTGGTAACGCCTATGCGCAAACGTTGGGCGACAGGCTTATGACGATCTATGTAGGCACCAGCGGCTGGAACTACGATCACTGGAAGGATCGCTTTTACGCAGGCGTCAGACGACAGGATTGGCTTCGGTTCTACGCATCGTGTTTCGACGCCGTTGAGATAAACGCGACCTTCTACAGACGTCAGGACGTCGAGACATTTCGAAGATGGCGCAGCGCCACTCCCGACGGCTTCCGTTTTTCCATCAAGGCGAATCGCTATCTTACCCACAACAGGAAACTCACCGATCCACTGCCCTTGGTGTGTGAGGAGCGCGACCGCGCCCGGGCGCTGGAGGGGAAGCTCGCGGCGGTGGTGTGGCAACTGCCGATGAATTTTCACGAGAACACGGAGCGCTTGCGCCACTTTGCCCGTGCTTTGGATCATTGGCGTCCCACTCGACACGTCATCGAATTTCGGCATCGTTCGTGGTTCGATGAAAACGTCGCCGATTGTCTGCGTCATCACCGCATCGGTGTCTGTCAATCGGATGCTGCAGACTGGCCGATGTGGGACGCGGTGACCACGGACATCGTCTATATTCGGTTGCACGGCCACACGCGGACTTACGTGTCTCGCTACCGCACCGGCACCCTTGATCTCTGGTCCAAGAAAATCCTCGCCTGGTCTTCTGAGCGGCGCGATGTGCATGTATATTTCGACAATGACGCAGTCTGCGCGGCACCGAGAGACGCACTCCGTCTCATGAAGATACTCGGGGCCTGGCGTCAGGGCGACGAGGCACGGGCGCTTGACACGGCTGGCGGCGTGGATCCTGTTCTCCCTTGTTTGTTATCACCCGGCGCACGGGCACGCCGATAGCTTGAAAACCGCATTCGTACATCATCCCGATTACGAGCTGCACAACCCCGGGCAGGGCCATCCCGAACGCCCGCAAAGACTGGCGGCGATCGTTTCGCACTTGAAACGGACAGGCCTGCTCGAAAAGTTGCTCGCCGTGCAAGCGGAGCCCGCAAGCGACGAGTCGTTGTTGCGAATCCACACGAAAGCGTATCTCGAGGCGCTGCAAGACGCCGCGTCGAACGCACCTGTGTTTCTCGACGCGGATACCGGGCTGTCGCGCGAGAGTTACCGCGTCGCGAAGCTCGCCGCCGGAGGTGTTCTGACCGCCGTCGATGTCGTCATGGATGGCCGCGCCGACAACGCCTTCGTAGCGGCCCGCCCCCCCGGCCACCACGCCTTGGCGAACAGGGCTATGGGGTTTTGCCTGATCAACAACGTCGCAGTCGCGACACGATATGTACAGCGCAAGTACGGCATCAAACGCGTGCTTATTGTCGACTGGGATGTCCACCACGGAAATGGAACCCAAGACATTTTTTCCGCCGATCCCACGGTGTTCTATTTCAGTATTCATCAGTCGCCGTTCTATCCGGGCACCGGGTCCGCCGACGAGACCGGCCACGGCGAAGGCGCCGCCACTGTTACCAACGTTCCGCTACCCGCTGGATCGGGCGACAAACAGGTCATTCACGCCTTTACCCAACAGCTGGTGCCGGCGGCGGAAAATTTCAGGCCGGAATTCATCTTTATTTCCGCCGGTTTCGATGGACATCGAGACGACCCCTTGGCCGGATGGGAGCTCACGGAAGCCGGTTACCGGGAGCTGACGCGCATAGTCAAGAACATCGCCGCGAGATTTTCGGAGCAACGAATCGTTTCCGTGCTTGAAGGCGGGTACGACCTGGGCGCGCTTGCCCGTTCCGTCGAGGCGCATCTGCGCGAGTTGGCGGCGCTGCCGTAGCGCAACGATAAGGATGCGGCCGGTGTCGCGGGCGCGGCGATAGCCGATCCTCGCTCCCGCCACGGGATAGCAGATGGCACTCTGCCGGGGCCGACCGGTTCCGCTTGCCGGCGCTTGTTTCCGAGCGTGAAATACGCGACACTGCCGCCGCCCCGCCGTGGGCAGAACGTGATCGCGACTAAATTGCGCTTGCAGCAACGAACACAACGCCCTGGGTTTTAAAGACGATGCGCCCCACGACGATGAATACCGGCGGCAATCCGAGCCCCGGCCTTCCCTTCGGATCGTTAAACATTGCAATCAATGACCGGGCCGTACCGGGATCCAATGCGGTGCGCGGCAAGGTCAAGCACCGATCGGTACCCTGATACATGAAAACCGGCCGCATCTCGATGCCCGCTCTGGGTGCCGCCCGCCGCCTTTGGGACCTGCTCTCCCAGGCACTGCTTCACAGCCCCCGCTGGGCGTTCAATCTGGTCCTGTTCTCGGCAGGTACTGCGATCGGGGTGTATCTCACGCACGAATTGTTCCAAGCGGTTCCGCACATCGACGACGGTGTCGCGGCCCTATACCAGGCGCGCATCTTCCAACACGCCAAACTGGTATGGCCGGTGGATCCGACGTTAAAACCCTTCTTCGACACCTTCGGCGTCATCACGCCCATCGGTAAACCCGGGTACTGGGCCGGTATGTACACTCCCGGTTGGCCGCTGCTGCTGACGGTTGGACTCTGGTTCAAGGCGCCGTGGTTGGTGAACCCGGTACTCGGAGGTCTGCTCATCGTCGCCGTGTCCGAGCTCGGGCGCGAACTCTACGGCAACGAGAAGGTCGCCCGGGTCGCCGGTATGATGGCCCTGGCGTCTCCGTTTCTGGCGGTGGTGTCGGCGACGTATCTGTCGCACACGCCGGCGGCACTGTTCTGCACCGTGGCCTGGTGGTGTGCGCTGCGCCTGCTGCGCACCGGTGGAACCTGGTATGCGCTGATCGGCGGGGCCTCGCTCGGTATGACGCTGTTGATACGGCCCGAGACGGCGGTGGTGCTCGGATCCGTCATAGCACTCGGGGTCCTGGTGCAGATACGTCGCGTCTTGGTCGTCTGGCGCCAACTGCTGTTGGCGGCCGCCGTTGCCTCCATGGCCGCCGTAGCCCTGCTGGGTTTTCAGTTCATCGCCGTGGGCGAGGCGGGGACTTTCGGTCACGCCGTGGAAATGCAGTCGAAATCCATGCTCGGATTCGGGCGCGTCGGTGACTCCTCGTGGATCCACACGCCGCAAAAGGCCATGCTCCACGGCGTCAAGCGCCTCAAAGAACTTAACCGTCAACTGCTGGGTTGGCCCCTACCTGCGGTGATCCTCATTCTGGCCCCGTTCTACCTGTTCCGCGCTAAATTCGCCGACCTGTGGCTGCTCGCCTCGTTAGTGGCACTGGCGGGGTTTTTCGCCTTCTACTGGTACTGGGAGGAATGGCTGCCCGGGCGCTATCTGTTCGCCGCGACCCCCATGCTGCTGGTGCTGTGCGCGCGCGGATGGTGGGTATGGAACGAGCGCTTGCGGCGGCTGCCGGTGATCTCCGCGCTGCCCAAGTGGGTGCTGCTTATCGGCTTGAGCTATGCGCTGGCGGTGGCCGGACCGCGGTACCGGGAGTTCTTCGGGCCCCATCATGGCGATGTCGAGAGCTGGCTGCCGAAGGTCGTAGAGGCCCACGGCATCTCCAACGCGGTCATATTCATGCGCAGCACCGGGCGATTGAAACACAGCGGCACGTGGAACGACTTTTACGCCACCGGTTTCATGCGCAACACCCTCAACCTGGACGGCGATGTCATATATGCGCGCGACGGGGCGGATAAGGAAGTCGGACTGCCGAACGAGCATCTCATTAAACGCTACCCCGGCCGTACCTACTACGCCTACGAATTCAATCA
>CAMYIN010000153.1 GCA_947258495.1 uncultured Gammaproteobacteria bacterium
CACTCTGGGAATTACAGCGCTGCAGACGTCACGGATCGGTCTCGGCTGCAGTCGTACGGCCTCACTGGCGACCGCCCGTGCCCCGGCGGAAGTGCGCGCTACCCTGAACGAGGCATTTGAGCATGGCGTCAATTTGTTCGACACGGCCGATATCTACGGCCAGGGCGACAGTGAGCGCATGCTCGGTGATCTGTTCCGCGCTCGTCGCCCTGAAGTGGCGTTCTGCACCAAGGCCGGGCTCACTCTCACGCTGTCCCAGTCGCTGATTCGATTCGCCAAACCAGTGCTCAGTCCAGTGCTGCGCCGCTGGTCTGGTGGTCGCCGGCGGGCACTGACGCGACGCCAGGAAAGCGAGCGCCAGTGCTTCGAGCCGGACTTCCTCCGCTCGTGTATCGAGGGGAGCTTGCGTAGGCTGCAAACCGATTACATCGATTTGTTTCTATTGCATTTGCCACCAGTCGCAGTGGTCAACGACGACGCCGTGCGGGATCTGTTGACGGAGATGCGTCAGGCCGGCAAGCTGCGTTTCCTCGGGGTCTCCTGCAATACGGTTGCTGTGGCTCGCGCCGCTCTCGCGTGGGATGAGCTGGCTTGTCTGCAAGTGCCGGTCAATGTTGCCCAGCAGAGCATGATCGACGATGTGCTGCCGGGCGCGGCGGCGCGAGGTGTTGGCATCCTTGCGCGCGAACCATTTGCCGGTGGGACTTTGTTCGACCATCCGGCAATACAGCGGGTATGCCAAGATCATCCGGAGATGAGTCCGCCGCAGGTTGCGCTGAAATACGTTCTGCAGCTCCCGTACGTGGATGTCGTCCTGGTGGGTGTCACCGGGCGGGGTCATCTGAACGACAATCTCAAGGTGTTCGATGCTCGACCGTTGTCGGAGAATGACATGGCCGAACTCCGGCAAGCCGCTCGGGTACGGTGAACCAGAGCTTTGATGCCTCAGTCGTCCATCGACAAGGCTGCTCCCGTGTGCGCGATGTGCGCTTCGCAGCCCCGAATCCGCAGCGCATAGAAGTCGTAGCGCGCCAGGGCATCGTCGCGTGCCGCACCGGATTTCTCGCCGGTAGAGCTGCGCCAGCTCCTTTCGGATAGCGCCGTTGACCGGTTCGTAGCCCGAAAATTCGAATCGCCAAATCGGCGTTGGAAAACACAGAGTGAGGACTTGCTCTTCAACCTGCACTGCTTCGCTCCAGTAGTCCGACCGCGGAGGCGGCTCGGGACGCCAAGAGACCGCCGATCAGCGTAACCGATTGCACCCGGATATGACCAGACAATGTGCTGGGCCTCTGAACAAACACTGCAGCCCTCAGCGCGGCCATAGTAAAATTGGTCGACTGGAAGGGAGTGGTTATCTGGATATGAAACTCGCCAAGTTTCCCGAGTCCGGGCCGGAGCTCGGGATCATCATGTTGAATACCCGTTTCCCGCGCCCGGCCGGCGACATCGGTAATCCGAAGAGCTTCACGATGCGGGTCACGCATGAGACTGTTTCAGACGCGCTCGTCTCGAACGTCGTCAGCCCCACGAAGCTGGAGAGCGGCTTGATCGAGGCGCTGATCGGAGCCGCCCGTGCTCTCGAGGCCCGGGGTGTTGGCCTGATTACGACGGGGTGTGGTTTCCTGGGGGCAGCGCATGATGCTGTTCAGGCCGAAATTTCGACGCCATTTGCCTCGTCGTCACTGATGCTGGTGAAACCTCTCAGGCGTATCTACGGTCCGTCGCGCCCCATTGGCATTTTGACCTTCCAAGCCGATGCACTGAGTCCGCATCATTTTCCCGGAGCCTACGACCCTGGCGTAGTCATCCGTGGCATCGAAGGGGGACGCGAGCTTTATCGGGTAATTCGTGGTGATCTGACCGAGCTGGATGTGGAAGCGGCGTGTGACGACACGGTGACCGCCGCACAGGAACTGGTCGCCGACGCGCCCGGGATCTGCGCCATTCTGATGGAATGCACCAATCTGCCTCCGTACAGGGCCACCGTCGAACGCGCGGTACAACGTCCTATTTATGATGTGCACAGCCTGATCCACTGGTTTTCCGGTCGCCTGCCGGCGGATGTCGACGGCCTCAGCACCATAAGCTGAAACTCGGATCCAGAGGGCACACGCGATTGCGGAGTTCGATACACTCGAGATTCGAGCTTGCCTGGCGAAATCCCGGGATG
>CAMYIN010000154.1 GCA_947258495.1 uncultured Gammaproteobacteria bacterium
ATCAGTTCGACGCCATAGCGACGAAGAGATCCGAGCTGGAAAAGGCGTCGACGCAACAAACGGACGTTGTCCCGGAAGCGGCTGATAAGTAGTACCGCTTTGCTTGCGGTGCGCGGTATTGCCTACAATGTGGCAGTTGCGCTTTTTAGATCAGAACCATGACTAAGCTGAATCGCTACAGTTCGCGTGTAACCAAACCCAGATCGCAGGGCGCGTCGCAGGCCATGTTGTACGGTTCCGGGCTCACCGAGCACGACATGTCGAAACCCCAGGTCGGCATCGCCAGCGTGTGGTGGGAGGGCAATACCTGCAACATGCATCTGAACGAACTCGCCGCGCACGTCAAGCAAGGTGTGGGCGACGCCGACATGGTCGGATTGCGTTTCAACACCGTCGGCGTCAGCGATGGAATCTCCATGGGGACCGAGGGAATGAGCTTTTCGCTTCAATCCCGCGACCTGATCGCCGATTCCATAGAAACGGTCATGGCGGCGCAATGGTACGACGCCAACGTATCCATCCCAGGTTGCGACAAGAACATGCCGGGTTGTCTCATGGCCATGGGGCGGTTGAATCGGCCCTCGATGATGATCTACGGCGGTACCATCAAGCCCGGCCACTGGAAGGGAAAAGTCCTGGACATCATCTCCGCGTTTCAAAGCTACGGCGAATACCTCGGCCGCACCATAGACGATCGCGAACGCACGGAGATCGTCAAACATGCGTGCCCCGGACCCGGGGCCTGCGGGGGCATGTATACCGCCAACACCATGGCGAGCGCGATCGAGGCGCTGGGGATGTCGCTGCCGTACAGCGCCTCGACACCGGCGGTGGAGCCGGAAAAAATCCAGGAATGCCTGCGGGCCGGCGCCGCGATCCGTGTGCTCCTCGAACGGGACATCAAGCCCAGCGATATCATGACCCGTGAGTCGTTTGAAAACGCCATGGTCGTCATCACCGCTCTCGGCGGTTCGACCAACGCGGTGCTGCACCTGATCGCCATTGCCAGATCCGTGGGGCTGGAGTTGTTCATTGACGACTTTCAAGCGGTGAGCAATCGTGTGCCCTACCTGGCGGACCTCAAGCCCAGCGGGCAATACGTCATGGAAGATCTGCACAACATCGGCGGCACCCCCGCGGTCATGAAATATCTGCTCGACGAAGGCTTGCTCGTGGGAGATTGCTTGACGGTGTCGGGGCGAACCCTGGCAGAAAATCTCGCGGACCTTCCCGGGCTGGCGGCCAGGCAGGAGATTATCCGCCCTCTCGAGAATCCGCTCAAACCGACCGGCCACATCCAGATCCTGAAAGGCAATCTGGCACCCGGAGGGGCGGTGGCGAAGATCACCGGAAAAGAAGGCGAGAAGTTCACGGGACCGGCACGGGTGTTTGACTCCGAAGAAGAAATGCTGGCGGCGTTGGAGCGCGCGGAGATTCGATCCGGGGACGTCATCGTGATCCGATACGAGGGCCCCAAGGGCGGACCCGGCATGCCGGAGATGTTGACGCCTACGTCGGCGATCATGGGCGCCGGACTGGGTGACAAGGTCGCCCTCATCACCGACGGCCGCTTTTCCGGCGGCTCACACGGTTTCATCATCGGCCACGTAGTGCCCGAGGCCCAGGAGGGAGGGCCCATCGGTCTGATCGAAAACGGCGACGTAGTGGTCATCGATGCAGCCAATAACGCCCTGAATATTGAGGTCTCGGACGCGCAACTACAGGTGCGACGCGAGGCCTGGACACCGCCGCCGTTGAAAGTGGCGAAGGGAACGCTGTACCGGTACATCAACACCGTGAAAGACGCGAGCCACGGTTGCGTAACGGATGAATGAGCCCGAAGAAATCTGCCCCGCGGAAGATCGCGTCTCGCCCGGTCGCAGGTGGATGCACCGTGTATTCCAGATTACCGCAACAGATCCGTTGCCGCATCATCGTCTATAGCCCGTGCACAGTCTGAGCAGATATTTCGTCGTCCCGGTGGTTTTGTGCGTGTTCGTCAATCCGGCTCTGGCAAAGGCCATGTACGTCACCGACACGGTCAAAATCACCTTGCGGACCGGCGAGAGCACCGAGCACAAAGTCATCGATATGCTCGATAGCGGTTCGCGCCTGGAAGTCCTCAGCAGCAATGAAGAAACCGGCTATTCGTATGTCCGCAACAAGGACGGAAACACCGGTTACGTACTGACGCGGTTGTTGATGGAGGTCCCCAGCGCCAGACAGCGCTTGGAGGTGGCGGAAAAACGCCTCGCCGAGTTGCAGCAGGAACCCGAGAAGCTGTCCAGCCGGTTGGCCGCTCTGCAGACGGAATACGAAGAAATGCAGTCCATGCGCGATCAGGCGGAAACGCACAATCGAAACTTGAAGCAGGAACTGGAGGAAATCCGATCGGTCGCGAGCGACGCGGTCAATATTGCCGACGAGCGCAACATGTTGCGCAAGCGGGTGGCCGCATTGAACGGCGAGGTCGGGGAACTCAAGCTGGAAAACCAGGATCTGCGCAACCAGTCGGAGAGAAAGTGGTTCATGATGGGGGCCGGTGCCATTATCGTCGGCATCCTGCTGGGGCTGATTCTCCCTCGCCTGCGCTTCCGCCGGCGCCGCGACAGCTGGGGGTCGCTGTCCGGATTTTGAGTAAAATCCTGGGTTTCGTGGTTGACAGCGAAATCTTGGACTAGAATAAAAGCCATAAGTTGTCGCTCAGAGCTGAGAAAAGGGGGCGAAGGTGTTCGTATTAAAAGAATCATCGCGGGACCGCTGGTTATTGCTGCTGGTCGTGCTCATGAGCGCGGCCGCAAACCTGCCGGAGAGCTGGGCCAGCTACATCTCGCTCGACAAGAAGTGGCTGCTGGTGGGGTTGATACTGATTATCGCCGTCTCCCTGGTCCGATACGTACGTACCGGGTTGATCCTGGTCACCGCGGTATTGGTGATGGGGGCGAATCTGCCCGTGGAGTTGGCCGCGTACTTCAATCTCGACCCGGCCGTGATGCTGTACACCCTCGGCATCATGGTCGCGATCCCGCTGGCGAATCGCTACTTGAAGCTGCCCACCGGCCTGGAGCCGAAACAGGTGGCGAAGACCGCATACGGCGCCAAGGCGCTGTTTCACGCGGTGCTCAAGGGCAACGTCCCCGTGGTCCAGTCGTTGATCGATTCCGGGGTCAACGTCAATGTGCGCACGGTTTCCGGCAAGACGCCCTTGATGGCGGCGGCGTTTCGCGGCTACACCGACATAGCGCAATTGCTGATTTCGGCCGGCGCGGACATCCATTCCATGGACCGCGACGGCAGCACCGCTTTGACCGTGGCTCAGAATCACGGCTATTCGCGTATCGTGGCGCTGCTCAAGATCGCGAACGAAAAGGAGCGGGAGAAAGCGCGGGAGGCGCCCATCGACGTGCAGCCGGTGAAAGCCGTCTCCAACGGTTGAGCCAGCCTCGATCCGCGAGCGCAAACCGCAGATCCGTTTCCTCCTCCGCGCCTGGCGTCCCGGACGCAACTTCCGGCGCGACGCGGGGCCGTTGATCCCTGGATGACGAAAGACGTCCGCAACGATCCGCCGGCGGTGAGGCCGGCGTGAGCCAGCAGAGCGGGATCGACGGCGTGCCCCGGAGGATTTACCTCACTGCCGTGTTACGCAATCGATGTTCTTGACCACCCCGCCGTTCGCGACCGATCCGCCCGGCTGCGGTCACCGCATCCCACGGCCCGAATCCCGCGTCGTTCTCCGGGATCGCTGGTGCCGTCTCCGGCCTAAAAATCGTAGATCGCGGGCAACACCCAGCTCAGCGTCAACCACATGATCAGCGTCAACGGAGCGCCCACTCGAACAAAGTCGCTGAAGGAGTAGCCGCCGGCGTTCATCACCAGCAGATTGGTCTTGTAGGCCATCGGTGTCGCGTAACTCATGTTGGCGCCGAAAAGTACCGCCAGAACAAACGCCTCCGCAGGCAACTGCAATTGCTGCGCGATGTTTATGGCGATGGGTGTGCCGATCACCGCGGCGGCGTTGTTGGAGACGATGTTCGTCAACAACGCCATGAGGAGCATCAGACTGCTGAACACGACTGTCGGCGAGGCGCCCTGAGTCAGCGCCAGAAACACATCCGCCAGGTACACGGTCGCTCCGGTGCTGGTCAGCGCCGACCCGAGTGCGAGACTGGCGACGACGATCAGTATCACCGAAGCACTCAGGGCGTTCCGCACATCGTGCCAACGCAGGCAGCCGGTAAGGAGCATCAGCAACGCTCCACACGTCGCGCTGATGGCGATGGGAAGCAGGCCCAGCGCCGCGACGACAACGATCCCGGCCATGATCCCCAGAGACACATAGGCTTTTTCGGTATGCGGTAAATCCGTGGTCGCGTCCAGCACCAACAGGCGCCCCTCACGCTTGATCTCGGCGATGCGCTCCCGCGCACCCTGCACCAGGAGCACGTCACCGATACGCAGCATCAGGTTTTGTATCCCCTGAGGGAGCGTTTCCAGCACCTGACCATTGCGGTGCAGCGCGAGCACCGCCAGTTGGTAGCTTTCCGGAAAACGCACGTCGTTCAACGTGGCTCTGTCCAGCGGCGAGCCTTGCACGACGACGATTTCCGCCAGCTGTTGATCCTCGGCCTTCAAAGGGTGTTCGTCGTCAACCGGGTGGTCCTCCAGATACAGGGTCGCCCCAAGGACCTGCTCGTACTCCTTGAGTCGCTGCGGCGTGTCCTGGACGGTGAGCCGGTCTCCGGCGTTGATGACGACATCGGGGAGCGGGACCGTATAGGTGTTCGCGCTCTTCGGTATTCGCAGCACTTTCAGATTTCCGTCGGTTTTCTTCATCAGTTCCGACAAGGTCTTTCCGTCGGCAAAGCTCCCCTCCGGGATGTGCAGTTGTGCGGTGAAGATTCGAGGTGAGGTATCCGCCAGGACCGGGGTTCGCTGCGGCAGAATGCGCGGCGCGATGAGCCACAAGTACAGCACGCCCACGGCCCCAGCGAGCAGCGCCAGGAAGAAGAAATCGAACATCTCCATGCGGCGCAGCCCGAGATCCGCCGACACACTGACCACCAGCAGGTTGGTCGACGTGCCTATAGTGGTGCTCATTCCGCCTACCAACGTCGCGAAGCCCATGGGCATGAGCACCGACGCGGCACTGGTCTGTGTCCGCAGGGAGACGCTGACCAGGATAGGTAGCAGCAGGACTACGATGGGAGTGTTGTTCACGAAGGCGCTCAGCAACCCGCCGACCACGAGCGTCAGCAGCAATGACAGCTGGGGACTGAGGCCCCACAAGCGCGCCAACACGCGGCCCACCGGTTCCAATGCCCCGGTGCGCACCAGGCCGTGTCCCACTATCATGAGCGCGCACACCGCGATCAGCGCCTCGTGGCCGAATCCTGAGAAGAAACTGATCGCGTCTACACCGTCGATCTGCGAATACGGAAACAGCGTGAATCCAACGGTGAGCACTACCACCACCAGCAGGCTGGAGGTCTCCAGCGGCAGTCGCTCGCGGGTAAACAGGATCAATGCGACGACGGTCAGCAAAAGCACCGCTGTGGCGTGAGCGTTGGGAAGCTCGGGCATCGGTAGACGTCCTTGAGGTCAATGGCGATTGCTTATTTTAAGGCGCAAACGCGCCCGAGGAAGAACTTTCGTGGTCATCGTCGCCGGCCGACTGCCGTCGTCGATGCGGTGCGGGCGCGCGCTCCCCCGCCGGCGCCAGGGCCATCGCGGGGCCGTGGGCGCGAGACGCGGCGGTGGCGAACGACCGTAGACAATACCGTGCGTGTGGGTTAAAAGGCCGTCGCCGCAGCCGCCGGTTTCCATCTTCCCCGTGCATCGGGTAGGGCAAGTGTGATAAAGGTAGATTGGGCCGGGATAAATTTGTCTGCGCATGATCCGTCGGTTTTTCGGTTATTCTCAGCGGCGCAGGGTAGGACACAGAGCTCGTATGTCAAAACAGTTTCCCATAATCGCCATTACCGGTTCGTCCGGATCCGGCAGCTCGCAGATCATTGCCGCGTTCGAGCATATCTGCCGGCGGGAAAGCGCGAAAATGTCGGTCATCGACGGCGACGGTTTTCACCTCTACGACCGCTCGCAGTTCGCCTCAATAGTGGACGCCGCTGAGGAAGCCGAGCACCCGAGCCATTTCAGCCCGAAGTACAACAACTTCGATAAGCTGGACAAGCTGCTGCGGGAGTATTCTTCAAACGGCACTGGCCAATGCCGGCGCTATCTGCACGACGAGCTCGAAGCGGCGAAATACGATCAGGAAGCGGGGACCTTCACCCCCTGGGTATCGGTCCCGGAACAAACCGATCTCATGTGCTATCAGGGATTGCATGGCTGTTTCGTCGACGACGAAACCGACATCGCGCGATACATGGACCTGAAGATCGGTGTGGTGCCGGTCGTCAATCTCGAGTGGATACGAAAGATTCATCGGGACATAGGGGTGCGGGGTTATCGGCCCGACGACGTCACTCGCACCATCCTCCGACGCCTGCCCGATTATCTGCGTTATATCACCCCGCAGTTTTCCCGTACCGATATCAATTTTCAACGAGTGCCGATGGTGGATACTTCCAATCCCTTCATCTCCCTGGACGTGCCGCTGGAAAAAGAAACCGTCGTCGTGATACGCGTTGCGCACCCGGACGAACTGAATGTGGATTTCGCCTATCTGCTGAACATGCTTCCAAACTCCTTCATGTCTCGTCGAAATTCCATTGTGGTCCCCGGGGACGAACTCGGCTACGCGATGGAACTGATTTTTACACCCATCGTCCACGATCTGCTGGAAAAACGCCGCAACGCGAACGAAGACGCGGTCGCCTGAGGCGGATTTTCCCGCTTTCCCCTTTTCTTCGCGATCCTTGGCTGTGTAAGCTACGCCCTGCGGGTGCGGGTCGCCAGCTCGCCACACCAAAAATGACATTACCCGGTCACACCAGCCGAAGAACCGCCGCAGCGCGAGCGAGGTAGCGTTATGGAATATTTCATCCAGCAGCTCATTAATGGACTCACGCTAGGGATGATTTACGGATTGATCGCCATCGGATACACCATGGTCTACGGCATCATCGGCATGATCAACTTCGCCCACGGAGAGATCTTCATGATCGGGGCGTTCGTTTCCATTATCACGTTTCTCCTCCTGGGGGTGTTTGGAATCGGTTGGGTACCGCTGGCGGTGCTCATAGTCATGATCACCACGATGCTGCTCACTTCGGTCTACGGTTGGGCGCTGGAGCGCGTCGCGTACCGGCCGTTGAGACATTCGCCACGGCTTGCCGCCTTGATCACCGCAATCGGCATGTCGATCTTTTTCCAGAACTACGTTCAGCTTCTTCAGGGGGCGAGGGTAAAGCCGTTGCAGCCGGTCATCAGCGGCGGTTTTCGATTTAGAGAGGAGGCCGACTTCGTCATCACCCTCAGTTATCTGCAGGTATTGATAATTGTCCTGACCCTGGTCCTGATGGTCGTTTTTACCCTGGTGATCAACAAGACCGCACTCGGCCGCGCACAGCGCGCCTGTCAGCAGGATCTGGGCATGGCTGCGCTGATAGGTATCAACGTCGATCGCACCATATCGATCACCTTCATCATGGGCGCCGCTATGGCGGCCGTGGCCGGGCTGATGTTTCTCATGAACTACGGGGTCATCGACTTCTATATAGGCTTTCTTGCCGGCATCAAGGCGTTCACTGCAGCGGTATTGGGAGGCATCGGTTCCTTACCCGGGGCCATGCTGGGCGGTTTGTTGATCGGCCTGATTGAAGGCTTCTGGTCGGCGTATTTCACCGTCGAGTACAAGGACGTGGCTGCGTTTTCGATCCTGGTGCTGGTATTGATCTTCCGTCCCACGGGTTTGTTGGGCAAGCCGGACATCGAGAAGGTATGACAATATGAGCGAATCGACTCGCGACGCCATGCGCGCTCGTCCGCTGGACGTTCCGGCACTGTTGAAGGAGGCCGGCATGGTGGCGCTGGTGGTGTTCGGACTCGCCTTCGGGCTCGTAGGATTCAAGACGGAGGATGTTCCGGGTGGGCTCGAGATCGTAACCCGTTTCGGCCAGGTGGTGTTGGCCGCGGTGGTCGCGTTCGCGGGACGTGCCGGGTTTGTACTGTTGCGCGAACGGCATTACCTGCCGGTAATGGTCGGCGCCGGCTTGTTCGCCGCCATCATGCTCGTGTTGCTCGTCGGCGCCATAGTCGATCCGGGTGGGAAACTGGAAGGATTTCTGCCCTTCGACAGCGTGGTGGTGAACTGGCTGATGGCCTTGATGGCGCTGATATTGGGCGCCCGGGCCGCCTGGTCGATGGCGCACGCGGCCGCCGACGAAGGCGTTGAAGATCGCGATGCGGCGATGGATCACGTCGGCGCCGCGGTACAACGTGCAGCGAAGTACCTGGCCCCTGTGCTGCTCGGGCTTGCGGTGGTGCTGCCGTTTCTTCCGCTTGCGGACCGCCGCCTGCTGGATATAGCCATCCTGGTGGTCACCTACATCATGCTGGGATGGGGCCTCAACATCGTAGTCGGGCTCGCCGGACTGCTGGATCTGGGATACGTCGCGTTCTACGCCGTGGGCGCCTACAGTTACGCGCTGCTGGCGCTTCACTTCGATTTGGGATTTTGGATCTGTCTGCCTTTCGCCGGCATCATGGCGGCGTTCGCAGGCATCTTGCTCGGCTTTCCCGTGCTGCGCTTGCGCGGCGACTATCTCGCCATCGTCACGCTGGGGTTCGGCGAAATGATCCGGGTCATCCTGCTGAACTGGTACAAATTCACCAAGGGGCCGGACGGGATCTCGGGCATACCGAGGCCGACGTTTTTCGGCCTCGAATTCACCCGCCGCCCCGCGGAGGGCGCCCAGTCCTTCCACGAATTCTTCGGCCTGACGTACTCACCGCTGGACCGCATCATCTTCTTGTATTATCTGATCCTGGCCCTGGCCCTGGTTACCAATCTGTTTACCTTGCGTATCCGCCGGTTGCCGGTGGGCCGCGCGTGGGAGGCGTTGAGGGAAGACGAAGTCGCTTGTCGCAGCATCGGCATGAACCCGCGCAACACCAAGCTGACGGCGTTCTCCATCGGCGCCATGTTCGGAGGATTCGGTGGGTCGTTTTTCGCCACCCGTCAAGGTTTCATCAGTCCCGAGAGCTTCACCTTCATAGAATCCGCCATCATCCTCGCCATCGTCGTCCTCGGCGGTATGGGCAGCCAGATCGGGGTGGTGTTCGCGGCGATACTGCTCATAGGACTGCCGGAGTTTTTCCGCGAGCTGCAGCAATACCGCATGCTGGCGTTCGGGGCGGCGATGGTGATGATCATGGTTTGGAGGCCCCGGGGCCTGCTCGCCCATCGGGAACCGACAATCCGTTTGCATCCGCGGGGGTCCCCTAATGAGGAGCGGCGGTCATGAGCGCGGCCAACGGCGCAAACGGCACGTCCTTGATATCGGTCGAGCGTCTCACCATGCGCTTCGGCGGGCTGGTGGCCATCGACGACGTGTCGTTCAGCGGCGACGACCGCAAGATCACCGCGATCATCGGCCCCAACGGCGCCGGCAAGACGACGGTGTTCAATTGCCTCACCGGATTTTACAAACCCACGGTGGGTCGTCTGACCTTGACCCACCCGACCCGGGGCCGATTCCTGCTGGAGCGCATGGAAGGCTATCAGATCCCGCAGCGCGCAGGGGTCGCCCGCACGTTCCAGAATATTCGTCTGTTCCCGGCCATGTCGGTGTTGGAAAACCTCATCGTCGCGCAACACAACGAACTCATGCGCGCATCGGGGTTCACCATCGGCGGCCTGCTGGGAACGGCGCGTTATCGGGATGCGGAAAAGCGGGCCGTTGATCGCGCCAGATACTGGCTGGATCGCACGCGGCTGACCGAGCGCGCCGACTGGGACGCGGGTAATCTGCCGTACGGCGACCAGCGCCGATTGGAGATCGCGCGCGCCATGTGCACGGAGCCGG
>CAMYIN010000155.1 GCA_947258495.1 uncultured Gammaproteobacteria bacterium
GTTCGCGCACTACATCAGCCGAATGCGGCGCAAGATCGCGGCGAACTGGCGCGTGCCCGAGGGCAGCCAGGGACAGGACCGTTTCTGCCGGATCTACTTTCGCGTCCATCGCGACGGAAGTGTGAGCCACGTCGACGTGGAGGACTCGTCGGGTCTGTTCATGTTCGATCAATCAGCGCAGCGCGCCGTCGTGCAGGCCGCGCCGATGCCTCCCCTGCCACGCGAGTACAGGGACAGTTACCTTGGCGTCCATTTCAGTTTTGCCTTCCGCGAAACGCAGTGATCACCCCACAGAGAGGTTTCTCCACAACATGTTACGCGTCACCGCTGCGGTAGTCATCGCCGTATCGATTTTTGCTGGTTCCGCTCTCGCGCAGATGGACGTCTGGCCCGATCCGATCGTTCAGGAGTCGGTGTTCAAGATACCGTTGTGGCTGCCGCCGTTTCAGACGGACGACGCCGCATTCACGGGTCCCATGCAGCGCCTCGAGGAGATCGTGTTCAAAGATCTGGAATTCTCCGGACTGTTTACGATCGTGCGGCGCAAACCCGAGTCGGCCGGGATGACGCGCGGCAACTACTCCGTACAGGTTCATGGTCAGGTGACGAGCAAGGAAGGCCAGATGTACTTCGAGGGGTGGGTAACCGATGTGGCCTCGGGAGACTTCCTCGGCGGAAAGAAGTATCGGGTGCCGCAGAGTTCGGTGCGGCGGATTGCACACCACTTTGCCGACGAAGTGGTACACCTCGTGACAGGCGAGCAGGGGATTGCGAGCACCCGTCTCGTTTTCGTTCGCAAGAGCCGCCAGCAGTGGGAGCTCGTCGTCTCCGATTACGACGGGTACAACCCGCGCGTTCTCGTGCGGCAGGGGGTACCGCTGTTGAACCCGCGGTGGGCCGACGGAAACAAGGCGATCATCTATTCGAGCTACCGTGGAGGAAAACCGGACCTCTACATTCGTTACCTCACCGAGTCGAAGTCGCAGACGCTCGCCACGTACGGTGGGATGAACTACGCTGTCGATTGGTCGGACCGCCAGCGGCTCGCGCTGGTAGCGCTGTCGAAGGACGGGAACTCCGAAATCTACCTTCTGGAAAAGAGCGGCAGCATTCGCAGTCGCCTCACCCACAACCGCGCCATCGACACGGCGCCGTGCTGGTCGCCCAGCGGCCGCGAGTTCGTTTTTGTGTCTGATCGCTCGGGTCGCCCGCAGCTCTATATCATGGAGCGCGGCGGCGGAAATCTCAGGCGTCTCACCTTCACCGGCGGCTACAACGCCACGCCCGCGTGGTCACCGAAGGGTGACCTGATCGCGTTCGTCGCCAGAATGGGATCCGAGTTTCAAATCGCGACGATCACCCCTGACGGTCGCGACGGCCGCCTGATCACCAAGGCGGCGCGGAGTCACGAAGATCCCCGCTGGGCGCCGGATGGCAGGCACATCGTCTATACGGAACGTGGAGCGGGGGACGAGGTCATTTCCGTTGTTGACATCGTCACGGGGGGTAAGCGAATATTGGCCCAAGGGACGAATCCTGACTGGTCGTCTCCGTAACGGATTTAGTCACAACAACTAACACGCATGGAATTCACCGATCTACTCCACGCCTGATCACGGAGGTCCTGGGAATGTTGGCGAAACGAACACTGGTGATGATGTTGGCTATGGCCATGGCGCTATTTGTCTTTGGCTGTGGTGGCGGACAATCGGCAGATGAGGGTGTCGAGCCGGTGGAGCCGGCCCCGCCGCCTGTCGAAGAGCCCGTCGAAGAGCCGATTGAGACAGAGGATACGAGTGCGCAGGAGATGGCGGATCCGATACTCAACGACGTCTTTTTCGCGTTCGACAAATACAATCTTACCGCGGAAGCCAAATCGACCCTCGAGACCAATGCGGACGAACTCAACCGCGCCGACGATCGCTACATCATCATCGAGGGGCACTGTGATGAGCGTGGCACCAAGACGTACAACCTCGCGCTCGGAGAGAAGCGAGCCAATGCCGCGCGCGACTACCTCGTCACGCTGGGCGTGTCGGGATCACGCATCACGGTGATCAGCTACGGCAAGGAACGTCCGTTCGACACGGGTCACACCGAAGCGGCGTGGGCGAAGAACCGCCGTGCGCACTTCGTGCTCAAGAAGTAGG
>CAMYIN010000156.1 GCA_947258495.1 uncultured Gammaproteobacteria bacterium
GGGGCCGTCGTTATACTGCTGGCTGTAGAATGACGCGTCGTTCTCAGCGTGAAACTCGAAAACCCGGACTATATGCGCGTGCATCAGCCGAATATGGGCCTGCCATTCCTCGCGCAGCCTGTCACGTTTCGCTGCAGACCCGGCCACGATCTTGAGCGCGACCGCCGCGCCCGTCAGCCGGTCTTTTGCCAACCAGGTCTGAGCTTCGCCACCGCCGCCCAAATGGCGGTCGAGCGTGTATCTGTCGGCGAGCTGGATTCCTTTACTGAGTTGAAGCATTGCGAGCCGATGGATTACCGCCCATATTACAGAGTCGTCTCTGGCGCGCGCGCGGGTGTGCCGACTTCCACGTTCTGGCTGAAGCCGGTCTCGGCCTTGTAGATTTCGCGGAGCAGCTTCCGCCAGCTTTCATATTGCGCGGCGGCGGTTCCGGTCAGACGGCGTTCCTGACCTTCCACATTGACGACCATTGGCGCAGCCTCGGCTCCGAACGACTCGGACAACTCGGCAATTGCATCGAGGTGCAGGCTCGCTTCGCTATTCTGCCGGATACCGCCGATAATGCGGTTCATTCCCTCGTAGATACCCATGTTCTGCAGCCCGCGATTGACGTTGCGACTACGTCTGTTTGACGAATTGGTGTCGATCGCCATCGACCCGGCAAGCACAACAACGCCGACCAGGGCCTGCATGCGAGCCGACCGCTTGGCTTCGCGGAAGTTGATCGATTCCTGGCGAGCATTCTTGCGCCAGCCGCGATACGGAATCGCAATGCCGTAGTAGAAGTTGGCGTAGTGTTCATTGAGCGTGTCGACAACCAGGCGATCGCGCTCGCGAATCTGCCGCAGGCGCGCCACCGCAGGGTCGTTTTCGGCTGGCAGACGACTGATCGTAACGATACCGTCCTCGTCCGTCATCAGGTGCTGGCCATAAGCCAGTGGCGACATATCGGCGAAGAACTGCAGTTCGGAAACCTGGCGTGTCTGCTGCAATTGCTTCGGCGGCAACGTCGCCACGAACTCGTGCAGATCATTGGCAATATCGTTGAAGACTTTTTGATACGGATCGCGACTACGGTCCCGACGTTCGGAATAAGAGGTCATCCCGGTCTGCGCGGAGTATTCGCGATCGAACCAGTGGTGGCCCGCTGCATCGTCCACCGAGACGTTGACGACGAAATACTCGCCGTCGGATTTTTCGATAGAGCCTGAGACGATGACATCCGTGAAAGCACTGCGATCGGGGATGACGCGTACCGCTCCCCAGTGGCCCGTACCCTGCAGCGTGGTCTTCAGATGATAGGCCAGGTATTTGGTTTCGGCGTGGCGAATGTCATCGAAAACCCCGGACTTGGCCGGATTATTGTCTTCGGGGATGCCGGCGTCGAACTCCACTATGCCTATGTCGAGCAGCAAACTCTCATCCACGGGCGATTCCGCAACGACCAGCTTGGTCTCTTCCGCGACAACCACTTCGTTGACGGAACAACCCGCGCACGTCGCGCACACGAATACGAACAGTAGTGAAATCCTGCCAATGATCCGCATTACGCCCTCTTACATGCCTTTGTACTTGCGGTATTCCTCCCAGAGACGCTCCCGCAACTCAGGGTCTTCTTCGGCCAGCGCAGCCTCACGCAGCTGCTTCGCCACGATGTCATCGTCGATAATAACTTCGATATCGTCCGGCGTTCGCTGGGCGACCTCTTGTTCACTCATACCTCCGAGCGGATCGCTTCTTTCGCCGACGGCGCCGGCGCCGCCGCCGCCACCACCGCCACCGGAGCTTCCCTGGCCGCCCATCGCACCTGCGGCTTGTTCGCCGAGACTGATGCTGCCGCCGGAGCCGCTGCCGCCGGTACCGTAACCTTCGGTGTTGCGACCGACGGTCTCGATCTCGCGCTGTTCTTCCATGAGAACCTCGTCGAAATCACCCACCGACTCGTCCAGCTCCTTGCCGAGTTGTTCCGCACGTTCTGCATCGCCACCCGGGAACTGGCCAACGCCGCCTGCCTGGTCGCCGTCGCAACCCATGCCGCCTCCGATACCGCCGCCAACTACGCCGCCGTCATTACAATCGGTGCCGCCCGTTTCGACGCTTTCCATCGGCCCCGACCCACCGGCGCTTCCAGATGAGCCGCCCTCC
>CAMYIN010000157.1 GCA_947258495.1 uncultured Gammaproteobacteria bacterium
TCGCCATCAACTGCGCGGCGATACCCGACACGTTGCTGGAAAGCGAGCTGTTCGGCTATGAGAAAGGCGCCTTCACCGGGGCCGCCAAGCAGACCCGCGGGAAGATCGAGTGCGCCAACGGCGGGACGCTGTTCCTGGACGAAATCGGCGACCTGCCGCCGGCGCTGCAGGCGAAGATCCTGCGTTTCCTGCAGGAGCGCGTCATCGAGCGCGTCGGCGGCCGCGCGGAAATTCCGGTCGACGTGCGCGTGGTGTGCGCGACGCATCAGGACCTGTCGGAGATGATCGGGGAAGACACCTTTCGCGAAGACCTGTACTACCGCGTCAACGAGATCGCCCTTCATCTGCCGCCGCTGCGCGAACGCGCGGGCGATGCGGTGCTGCTGGCGCAGGCTTTTCTGCACAAGTTCACGGAACAGGGCGGGCGCTCCATTCGGGGATTCGGCGACGAGGCGCTGGCCGCGATCGAAGCCTACTCGTGGCCCGGCAACGTGCGCGAACTGGAAAACCGCGTGAAACGCGCGACCATCATGGCGGAAGGCAAGCGCATCGAGCCGGAGGACCTGGAGCTCGTGCCGCCGAAAGAGACGGATATGCCGCTGGACTTGCGCGAGGCGCGAGAGGAAGCCGAACGCCAAGCGGTGAAAAGAGCGATGCAGCTGGTGCAAGGGAACATGACCAAGGCCGCGCAATTGCTGGGCGTCAGCCGGCCGACGCTCTACGACATGCTCAGCAAATTCGGGATGAAGTAAAATTCTATGCGCGCTCGACGGCGCGGCGATACACCCACAGGCCGATGGCGGCGCCGATGACGTTCAGGCTGACATCGGTCCAAGTGGCGTAACGACCGGGCACCCACGCTTGGTGCAGTTCATCTAACACGCCATATCCAGCGGTGAGCACGAAGGCGAGCACGCTGATTGACCTGTCGTCCTGCATCCACGCCGGCAGCGACCAGCACCAGAGCCACGCGAGCGCGCCGAATACGGGAACGTGCAGCAGGTTCTGGAGCGTGGGCGGTACCCACGACACGAAGACGTAGAATTCGGGATCTTGGGCGCTGGGCTCGCCGGGAATGGAGGAGAGCCAGAATAACCCCGCCATCCAAGCCAGTGGCAGCAGCAACGCCGAACGTTTGGGTATGCGCATTGGATCTACCCCGCGTGCGGGTGGCACGAAGCGCGTCGCAGCGCTGCGATCAGGGCTGGCAAACGCCGGCGCCGGCCGGCCCCGCCCATTCACGCCGCACAGCTAACGATCCCGCCCAGAGGCTTTGAGGCCTTCCAGGCACGTGGACCACGACTGCCAGCTCCGGGAGTTCCCCATACCAGGCAGGTCCACGAGCCGGACACCGGTCTGAACCTCATACGCGACGATGCGCATCTCGCCGTTGACTTGTTCCAACTCAAGCCGCACGCCGAGCTGGCGAGCATAGCGCCTTACTACCGCCGCGGTCGTTTTGCCATCTTTTCCCACCCGCAATGACGACGTTGACCTTTTGTCTGTTTGTTTATTGTTCGTAGTCTAGCATCTTTATGGTCAACCTGGCACGACCGCAGATAGCGCGAAAGGACAACGGCGTAACACATGGCTCGGAAGAGAGCGAGCGCGATTGTCGCTCTCAACGCGTGTTCAGTGGTTAGGCTGCTTGAAGGCGTGTTGAACCACACGCTGCCAAGGACTTATTGAAGACCTCGCCCTAGGTCCAACTCCCTAGATCGAGATACCCTCGAAAAGGGTCATTGCCAGGTGCCGAATTTCTGGATCGGTTCGTACCGAGACGCGCCCGAACTCGCTAGCCCGGCTAACTCCGAATAAAGCCTGTAGGGGCGCGCATCGTGGAGCGGAGGGTTGCCCTCATCGCGATTGGTAAAACGGTTGAGTGCGCCGAATACCTGGAGGGCGTTGCTGATGTAGGGAAAACGTATGCCGCGGTGCTGGGCGGGCGGACCGATCTGAGACAGCTGGATCTTCATGCGCTTGAGAATTCGTGCCAGCGCGGGGGTAATAAAAAAAGCGGCGTAGGGGATGCCGCTCTGTAGGCCGTACGCGGACATGGCGCGTATCAGTTCGCACAGTATCCACGCTGTCTGTAAGCGATCTTCCTGGGCGCCGAGTTGCGAGGGCCGCCGGGAAAA
>CAMYIN010000158.1 GCA_947258495.1 uncultured Gammaproteobacteria bacterium
GGTCGGCGGCGCGATGCCCGCGTTGTTGGCCGACGGCTTGGATGTGGATGACGGGTCGTCGCTCGAGGCGCCGGGGGCGCGCTGCCGTTCGATGGTAGCCAGCATCTTCTGCGCCCTTGGATCGCCGCCTTTCGCGGCTTCGCGGAACCAACGCAGGGCGTGTTTTTCGTTCCTGGGGACACCGATTCCTTTGAAATGGGCGTAGCCGAGATATTGCTGCGCCAGGATGTGCCCGCGTTGGGCGGCTTGTCGCCACCAGTGCACCGCCTTGGCGGCATTCTTTTCGACCCCGTAGCCGTCCAGGTACAGGTGCGCCAGATTGTATTGTGCCCCGGTATGGCCTTGTTCCGCGCCCTTGCCGTACCAGTAAGCTGCTTGTTTGTAGTCTATCTGTACGCCTTTGCCCTCGCTGTAGAGCAGTCCGAGGTTGAATTGCGCCTCCGCGTCACCGTCGATCGCCAACAGCAGCCAGGTTTCGAAAGTGTCGCTGGAGGGACCCGCAACTGCCTGCGACGACGCTGCCTCGTCCGTCGTTGGCCCTTGGGCGTACGAATCGGATAGAAACACAAACAAGGGAATCAGTGCGACGCAGAAATACCGCAGCTTGCGCGGGGCGTAGTCCACGCTAGTCCGGTGCCCGTCGTGAGGCCGTCGAATCATGACGATGGCGATGCTGTACCTCGGTGTCGGTAGCAATACTCAAGAGAATTATAGAACAGTGTTCCCACCGCTAGGGGGGAAATCTCAGGCGCACGCGCCGACCCGGCCCGCGCGGGATCGTGGCAAGATCGCTCGAATCCGGCGCCCACGGGCAACGAACCCAATAGCCCTGCGGCGGGTTGCCGCCGACAAACACCAGTCCGGATACCTTCCCGGTTGCGCGTCTCGGCCTGTCGTCGGCGGGCGCCGACAACATCGCGCAACACGATCCGAGCGTGCACGATGATGTCGGGTTTGTACTGCGTTGTCTCGGGTTGGTGTTCGGGTTGCAACGTCGAGCAATTTGGATGTCGCATTTAAAGTCTAGATCGCGGACGCAAAATCGCGACGCACCCGGCGTAGCGGCTTCGGTCTGGACCCAGTCCGGGTTCGCCGACCCGCGGCGAACTTTTTGTTTTTCATAAATCTTTTGTGTTTGTCGGACAATAAACGCCGTTTGTCCATACGGCGGTTTCGCCCGCGCCGTGGCACGGTCTGTGGCGAATAGCCGCCGGCCCGCACGCCGTGCCGACGAACGAGCGGCCGGGTATCGCGTACTCGCCCGTGTCCGCCTCGCGGCCGTCTGTCGGATTTCCTCGACGCGACACCAAAAATACGCTTGCAATAGTCGTGAAAACCCATTATCTTCGGGTTGTACCATCACAAAAACACAATATGTTGGGATAGCTGGCCACGCAGGATGCGCGCGTACGGGCACCAATGGCGGTGGGGGCGGTGATTACCGCACCTTAGTCGTCGAGAACATGGGGAGGAGAGATGCGATTCAGAGAATCTTGCCAGACGCACGCAGGTGGAACGGAGCGACATCGCACCGTAGCTGCTTCGCGGGCGTCGTCGGCGTGCTCGGCGATCGCACGCCGACGGGTCCCCCCCAGGCCGTCGCGGCGTCGTACCGGCGGCGCGACCATGCGCAGATCGAATTTTTTGCTCCTAACTCCTCCCGGTGACAAGGAACGTCTCAGTCCCTCCCCCGAAAGGGGGAGGGAGCATGGAGCGTACTCGGTCGCGAGACCCGATGTCCGGCGGACGCGGCGGCCCACGACGGCCGTGTCGCCGGTCGCCGCGGGGGCGGAAATTGGCAGGTCCGGCCGCCGGAGGAGCGAAAGGGCCGAAACCTGATGTTTGCAGTCTGACGATAGATGCGTCGTCGCAGGACGGGTACAGGGCCGTACCAGGGTAAGCGGGGCCGGGCGTTGTCCGGCCCCTCGTATCTTCCCCGCGTCGCGCGGTGGCTTGGTATGACGAAGAGGGCGGCAGCAGTGTTGAAAAGCGATGGTTCTGCATACGAGCGGAAACCGTCAACACCGCAGTACTCACTCCCTTGTAAACTGGTCCGGATGTGGCGGCACGTCCGGAGTGAATGAACGGTTCTTATAACAAGCAGGTAACAACGGTATGACGATTGCGCAAATCAACGAGAAATGCGAACGCAAAGCAGAGGCCACAGAGATCCCGATGCAGCCGGCGTCGCACGATATCTGGGACAAGAAGTACCGGCTGAAAAGCAAAGACGGTGACGTCATAGATGCCGCCATCGACGATACCTATCGACGCGTCGCTAAGAACCTCGCCGAAGTCGAGGAAGGAGAGCAGAAACAGAAGCTGTGGTATCGGAAGTTCTTGTGGGCGCTTCGGCATGGCGCCATACCTGCGGGCCGAATCGTATCCAACGCCGGGGCTCTGGAGCACAAACCGGCGACCTCCACGATCAACTGTACCGTATCCGGCACCATTCAAGATTCGATGAACAGTATACTCAGCAGGGTCCACGAAGCCGGCCTGACGCTGAAAGCCGGTTGCGGCATCGGTTACGAATTTTCGACGCTGCGGCCGAAGGGAGCTTACGTATCCGGAGCCGGCGCCTACACGTCGGGTCCGCTCTCGTTCATGGATATTTACGACAAAATGTGTTTCACCATTTCATCGGCGGGCGGTCGGCGCGGCGCGCAGATGGCGACCTTTGATGTGGGTCATCCGGATATCATGGACTTCATCCGCGCCAAGCGGGAAAACGGTCGGCTGCGCCAATTCAACATGTCGCTGTTGATCACCGAGGATTTCATGCGCGCCGTGAAACGGGGCGAGGATTGGAGGCTCGCGTTTCCGGTGTGCGCGGACGAAGCTGCAGTTGCGGGTGTGGATCTCAACGACAGCGACAAATTCGTCTGGCGGGAATGGCCGGTGACGCAGGGCTACGTCACCGATGAAGCGGGCCGAGTCGCGTGTCGCATCTATAAAAAGATCAAGGCGCGCCACCTTTGGGACATGATCATGTCGTACACCTACGATTACGCCGAGCCGGGGTTTATTCTGATCGATAAGGCCAACGAGATGAATAACAACTGGTATTGCGAGGAGATAAGGACGACGAATCCCTGTGGCGAGCAGCCGCTGCCCGAATACGGGGCGTGCCTGCTCGGTTCGATAAATCTTACGAAGTTCGTACGCGATCCGTTTACCGATCGGGCGCGGTTCGATTGGGAACAGTTTCGCGAAGTGGTGGCGGTATTCACCCGCATGCTGGACAACGTCGTCGAGGTTAACGGACTGCCGTTGGAGCAGCAGCGCAGGGAGATCTCGCGCAAACGTCGCCACGGCATGGGTTATCTCGGTCTCGGGTCAACCATTTCCATGCTGCGGATGAAGTACGGCGGGCCGGATTCGCTGAAGTTCACCGAAAAAGTAACGCGCGAGCTGGCGCTGAGCGGCTGGAAACAGGCCTTGGAGCTGGCAAAGGAGAAAGGGCCGGCGCTGATAATGAATGAATCTTTTACGGTCACGGGCAAGATGCTCCGACAACGACCGGAAATGGTTCGAGACGGTTTCAAGCTCGGCGATACGGTCGAGGGCAAGGTGTTGTTCGCACGATACAGCCGCTACATGCAGCGGATTGCCGAGATCGAGTCGCGACTGGTGGATCAACTCGCAGAAGTTGGTGCGCGCTTCACGCACCACAGTTCCATTGCCCCTACGGGTACGATATCGCTGTCGCTGGCCAACAATGCCAGCAACGGCATCGAACCGAGCTTTGCCCACGTGTATTCACGCAATGTCATTCGCGAGGGCAGGAAGACCAAAGAGAAAGTCGAAGTGTGCTCCTACGAGTTGCTGGCTTACCGTGCCTCTGTGAACGCGAACGCGCAGCCGAATTCTCAGGACCCGTACGAGCAACTGCCGGACTATTTCGTGACCGCCGACGACATAACGCCGAAGGAACACGTCGATATTCAAGCGGCGGCGCAAGCGTGGATTGATTCCTCGATCTCCAAGACCGCTAACGTGCCGACGGATTTTCCGTTCGAGTCTTTCAAGGATATTTACATGTACGCCTACGAACAGGGCCTCAAGGGTTGTACCACCTTTCGGTTCAATCCCGAGGCGTTCCAGGGCGTGCTCGTGAAGGAGAAAGATTTGAAAAACACGGTGTACGAATTCACATTGGACGACGGTGAAGCGGTGGCCTGCAGGGGTAATGAAAAAATAGAGTACGATGGCGAGACGCACACGGCTGCCAATCTCTTCGACGCACTGAAAGAGGGTTACTACGGCCGATTTTGAATCGAGCCCACTACCCCACAGAGGTAATGAGATGACGATCAAGATTGACAAGAAAATTGTGGATTATCGAGTGCAGGACGAAAAACACCTGCACGACCCGGATCAGAAAGCTACGTTCACGGCGAACGAAGACAGGATGACCGCGGATGTCATTCACATGCACGAGAAGCTCGAGCGGCCGCCGAAACTTACCGGTTCGACCTACAAGGTGAATAAGACCCCCGGTTCGGAGCACGCCATGTACGTGACCATCAATGACATCGTCCTGAATCCGGGTACCGAGCACGAGCTGCGGCGGCCATTCGAGATCTTCATCAATTCCAAGAACATGGACCATTTCCAGTGGATCGTCGCTTTGACGCGCATCATGTCGGCGGTGTTTCGCAAGGGCGGCGACGTCACCTTCCTGGTCGAAGAACTGCGTTCCGTATTCGATCCGCGAGGCGGATATTTCAAGAAAGGCGGGCGTTACATGCCGTCGCTGGTGGCCGAGCTCGGCGACATCATCGAATGCCACCTGAAGGAGATCGGTTTGCTCGAAGAATGCGACATGGAAGCGCACCAGAAAACGCATATTGAGGAAGCCAGGGCCAAGTATGAAAACGCAAACGGCGTCCACTCGGAGGCCGACGACGGAGAGTTCCCCGACGGCGCGACCCTGTGTTCCAAATGCCTTACTAAGGCTCTGGTCAAACTCGACGGATGCATGACCTGCCTCAACTGCGGAGATTCGAATTGCGGTTGATGCGCACGCGCGTTGCTTGTGGAGTTGTGAAAATCTGCGCAGCGCGCGCCATGCCGCCGTCTGGCCGCCGGGGACTGCAGGGACAGTGACGGGCCAAATGCGATCCGCGCCGTCCGCTGCCGCCGAGTCCGCCGCCGGCGTGCTGCCTTCCCAGGCACTCACGCAGCTCATACGCAGAGGCGAGATCAAGGCGAGGGAGGCGTTCGCGGACGATCAGATTCAACCGGCGAGTCTGGATCTTCGGCTCGGGCCCCGTGCCTACCGCGTGCGTGCCAGTTTCCTGCCCGGGAAACGGTCGACCGTTACCCAGCGTCTGCACGCGCTGGCAATGCACGAAATCGATATCACGCGCGGCGCGGTGCTGGAGAAGGGGTGCGTCTACATCGTGCCGTTGCTGGAGAGCCTTAACCTGAGTCCCGATCTCTCCGCCTGTGGCAACCCGAAGAGCTCCACCGGGCGGCTGGACGTCTTCACCCGGTTGATCACCGATTACGGCAGCGAGTTCGACCAGGTGCGCCCCGGCTACTGGGGGGCCCTGTACGCCGAGATCGCGCCGCGGACGTTCAGCGTGCTGGTGCGCAAGGGTTCGCGCCTGGGACAGCTGCGTGTGCGTCGCGGCGAGCCACCGAAGCCCGAGGACGTGTTGCAGCGACTGCAGCGGGAGCACCGCTTGCTCACCGACGGCCTGGATGAGCACGATATCAAGCGTGGAGCGCCGGTGCGCGTCGACGTCGTCGGCGACCCCGACAGCGGCCTGATCGGATACCGCGCCAACAACCACGCCGGCCTCATCGACATCGACAAGAAACATCACTATCCGGTGGACGATTTCTGGGAACCGGTGTATCGCAGGAACGGTTCCGGACTGATCCTCGACCCCGGCGAGTTCTATATCCTTGCGTCGCGGGACCCGGTGCGCGTCCCTGTCGACTACGCCGCGGAGATGCTTGCCTACGACACTCTGGTGGGTGAGTTCCGCGTCCACTACGCGGGATTCTTTGATCCGGGTTTCGGCGATCCCGAGGCGGGGGGCCAGGGTGCGCGCGCGGTGCTGGAGGTGCGCTCGTTCGAAGTGCCTTTCGTCATCGAACACGGGCAGATCGTGGGACGTCTCGTTTACGAACCACTGACCGAATCGCCGGTGAAGGTGTACGGTCAGGAACTGAACTCCCATTACCAGCGTCAGGGCCTGCAGCTCAGCAAGCATTTCAAGATGTAACGGGCTCCCGAACTGGGCCGGCGGCGGAAATCGCGCCCCGGGTCCGCTCGCATCCGGGATGAAGTGGCGGTACGGCCGCTCGAGGATCGACGCCGCCGTCCCGGAAACGCGTCCGACCCGTCGCGTTCCTGGAATGCAGCGTCTTCGAGCAACCCGGAGCATCGCAATGAGAATCGACATCGATGGGCTCACCGAAGCCGAACTTATAGACCTCTACAATCGGGTAGGGGAACGTTTGCGGTTCCTCGACCAGGTGCGGGCCCATTCCGCAATGCTGCAGTTCAGCATCGGGGATCGCGTCACGTTCGTCGTCGACGACAACCGTGCCGTCAAAGGCGTATTGACCAAATACAACAAGAAGACGGTGACCGTGTTGACGGAAGACGGCCGCCGGTGGAACGTGTCGCCGACTCTACTGCGCAAAGTTCCGGCGGTGAAAACGGCGGAGAAGGGCGCAAGGGTCATAGCATTGAGGGGCGATGACTAGGGGCCGGTTCAGGGCACAATCGACCGCATCGCCGGAGCGGAGGCGTTGATGCGAGTCGCATGGGTTCTCGCTTTTATTTCGGTGTTCGTATGGTCCGCCGTCGACCCGAAAGACTATCTTATTTGGGCCCTGGAGGTGTCACCGGCCGTCATCGCCTTTCTTGTCCTTTGGGCGACCTACGATAATTTCCGGCTGACCACGCTCGCGTATTTTCTAGTGCTCCTGCACAGTGTTGTCTTGATGATCGGCGGCCACTATACCTACGCGGAGGTCCCTCTGTTCACTTCGCTGTGGGAAATGATGGGCAGCGAGCGCAACAACTACGACAAGATCGGGCACTTTGCCCAAGGTTTTGTGCCGGCCATCGTCGCCCGGGAGGTATTGATCAGGCTCAGTGTGATCAATGGCCGCAAGTGGCTGAATTTTTTCGTAGTGACCTTCTGTCTTGCAGTCAGCGCGTTTTATGAATTGATAGAGTGGGGGGTCGCGTTGCTCGCGGATGAAGCGGCGGACAGTTTTCTGGGCGCCCAGGGATACGTCTGGGACACGCAGTCCGATATGTCGTTGGCGCTCGCGGGGGCGATTCTGGCGTTGATCTTTCTGGGGAACCTGCACGACAAGCAACTCGCCGCCTTGCGGGCCAAGACTTTGCCGGGGAGCGGCGTCGACACCGATCCGCAGGCGGCAGGACCATCGCAAAGGAGTTAGAAATCTCGGTATTGCCGACGTAAGATAGCCTCGTTGTTGAATTGTTTCTCAGCGACGAAAAGGGTTCGACCTCGTCTGAAGGCCTTACGATGTCGGTGGACCTATCCGGCGTAGCGGGTGTTCGGTCGCCTGAACGCCGCGCCGTGATCCGAATCCCCCGGCGCGAATTCGATCTAGGAGGTGGTAATGTACGCGAAAGACACCGAATCTGTGACCCTGGTCCGCGATTGCGTCGCCGTTGCCGTTCCCGAGGGCGTGGAAATGCGTCTTCCCAAGGGCACCGTGGCCTCTCTGGTGCAAGCCCTGGGCGGGAGCTTCACGATCTACGTGCGTGGACGAATGTTTCGCATCGCCGGTGCGGACGCCGACGCGCTGGGGAAAGATCCCCCGGCGCCTTTGCCGGAACGCGGCGCCGTCGCCTCGCGCGCAGAGTTGGGAAAGCTCGTCTGGGAACAGCTGCAGACCTGCTACGACCCGGAGATACCGGTGAACATAGTCGATCTCGGCCTGGTTTACGATTGCCGACTAGAGCAAGTGTCGGAAGACCTGTCCGATGTGTTCATCCAGATGACGCTGACCGTGCCGAGCTGCGGCATGGGCGAAGTTCTCGCGAAGGACGTAAGAGCGCGTGTCGAGCTTCTTCCCGGAATCAGGCGTGCGCACGTCGACCTGGTGTTCGATCCTCCCTGGACCCGGGATCGTATGTCAGACTTGGCCAGGCTGCAGACCGGCCTGTACTGATGGCGAACGGAGGATGCATTATTTTTCGAGGAGTTCCTTTTCCTGCAGTGGCAATGAGTCGTAATCGATCTTGTCCGGTCCCACCGCGCCGCCGGACATGATGAAGGTCATTGCTTCCTCGACCGTCCAGTCCGTCGGCGTGAGATTTTCCACCGGTACGATTTCCATGTACCCCGAAGTGGGGTTGGGCGTAGTGGGCACGTAGACGGCCGCAACACGCCGGCCGTTCGTGTTGTCCGTCATTACTCGGGTTATGAAACCGACGGTCTTCATGCTTTCGTTGGGAAAGTTGATCAGCACGACACGCTCCAGCTTCTCCGGTTTCTCTCCCAGCGAGGCCACCAGTTTTTTCGTGGCGCCGTAAATATTCTGCACCATCGGTATTCGCTCCATCAGATTGTCGAAGCTGTTGATGATGCGACGCCCCACCACCCGCGTGGCAATGAGACCCAGGATGTAAAGCGCCAGCAGCGTGATGATCACGGCGAGTGTGGGCTGGAGCCACGGCTGCAGCAGAAATTCCGACACGCTCGGGGCGCGAGCACGCAAACCGGAAGCCAGAACCCTGACCCACGGCATGCCGATATTGGAAAGCTGGCTCAGAACGAACTTGAACACGATCCAGGTGATCCAGACCGGTATGACGGTCAGCACTCCGGCCAGCAGGTAGCGCTGTATATGGGTCGACCGTGCGGTGCGTTTTTTCATGGCGTGCAGGGTTTCCCGTTCCGTGTGCGGCCGCCCGGTCCCGGGCAGCGGGCGCTGGATGCGTCGGCCGGCACCGCGGCGGTCTCCTGCGACAAGTCCCGGTCGCGCCCTTCGACAGCGATCCGGCGGCGACCCGCGGTTACGCGCGGGTACCGACGATTGTCGCGAACGTCGCAAGAATTCTTCATTTTTAACAGATAGTTAGCCGCTGTGTGTTTCCTGGCCGTGGCGAAAAACCGGGTATAAGCGGGATTCGAATTATTCTTCTTCGCCGCTGAGCGTTTCGGATCTGGCGCAAGTATAACCTCGATACGGGGTTCGGGATCAGCGACAACGGCGGGTGAAGCGCATTCGACCGGCACGGCGGCCGCTGCGCGCGGGATCCGTTTCGGACGCGACGCGTGCACGAGATCGCGTGGGCGATTTCGATGCGCGTGAATGTCCCCGGCGGCGGCTCGGCTCGAGCGGGGATGTGCCGGGCTGTCGCGGTTATCGGTAGAGTGCGCGGCGCCCCGGTCGCAGCCTCGGGACGCGCTTCGCCTATGACGGCATCGATTTTGCGAGGCCGGCGCGGGAACCGCGGCGTTGTCGCCGTTACTAGGCTCCAACAATCTCCCCAATCCATGCGTTGAATCAATGATGGCGCGAAAAAATGTGGCGACAATTTTTCCCCGGGGATTCACCAACGAATGAAGGAGTGCCGCATGGCGTCGAACAAGATCAGTATTGTGGTGGTGTCTGGAACCCGAGAACGGTTGCAGATGGCGGCGATGATGGCCTCGGTCGGGGCGGTCAGCGGACACGACGTCACGGTATTCTTGTCCATGAACGCGCTGATCTATTTTCTCCGAGAATCCAGCGAGAAGGCGCCCGCCGAGGGTCAGATCGGCGTCATGATAGAGGAAAAAAACGTACCCCCCTTCAAGCAGTTGTTTCAGCAAGCCGCGGAACTGGGCGATGCCAAGATCTACCCCT
>CAMYIN010000159.1 GCA_947258495.1 uncultured Gammaproteobacteria bacterium
GAGGGGGTGGATACGCGTCTCGGGGGTGCCAAGGCCGAGCGTCCCGAGTGCGGGGACGGATGGTTCATAGAGCCGACGATCTTCGCCGGCGTCAAGAACTCCATGCGCATCGCCCAGGAGGAGGTGTTCGGCCCGGTGCTTGCCATCATTCCGTTCGCCGACGAAGACGAAGCCGTATCCATCGCCAACGACGTCATGTACGGACTCGCGGCCGGCATCTGGACCCAGAACCTACGTCGCGCCATAACCATATCGGAACGCCTGCAGGCCGGCACCGTGTGGGTCAACACCTACCGTGCGGTGAGCTACATGTCGCCCTTCGGCGGCTACAAGCGCAGCGGTCTGGGCCGGGAAAACGGCCAGGAGATGATCAAGGACTATATGCAGGTCAAGAGCGTGTGGATCTCCACCGCGACCGAGGTCCCCAATCCTTTCATCATGCGATGATCGATCGTTTCACGGTGTTTCGTTCGGGCGCACGCTGTCGCAAGCATCGCACGGTGGGGGGAGGCGCCTGATACGCGGTGCTGGTTGAACTCGTACCGGGACAGATATGGCATGCCGAGTCTCCGCTCACCGTGGCGGGGCTTCGATTCAAGACGCGCATGAGCGTTGTGCGGCTGGAGGACGACAAGCTCTGGATACACTCCCCGATCCGGCCCACCAGGGAGCTGGTTGCGGAGCTGGATGCCAAAGGAGAGGTGGCGTACGTCTGTGCGCCCAACCGCTATCACCATTTCTACCTCCTGGAATTTCTCTCGCATTACCCGAGCGCGGTGCTGTTCCTGGCGCCGGGCTTGTCGGAGAAGAGACGCGATCTACCGCCCTCTCGGGTGTTGACGAATAGAAGCGAACCGGAGTGGAGGGGCGAGCTCGAGCAGCTGCTGTTTGCGGGGATGCCGTGGTTGAACGAGGTGGTGTGGCTGCACGGTTCCAGCAAGACCCTGCTGTTGACGGATTTGTGCGCGTTGTACGGTAGCGACGCCTCGCCGACGACGCGTTTGCTGGCGCGCGCGCTCGGGGTCTACCAAACCCTGGGTGTGCCCCGCAGCGTTCGGCTCCTGGTCCGGGATCGCGACGCCGCGCGCCGGTCCCGAGACGGAATCTTGCAGTGGGACTTCGACCGCGTCGTGGTTGCCCACGAGCAGATCGTGCACGCGGGCGGCAAACGGGCCTTTAGAGCGGCCTTCAGTTGGTTGGATTGAAGACCGTGTTATCATGCCCGCTCGACCCGTAGAGCTTCGACCAGCGCGGTAGCCCGCAAGCGCGGGTACCGTATCAATCGTATATTTCCGCTACCGAACCGGGAGGAATACCTGATGTCCAGAGCGCGTGCCCGCCACATACTGGTGAACAGTGAACAGACCTGCGAAGACCTGAAAAAACAAATCGAGACCGGCTCCGATTTCGCCGCGGTGGCGAAGGAGCATTCACAATGTCCGTCGGGCAAACAGGGCGGGGACCTGGGCGAGTTCGGGCGCGGCCAGATGGTGCGGGAATTCGACGAAGTGGTGTTCACTGCCGAGGTGGGCAAGGTGCACGGTCCGGTCAAGACCCAGTTTGGATATCATATCATCGAGATAACCGACCGCAGCGATTAGTTCTGCGGGTGGGCCCGGACTGTCTCAGGCGTCCCGGGCCATCGACCCCGCGGCCGGCGCCGGTTGAAATTGCCGTGCGGCGTGCTGCGAACACCGGATACGGGCCTCGGGCAGGCTGCTCGCGGCCGCGGATTTTCTCGCTCGGAACGGTTTCATCAAATCATCAACTATCCAGCGAATTGTGAGGTGCAGGCATGGGCCGGTTTCACGATAAGCGATTTCCCGGAGAAAGCGACGAATACCGGGCAGCGCGGGACGAGTTGTTGGCCGCCGAGATCGAACTCAGGGCGCGGATCGAGGAAGTCGCAGTGCTTCGACGACGGTTGCCGTACGGAGGAAGGCTCGAGCAGGAGTACGTTTTTACCCAGGGCGTCGTCGACGCAAGCGGCAACGAAACCATAAGACAAACGAAATTTTCGGAGCTTTTCCGGGCCGATAAAGACGACCTGATCGTCTACAGCTTCATGTACGCGCCCGGATCCGAAAAGCCTTGTCCCATGTGCACGGCGCTGTTGGACGGACTCAACAGTAA
>CAMYIN010000160.1 GCA_947258495.1 uncultured Gammaproteobacteria bacterium
CTGTGGAAGGCGGTGTCCTCGCGCTACCATCCCCTCCTCGCCCAATTGGTGGTCAGCCGTCGCTGCAACCTCAGCTGCGGGTACTGCAACGAATACGACCAATCCTCCCCGCCGGTCCCCGTGAATCTGCTGTTGGAACGCGTATCCGCGCTGGCGCGACTGTCCACCGCGGCGGTGACGTGCACCGGCGGTGAACCGCTCATGCACCCCGAACTCGAGCAAGTCATCCGCTGCGTAAGGGAAAACGGAATGATCGCGACCATGATCACCAACGGATTCCGACTCAATCGAAGTCGGATTGCACTACTCAACGACTGCGGCCTGCAGGAGATGCAGATCAGCATCGACAATCTGGAGCCCGACACCGTGTCGATGAAGAGCCTGAACGCCGTTGACGCCAAGCTGGAGCTTTTGAGCCGCTATGCCGAATTCAAGATCAACATCAACACCGTGTTAGGCGTCAGCGACGAACGCACCCGAGACGCGCTGGCGGTGGCGGCAAAAGCCCGGCATTACGGTTTTTTCCACTCGGTGGGCGTGCTGCACGACGCATCCGGCGGCCTCAAACCCCTGAGCGACACGCAGATCGAGGTGTATCGTCAAATCGGGGCGCGTTCAGGTTCCCTCATGCACAAGCTGAATTACCACCTATTTCAGAAAAATCTGATTCGTGGCGAACCCAACGATTGGAAATGCCGGGCTGGGGCAAGGTACTTGTATATATGTGAAGACGGCAATGTCCATTGGTGTTCGCAGCGAAGAGGCTACCCGAACAAACCGATCGTGGATTTCACCGGAAACGACCTGCGCCGCGAATTTCACACCCGCAAGAGCTGCAGCCCCACGTGCAGCTTGAGCTGCGTGCATCAGATGAGCGCGTTCGACGAATGGCGGCGACCACAGGAGCTTCCCGATCCACATCAAGAGAGCGTCGAACCCGGCTATTGCGCCAAGCATCCGGCGTGACGGGGGCGGCTCGGCGCCGCCGTCGAATCAACGCACCACGAACTCGAAATCGGCCGGCGCGCCGCGGTCACGAAGGTGCGCGAAGGTCCTCCCTCCGCGCACCAGGATGGTGATCAGTCCCCAGATCACCGCCGCCCACAATCCGTGTTCGACACTGCCGACGAGGGCGGTCAGCAGGATGATCCATACGTAGATGTTGCGCCTGCCCGACACCTTACGCACCACCAGATCGAAGGGCGTGTAGTTGTCCAATCGTCGGCCGCGTTCGCGCCCCTTGAAAAACCAGAATGCGCCCGCCAACGCGGTATCGATGAAATTACAGGCAACCAATACCAGACCGGCGAGGAATACGGGCGCGCTGGTATCACCCTGGGACAGGACCCAGGCCAGCGCAAACCACCAGGAATACTCGAACATCATGTCGAAGACATGCTCCAGTTGGCCGACGCGCGAAGTCATCAGCTTGACACGCGCGAGCTTGCCGTCAATACCGTCCAGGATTCCGACCACCGCCGCCAGCAGCAATGCGCTGAACGCATGGCCGGCGAGAATCAGCGCCGTGACTCCCCAGGCCACGGTATTCGTCAGCAGGGTGACCTGGTTCGGTGTGATCGACGTGCCGCAGAGCCGGGACACGGCCCAGTTCTCGATGGGCGCGTGCAGGACCTGGGCCGGCCAGTCGAGGGACCCCTTCTGTGCGCCTTCGATCAACCGCGATTCCGCAACCGAGAAATCGTCCGATCGCGCGACACGCATCCACAAACGGCGGCGATCGCGGCGCATGTCACGGTCGAAACTCGGCAGCGTGCTCACATCGATACGCCTCACATCCGCGAACGTTTCGACCGAAGTCGGCGCTGCATCGTCGGCCGAATACAGTGCCCGGAGCCGGGATCCCGCGACCACGGCGATGCCGGCGAACTTCGTTCCCGGGACCGTGTTGTCGCCGGGGCACGCTTCCGTCGGCGGCTGCGAATCCACCAGCACACATTCACCGGCGGCCTGCAAAACCTCCCGCACCAGCGTCTGTTCGACGACGTAGTGCGCGAACACGACGAGGACGGGGTCTGCATTGGTGCCGACTGCGTCGAGATGTTTGTGCGAAAGCGCGCCAATGCGAATCGTCATGTCGCGCCGATCGTGATCTGTGCTACGCACCAGAGCGGCCGCGTCTTCGTCTTTCGTCAGAACTTCAACATCGGCTATACCGCAGGCCTTGAGCGTGCGCAGATGGCGCTCGAGCAGACTGACACCGCACGCCTGCGTCAACGCGATCGGTGCCGGGGAATCCACGCTTTGGTGCACCGTGGCGAGAACAATGGCTTTCATCGACATCGGGTCGGACCTGGAAGTATTGCCAATCTCGGTTGTTGTTATTGTCAGCCGTTCATGAAAGCGCGATTCGAACTTGCCTCGTAGGCATCGACGTTTCTGCGCGCGCGCTGAACGAACGGAGACCAGCGAATCAAACGAATCACCGCTCTGTTGACCAGGTTCAATGGGAACGGCAGATCGCGGACGACATCCATGAACAAGACCACACGGGTGTCCGAGGTGTCGTTCCAGACTTCATGCTCGAACGTATCGTCGAACAAAAGACTTTTTCCCTGCTCCCAGTGACGAAACTGATCGCCGACTCGAATGCGACAGTTGTGCTTCTGCTCGGGAACGAGCAAGCCGAGATGATAACGGAGAAGTCCTTTGTAAGGTCCCCGGTGCGGAGGTATGTGTTTTCCGGGTGCTAGGATCGAGAAGAACGCCGTCAGCATTGAGGGCACGCTCTCGATCAACGCCGTTGTTCGTGGACATAAGCGGCAGTTTTCCTCCGCTTTATAACCGTATCCATAAAAGAAATACGTTTTCCAGAGTTCGTCCGTGGTAATACTCACCTGGTCTTGCGATATATCCTGGAAATTGGGCAGCTCGTCTTGATGCTGCATGACCCGCTGCAACTCTTCGCGGATGACCCGCCAGTTGTCCTCCAGGCGCTCGATCCACGCATGATCATCGCAGCTGAAGAAAGGCCGATCGCCTTCGGGGTCCGCTCTGGCGATGGAGGACTCGAGTTTCTTGACGACGCGATACCCGGCGCGCACCAGAGGTCTTGTCTGCCAGTCGGGGACCTGGGTTTCCATGCTGCTGAAGCGAGGATCGGTTGTAGGGAGTATGCGGGCGAAACGGGGTGGCGAGGGTAGCGCGTAATCATGCAAAGATCAATAAACCCACGTTGTGCCGATCTCGCCGAACGACGAATCGCGAGCGACCGACGAGCCCGCGTCCGCCGGCCATTCCTCTTCACGGGCGCACGGCCCAGGATGTTGCGGCTACCCGGTCGCGGGCAGTTATAATGACGCGTCGCGATCTGCAGATTCCGTCTGCGGCCACGACCACGAATAATATTTCCTAAACTTTCCTCTTAACCATGAACAAGCTCATGCACCACATAGCCGCGGGTGCCGTCGGCGCCGGTTGTTGGTCCCGCGCGCCCCGGGGAGGCGACGAGAAGCGGGGGTCCGGTATTGTCTGAAAAGCGAGATCCGGCGGATACGTCCCTGGACGCGTCGAATTCCGCCCCGCGCAGCGCGCCCGACTTGGCCGACCGTCAACACCTGCTTTCGGGACCGGAAATCGCCCTCAGGGCGAGCGCTTTGATTTCGAGCAAGGCGTTCGGCGCCATCGCCAGGATCGGCGCTACCGTCATCCTCGCACGCACTTTGTCTAAGGAAGACTTCGGCGTAGTGAGCTTTGCGCTCATCACATACATAGCCGTCAGCACACTGGCCTCCCTCGGTCTCCCGGACAGCGTTTATTATTTCTTCGAAAAGTATCCGAATGCCAGGCGCAGCGTCTACCGGCTGTTGGCCAAGTTGCTGCTCGCGGTCGCGGCAGTGGGAGCGGTGGTGCTGGTCAGCCTCGCTTACGCCGCCGAAGCACGCGGCTACGATGTAACCGGCATGCTGCTGCCCCTTACCCTACTGCTTCTGCTCGACCTCCCCGCCGCCCCGGTGAATCACGCTCTGATTGCGACCGGTCACGCAAAGCTGGCGGCCGTTTTGAACGTGCTGTTCAGCTCCCTGTTGTTTTTCGCCTTGATCTTGCCGCCGCTTTTCGGTCTTGCGAAGGAGTTCATATCTTATTCTTTCTTAGGCTACGGTTTGATCAGGCTATCGCTGTCCTTGATCGTGTTTAGCCGTCATGTCGGCGGTGGCGTGGAAATTCCCGCCAATCGCGGATCGTTCCTGGAGATATTGCGGTATGCGGTGCCACTCGGCATCGCCAACATCACCTGGAAAATGAATCAGTTCATCGACAAGTACATCGTCATGTTGTTTCTGCCCGTCGCGATCTTCGCGGAGTATTCCGTCGGCGCCTGGGAGTTTCCGGTAGTGCCGATCGTCGCGAGTTCCGTGGCCATGGTGATGATGCCGCAACTCGTCGGCGGTTTTCTGCGGGATGACTATCGGGCAGTCGCTGCATTGTGGAAGCGATCCGTAAGAAAGATTTCCCTGCTGGTCGCGCCTGCGATGGTCCTGTTGGTGCTCGCTTCAGCAGATGTCATCGTGACGTTTTTTTCCGAGAACTACGCCGCCGCTTCTCTGGTTTTCGCAGTGTATTCGCTCGGATTGTTACAGCGTGTCTGCGACAACGGCATGCTGCTGCGCGCAATCGATGAGACCGGAACCATAACGCGATGGGCCGCGTATACGCTGGTTTTGAATTTCTGCTTCAGCGTCCCGCTGGTGTTATGGATGGGCATGGTCGGCGCCGCGCTTGCTACCTTGTGCGCCGGCGTCATCACCTGGTTTTACGCGCTCGGCCGCGCCGCCGGGGCGATGAACCTGAAAATCGGAGACGTTTTTCCGTTTCGATTCTGCGGGCATGTACTGGTGACGGCTACCGTCGCTGCATTGCCCGTGATCGTGTTGCAGGATCATTTTCCGCCTGCGTCCGGCGTGGCGTTGGCGTGGAAGAGCGTAGTCTACGTCCTCACCTACGCGCTCATTTCCACCCTGGCGGGGTTGTGCAACCGGCAGGACTGGATGTTCATGGGGCGTCTCGTGGGATTGCGTTCACAGCAGGCCGGATATTGAATCGCCGGGATGCACCGGTAACGAACCAACAGTCGATGAAGGCCTCGAACCATCCTCTGGAATTCACCCGAGCCGCGGTGGACCGAGCCGACGCGCTTCTGCTGGTCGACGGCGAGCGATGGCCGTTGGTGCTGGAAAAATTCCTGGGCCGGTCGGCTCTGCAACGCAACCTCCTGCAATTGGCGCAGCACGGCGCGAAACACTGTGTTATCGCCGTCTCCGATCCGCAGCAACTCGATGCGCTGGCGCGTGCCGCCGAGCGGCAATTGCGCGAGATCGACGCAAAGGGGATGTCCTGGCGCTGGGTTGCGCAGGCGGCGCCGGAGACCACGACTGCGGACGCGTGGGCTGACAACGTGGTTTGTGTGAACGGCGCCGGGGTGTACGACGACCGCCTCTTCGACGCCGTATTTGCGAGCGCGGCGCCTTCGGCCCTCGTCTCCGGCAGCGGCGGCGAGGCGCTGGGGCTGTTCAAATTGCGCACAGATGACGTCTGTCGGGTACTGCGGGGCGACGCCGAAGAAGCGGGCGTGTGTATCGCCAAGCTGCCCGGGTTACGCGCCGTCGGCACCGACGGCGTTCCGCGTTACGTCCAGAGCATGCGCCGACACTCACCGCCCTACTGGCAGGCGCTGCGGAATACCGCGGACTTGAAGGCCGCCGCGGACAAGGTTATGGGCGCGGCACAGAAAGGCGTACTGGATTTCCCGGCCCGTTATCTGCATCCATTGCCTGAAAATTATCTCACCCGCCTCGCCGCCGGGATGCCGATCACGCCGAATCAAATAACCGTATTCTCCGCCGCGTTGGCGTTCGTCGGCACCTACCTTTTTGCGACGCAATCCTATGCATTCGCGCTGACGATGGCGGTCGTCGCCGGCATCCTGGACGGCGTCGACGGTAAACTGGCGCGCGTCAAGATGCTCTCCAGTCCATCCGGCGACCGCCTCGACCACACGCTGGACATCAGCTTCGAGTTCTCCTGGTATCTCGCCATCGCCTGGGGCCTGTCCCGCAGCCACGAGGATCCTTCGCTGCTCGGTCTCGGGTTTCTCATGATCGGCCTCATGCTGGCGGCGCGGGCGCTGTCGGGTTCGTATCTGTACTTGACCGGTTACCAGATCCACGATCACACCGCCTACGACCGCACGGTGCGATTGTTGGCCGGCCGCCGCAACATCTATGTTCTGGTTCTGCTTACGGGTTATCTGCTGGGAGATTTTTTGTCGTCGTTCTACGTGGTCATCGCCTGGGGGCTCGCCACGGTATCGCTGTATCTGCTTCGCAACGCGGTGGCGATCATGCAAAAATACGCAAAGCTGCAGACGCCTTGAAATCTAGAACCGCCTTCTCCGGCAGCGGATCGCGCACCGGCCGCCGTAAGCCGATAACGATATCCGCATGTCAACGATAAACCCGTTCGAGGGGACGATATACAAGATCCGCTACCAGGTGAGCAAGGTGGTGCTGCCAAACTCCCCTTCCGCTTCGTCGATTCCGTTCGTCGAATACATCAAGTGGCAGTACTTCAAGAATTTCACGCCGAACTATCCGTTTTCCATCGACATACAAACCAGAAGCGGCTGCAACGCGCGCTGTACGTTCTGCGGCGTGGGTCGCGAGGAAAACAAAATCAAGGGGGTAATGAGCGACGACCTTTTTCATAAGATCGTCGATGAGGCGTTGACGTTTCCGTTGTTACAGAAAATCAATCCGTTCCTCCTGAACGATCCGCTCGTTGACAAGAAATTAGAGGAGCGGATCGAGTACATTTCGCGAAAGAAGGGCAAACGGCGTTTGCCGCAAGTCAGGCTGATCACCAACGCGGGCTTGATGACGGAGGAAAGGGCCTATCGTCTGCTGCACTCCGGACTGGACGAGCTCAACATCAGTTTCCACTCGATCGTGCCGGACGTCTACGAAGCCATGATGACTCCGCTGAAGTTCGACAAGGTGATGGAAAACGTCCTCAAGCTCGTTGAGCTGCGCGATCGTATGCGGGCACGGAAAAAACCCCGAATCAATGTATGGACCGTGTTGACCCGACCCGTGGAGCGGAATCTGAGAAACGAAAAATCGTATTGGAAGAAACTCGGAGTCGGTTTTGTTGCGCGCAAGCTCGACAATCGCGCCAACAGAACGGTCGAGGACGCGCGGCTCGGCGGACGTCCCATGGACCTCGTACAGATTTGCCCAATCCCGTTTTGGCGGGCCTGGGTCATGTGGAACGGCGACATGATCATGTGCTGCGTGGATCAGGAGCGCACGAACTTTCTGGGCAACTGCGCCCACCGATCCATGCGGGACATCTGGAACGATACCGCGTACCAAACCCTCAGGCAGAACTGGCGCACACGCAATCTCGACGGTCTGTTGTGCAACCGCTGCAAGGGTTCTTGAGATAGCGGGAGTACCTAACCTGCGTTTATCACCAGGCGCCCAGCTACTATTCATGGCACGCCGTTGAGACACCCGCAATTCTGGTTCAATGAAAATACTACTCAGACCATTGGCACAGCTTGTTGAGAATAGTAGCTGGGTTATCCCGGTCTTTGCTGGTCCACGCACGCCGGAACTTGGGCTTCACTCGATCCATAGCTACGGCTATGCATCGCATTCCAACCCGGCGTTCAGCCGCACCTGTCCTGCGCCATCCTCCGGGATCCTGGCGAGAGATGCAGGCTAAGACTTTTCCGGCCCCCGTCGGCATTGCCGATTCGAGACCTCGGCGGAAACCTGTCGTTTCGTCGTAAACTATGACTTTATGCGTCCGGGCCGCAGCCCAGGGAGATCAGTCGGGCGGCAGCCAGGGCAGCACCAGGGAATCCGCGACCGCAGTGCGAACGCGAGGGTGCGTGATGAGTTGCTGCATTTCGACATCTTCCAGGTCCCGCAGAATCTTATCCAGCACACCTTTCACTTTCGTGATCGATCTTCCGATCCGGGCCTCCGCCAAGGTGATGACGGCGATCACGTCGTCCGGACCTTTAGGCAGGGAATCGCTGTCGAATCCGATGATCCGGCCGATCGCGCGGCCCACGGTCGTCCGTGCACGGATTTGTCGTAGAGCCCAACGATTTATCGGGTAGCGGAACGGAAATTTCTCCGGTCTCAGGCTGCGCTCGGAAAACTGCCGGCGAAATTCCCGGTCCACCAGCTCGCGCGCCAACAGGTTGGAGAACTGGCCGTTGTCCACCCAGCCGCAACAGGTGAAGCGATCGTCGAGCAGATAATCCACCGGCGTAAAGATGTTGAAGAACTCGTACCCGAGGCGGCTCAGGTTCTCCCGAATTCGCGGATTCCTTATTCGGCTTCGCGTTACCGCCGGTCGCAGACCCGCGTCGCGGTGCAGAAATCTGCCGACGCTGGTACAGGACATGTAGCTTCGATCTTCGTCCTCCGTGTCGAAGTTGTAACCTGCGACCCGGTCAAAGATGGCGCCGGCGGCGCTATTGAAGGCCGTGGTGTTGTCCGTGGAAAGATCCCGATGGCGATAGACCTCCGTATAGGCGCTGAATCTCGGCCCCAGAAACACGTTCAGAGGCACCGGACGCACCCCCTTTTCGTAGGTCTCGATAACCACGGGATAGCGCCGGGCGCCGTCTTCCAGGACGGCAAAGAACGCCGAATGCGACGAGAACCCCTTGGGATCGCTCAAGGACGTGTATACGCCGTTGCCGTCCAGATTGACGTTGGTCAGCAGCACGTCTCCCGGCCGGAAGTGGACCCCTCGATAGTGGACGCCGTCACCGTCAAAGCGGTACTGGCTGAAGGCCACATCGTGCTTCCATCTTCGAAACGTCCATGCCGAACTGCGGTTCGCGACGATGTCTAGGGCCGCGCCCGGGCCCGCGACGGCATGGAACTGAGGATGCTGCCGCGACCTGAGCCCCTGGGAAGCCAGGATACGCGCGAACTCGTCGCCGCCGCCGACCAGGCTTTCCACGGTCCGCCGCCGTTCCGGCGGCAGAAATACCCCGAGCGCAAGAACGATTTCGGACAACGCCCGAGGTTTTCGATTCACCCAGGGCGGTGGACTTGCGGTCAGCCGCGTCAACACGCGCGCGCGCCAGAGAATCGCGGCCAGCTTGAATTCTGCAGCTTCTGCAGCGCCGGCGTTGTGCCGGTCGAAAGTCAAGTAAGCGTGGTGGACGTCACGAACCCAGGCCAACGCGCGATCCGGCGACGCCAACACGTCGGCGGGTGACTGCGCTAGTAAGCCTTGAAGCGTCTGCAACTGCTGCACCCCGATGCGGTCACTTCATCCACCTCACGATACCTTCGGCCACGGGTACTTCCGTTGATTCACCGTCGCCCGGTGACGTCCGCGTGCCATTGAAGAATGGAAGGAAACAGCGTAAGCGAACTCAACATACACGCCCCGAGCCCGATGCACGCCACTAATCCCAGCGACTGCAGTCCTTGATTGGACGCAGTCAGCGTGCCGGCAAAACCAAGCATCGTCGTCAATGTGGTGAGGAAGGCAGCGGCGCCGGTGGTTCTTATCACGTGCACCAGCTTTTCAGCGCCCTCTTCCCGGTAACGGTGGTGAATATGGATCGCGTTGTCGATCCCGATCCCCAAGACCGTGGGGAGCACCACCATGTTGAAGACGTTCAAACGCACGTTCAACACCGCCATGATGCCCAGCATCCACAGGAACCCCACGGTGACCGGTATGAGCACCAACAACACCTGTGTCGGGCGGCGGAAGGCCAAGGTCAGGGTGATGACGATCGCGATCAGCACCGCGGCGATGGCAAGCGAGGCGTCGTTCTTCATGAGATTGAGCATATCGACGAAGATCATCGCTTCGGTGGCCGGATAATAGGTCTTGCCGTTCACCGTGATCTCTCGAATGTCCTCGACGAACGCCTGCGCCTCGTCGAGTTTCGATGTGCCTTTGAGATTGTAGATATACACCAGATAACCGCCCGAACCGGGAATCCCGGTGTAAATGCGCTGCAGTTCCGGCGGCAGGTCGCTCGGTTTCAATTCCGATACGCCCAGATAACCCATCAGCTTCCTCAATTCGGATTGCTTGTTGTCGTCCTCTTTGAAATCTTCCAGCAGCTTCAATGCTTCCGCCAACTGATCATGAATACGATCTATGACCTGGATGCGTTGTTTTTGCTCTTCGCTTTCGGGCACCACGCTGTATATGGATTTCACCTTCTCGATCGTCGGTTCCCCCACGGCCTCACCCAGGTCCCGGATCGACTCAACGGCGTCCACCACCGCTTTCACGTCTTCCAGGGTTTCGACGAAGACGACCGCCTTGTCGGAGCGCAGCGGAAACACGTCCGTGATCTTGCGCTTTACGTCGTCCAAATGCGGCACCCTCGTCTTCAGCCTGCCGAAATCATCCTCGAATTCGAGTTGATGCAACACCACCAGACTGAGCACAGACGCCATGACGCCGACAACCAGCATGGTGTTCGCGAACGGGAACGTGCCTTGCCTTTCTCCCGCTGCCGCCTGTGGACGCGGTCTGCGATAGAGCCGCACGCGCTCCGCCAGAACCACGAGGGCCGGGAACACGAGGTACATGGACAGCAGGGTGAAGGCGACGCCGGTCCCGGCAATGAATCCGAACTCATAAAACGCGCGGAAATCCGTGACCATCAAGGAGAAGAAACCGGCAATGGTGGTTACGGCGGCGAGCAGAGAAGCGTGGCCGGTTCTTCGATAGATCGTTGCCAGGCCCGATTCCAGGCCCCCTCCGCTGCGGCGAACTTCGTCGTAACGCGCCAGGTTGTGGATGCCAAAATCGATCCCCAGACCGAACAAGATCAGCACGAGAAAAATCGTGATCAAGTTCAACCCCCCCAGCACTACCGCCGTGAGCGCGAACGTCCACGAGAAACCGATGAGCAACGGAATGCCGATGTACAACAGAGAAGTTATGCGCCGGTAAAACAAGACCACCACCAGGCAGATCGCCGAGAGCGACCAGACCGCGCTGGTCTTGATGTCGCTCATGATGGCGTCGAACTTGGCGACGAGATTGACCACACGACCGCCAAGCTCGACGCGCATGTCGGGGTGGTATTTCTCCGGATTTACCAACCTGATGCTGTCCTCGAGTTGTGCTATGACCTTTTTTGAGTAGGCGACGTTCGTCGTCCCGCCCTTCGGCATCACGACCAGAATCACCAGATCCCCGGATTTGTTCTGGAAAAGTTTCTTTTTCTTGGTGCCGTCTTTGCCACCCTCGTACTTATCTTGTATGTCGTCGAAGTCCAGAGACGGCGGGCGCTGTCCGGTCCCACGTATGGTGATCTCAACCGGCGTGTCTTTGACGCTGAACTTCAGGTGTTTTTTCTCATAGTCGATGCGGACGGCCAGTCTGCGGTCTATTTCTTCTAGATCCGTTGCATCGGCGTAAAGCAAGCGGTTTTTTTCAAAGATGGCGGTGTTTTCGCTGTACTCCGCGCTGTTCACCCAATCGTATTTGAGGACTTCGGAGCGGAGGTCTTCGAGGAATCGCAATGTCGAGTCCAGATCCGGCGATTCCACCAGAATCATGGCATGACTGTACCCTCCGGTTTTTTCGATCACCGCCCGCAGATTTTCGACGCTCTGCACACCGTCGGGCATCAACGAGACGATATTGGCATCCAGTTTCAGCGTCTTTGCGAGCTGAAAGCAGTAATAGCCCGATGCGATTGCAGCGATGAGTATCAGCCAGTAAAGGCGAATTACGCCGGTGACGATCCAGCGGATTAACGTTGACTGCGGACTGTCTTCAGTTTCGGCCATGAATGAGCAAGGTATCGGCGGCCGCTGCGGTCTCCGATCACCGAATTCGCGGAACTACCGGCGCCTCAGGGTCATGACTTCGGCGAGGGCCGAGCCTCTCAATCGCCTTTCGCCGTCTTCGCCCGGATAGCTCAACTCGTAATGCGCCAGATAGCGGTGATGTGTCGGTGTATTCAGCAAGCGTACGAACAATCGCTCAATCGGCTTGAGTTCTTGAATCGGATCGAATCGCTGCAGCAGGCGTGTGAAGCTGATTTTACCCTTTAACACGCCCCCGGCTACCATCTTTTCCCAGCGCACGGTTTCCGGCAGTTGGCCTTCAGTCCCGCCCGCGTTGTCGGAAGCGGTCAGGGTGACCGGGAGCTGTGACCATTGCCGCTGGATTCGTCCGCCGCCGACAACGGCGAGAAAAACCGCCGGTTCCGCATCCGGTCGTTGCACAAGATAGAAAACGGGAGCGCTCGCCGTCGGTGTCTCCAGCGGCGCAAGTCTGATCCACGTGCGGGCCACCCTGGCGAGTGAGCTGCTGTTGACGTGGCGAACGGCGAATCCGCGACCGTTGCTCAGCGTCCGCCACGGCTGCAGATCTCCGCGGCTCTGCGAACCGCGTCGGAAACGTCCCCGCGCCTCGGCCTGCGGCATGAGAAACGATGCGTAGTGATATTTTTCGCCCCCAGAGTCGGGAACACGACCTGGACGCCAGGTTTCCACCGACGCCTGCAGCGTCAGCTCGATCTCTCCCCTGCTGTTTCCCATATACAGACGGTAGTGCGGATGCGCTCCGCTGAAGCGGTGCCGCGCCACCCTCAGATCCAGCTCATGATCATCGAAGCTCCAGTCCTTGCGCCCGCGCCCGTTTTTTATGATCAACGGTTCGCCGCCGTCGGCGGGCAACAACGTGCCGATGACCAGTGCGCGATGATCGGTAGGGCCGAAATTGCTGATCAAGAGCTGGACCGCGAGGAACGCGCCGTCGTCAAACAGGAAATATTGATCCCAACCCTCGGTGTACAGCTCTTTGCCAAGCAGAACCGGACGGTGGTCGTCGATCTGGACGGGATCGGCGAGCACGGCCAATGGCCCTAGAAAAGGAGCGACGAACGCCAGGATCCACGCCGGTAGTGCGCCGGTACGGCAAATTGCGAGGTTGATCAATTGCATGCGGTAAGCCGTCTTGACGATGAACTTCGTGACGCGTGACACCGGAGCGAGCGCAAGGTACGGCGCCGGCATCCGGCGGTCTTGGTGTAGGGCGGGGACCGGCCCGCGGTGCGGCGAAACGGGCGACAACCGACTAGTTGATGAGTCCCATTTCGCGCCCCACCTGCGCGAACACATCCAACACCAGGTCCAGATGCTCTACCGTGTGGGTCGCCATGCAGCTCGTGCGAATGAGCGCCATGCCGGGCGGTACCGCGGGATACAGCACCGGACTCGCGAACACCCCGCGATCGAACAAACGGCGCCATGTGTACAGCACTTTTTCTTCATCGCCGACCATCACCGGAACCACGGGTGTTTCGCTGACGCCGGTGTCGAAGCCGAGACCGCGGAAACCGTCACGCAGGTAGTTCGCGTTCCGCCACAGCCGCTCCCTGCGCTCCGGCTCGTTCTCTATGATGCGCAATGCCGCCAACGCGGCGGCCACCGGCGCCGGTGGCAGGCTCGCGGAAAATATCAGTGCTCGCGCGTGATGCTTCAGATAGTCGATCACGTCGGCGTCCGCCGCCAGGCACCCCCCTATCGTTGCCAGCGACTTGCTGTATGTGCCCATGATCACGTCCACTTCGTCCTCGAGCCCGAAATGCTCGGCGGTGCCTCGGCCGTCTCTTCCTAAAACACCGATGCCGTGGGCGTCGTCCACCATCAATCCGGCACCGTACCGGCGGCAAAGCTCGACGATCCCCGGCAGGTCCGCGACATCGCCTTCCATGCTGAATACACCGTCGACGACCACGAAGCCGGCCCTGCCATCGCTTCCACGCAGGATCCGCTCCAGATCCGTCATGTCGTTGTGTTTGTATTTCCGGATCTGTCCGAACGACAGCCTGCAGCCGTCGAAAATACTCGCGTGATTCAGCTTGTCGATCGCGATGACGTCCTGTTTTCCCACCAGGGCCGAAATTGCGCCCAGATTGGCCTGGAACCCGGTGGGAAATACGATGGCCGCCTCCTTGTGCAGAAATTGCGACAATTGCTGCTCCAACTCTTCGTGTATCGACAGGGTCCCATTTAAAAAGCGAGAGCCCGCGCACCCGGTACCGTAACGACGCACCGCATCGATCGCCGCCTCCTTGACTTTGGGATGACTCGTCAACCCCAGATAATTGTTGGAACTCATCATGATCATAGGGCGACCGTCGCAGACGACCTCGGGTTCCTGGGCGGATTCTACCGTGTGGAAATAGGGATAAATGCCCGCCTCAATCAGCTCCCGGGCGCGGGTGAATTTCTGGCATTTTTGAAAGATGGCGGCGCGCGGGCGGCGCGTCTCTTGTTGTTCGGCGAGAATTCGGTTTGTCATAGCCAATGTTGTTGTTGATACCAGCGAACCAGCTGTTGCATCCCTTGCGGCAATGCGGTCTGCGGCGCATACCCGAGTTCGCTCATAGCTTTGCCGACGTCACAGACCCAGTTCTTTTCCAGTAACTCCGCCGCGCGTGCGGCGTTCAGACGTACAGGTCGCTTCGCGACAGACCCGTAAACCTGTCCCAGCGCCGCCGCGGTGCGGAGACACCATTTTGGCACTATCAGGTGCCGTGCGTCGATGCCCAGTGCCGCACACACCGCCCGTTCCACTTCGCTCCACGCGTACGGCCTCTGGTCCGCGAGAAAATACACCGCCCCGGCCGCCGCCGACGATTGCGCCGCGTTGACCACCGTGCGGGCCAGGTCCTCGACCTGGCAAAGGCTGACGGTACGCGGTACGCGGCCGAATTCTAGCAGGAAACCGCGTTTTGCCATGCGCACGTAGGGCAAAAAGTTTCCGTCGCGGGGCCCGTACACCGCACTGGGTCGCAGGATCACGCTGGGAATGCGGTCCCGCAGAGATGCAACGTGACGCTCGGCGAGCAGTTTGCTCTCGCCGTACGCCGACAGGGGTCGCGGCGGGTCGCGCTCGGTGACTCCCCGATCCGGGTCCGCAGCCGGACCCGCGGCCGCCTGGCTGGAAATGAAGACGAAACGCCGCAGTGCGCGGGCGTGCTCGCCGCAGGCCGTGAGCAGATGGTAGGTTCCGGACGCATTGACCCGAAAATAATCCGAACGCCGAGCGGCCCAGGTCACGGCGGCGGCGTGGACGACGATCTCTGCGTCCACGACCGCGGGCGCCAGCGTCTCCGGCCGGGTGCAATCCCCAACGGCCAGCTCGATGTCCTTCCCCTCGAGCCAGCCGAGGCGGGTCGGCGATCGCACCAGGCAGCGGACGCGATGTCCGGCGCGCAGAAACGCATCGACGAGATGACTGCCGACAAAACCGGTGGCGCCGGTGACCAGTGTAACCACGATCAGACCCGTTCCCTTTGCTCGCGGTCCGTTTCCAGTTCCGCGATCAAATCGCGGCCGACGAGTTGGTATCGCCACCCTTGCACCAGCGGTTGGCCTTGCGGGTCGCGCACGAATTGCCGCATTTCCTTCTTCGTCGCTATCAGCGACGCGGAGATCTGCTGCGCCTTCGCCGTCTCGTTGATCCGGCGCGCCAGCCACTCCACCGTGCGCTGCTGCCGCTCGCCGAGTCGTGCTCGCGGCCGCCAGACGACGCCCTCGCGGCCGCTGCGCAGAGATTCACCGACCACGGACAACACCGCATCGGCATGGCGATCGAGAAAACGTGCAGACAATCCCTTTACTCGCGATAGTTGCGTCCTATCCAACGGCCGCGCCGCTGCAATGGCGAGGAGTTGCTTGTCGTCCACGATCCAGTTCCTCGGCAGATCCTTGCTCTGCGCGGTCCGCTCGCGCCAGCGGGCGAGGCGCTTCAAGATCTGCTGCGACGGCGGTTCCAGGACATGCCCACGGCGCAACCGTCGGTACGCCTGCTCGGGATTCATCGCGTACAGCTCCGGATCGAGCAGCCGCCGGCACTCCTCCTCCAACCACTCGCGACGATCTCGGCTCCGGAGTTGCGATTGCAGTTCGTCGTACAATGCGCCCAGGTAGCTTACGTCCTCGTAGGCGTACTCGAGCTGGCCGGCGGTCAGGGGCCGAAGACACCAATTGGTGCGCGTCTCCTGTTTGGAAAGCGTACGACCGACCAGCGTCTCCACCAGCGCCGCGTAGCTGACCTGGCGTCCGAATCCGAGCATCGCCGCGGCGATCTGGGTATCAAAGACCGGCTGCGGAACCTGACCGCAAATATGGTATAAGACCTCCAGATCTTGCCGGGCCGCGTGAATGATCTTGATCTGCTTCGAACCACGCAACAATTCCTGCAGGGGTTCGAGCGACTCGCACCGCAACGGATCGATGCCTACGACCCCGTCGTCGCTCGAGATCTGCAGCAGGCAACATCGCGGATAATAGGTCCGTACCCGCAGGAATTCCGTATCGATGCCGATCCAGGGGAGGGATGCCAGTGTGCGGCAACACTTATCCAGTAGTCGGACGTCTTCAATGACGAGTAAACTCACGTTTGGTCAGCACCCATACATCGGCTGGACTTTATGAATCTGTTCAAATTTCTGCTCGATCTTTGCTTTTTCCAGGCGAAACCACAAGAGCTCCCGGCCAACACCTCGTTCGTGGTGGCAACGACTCTCGCTGCGATCGCCACCAACGTCCTGACCCACCGCGAACACGACCAGATGGCCCAGGTCGTAGCGATGTCGGCGGCGCAAGTGCTCGGATTCGGCTTCACCATATGGCTGGTGCTCCGTATCAGACAACACACCGAGCGCTTTGCGCAAACGATCACCGCGATTTTCGGCGCCAGCGCGTTGTTGCAACTCGTCGCCTGGCCGGTGGTCGGCTGGTTGTACCGGGTGAAGGATTCGCCCGACGCCTCGATGCCGATGATGTTGCTGTTCACACTTAGTGTCTGGGTGCTCGCGATTGCGGTGTACGTGATCAAGCACGCGCTGGAATTGGGCACAGGGTTGAGTATTCTTATCACCCTGGGTTGTCAGGTGTTTACGCTGATGGTGGTGTTCATCCTCTTCGGGCAAATTGCCTGACATGCATATCCACGTGCTGGGCATCGGCGGCACCTTCATGGGGGGCGTCGCGCAACTCGCGATGCAAATGGGGCAGCGCGTCACCGGATCCGACTACGCCGTTTACCCGCCCATGAGCACCCAGCTTTCCGCACTGGGTGTGGACGTGATGCAGGGTTACGATCCCTCGCACCTGGAACCGGCGCCGGATCTCGTGATCGTCGGCAACGCGCTGTCGCGGGGCAACGCCGCCGTCGAGGCGGTCCTGGATCGGGGCCTGAAATACACCTCCGGCCCGCAATGGCTGGCGGAAACCGTACTCCGCGATCGCTGGGTGGTCGCGGTGGCCGGCACCCACGGCAAGACCACGGTCTCCAGCCTCATCGCCTGGATCCTGGAGCGCGCCGGGCTCCGCCCGGGTTTTCTCATCGGCGGCATTCCGGCCAATTTCGGCGTGTCCGCGCGCCTGGGGGACCGACCGTTTTTCGTCGTCGAGGCCGATGAATACGACACCGCGTTCTTCGACAAACGCTCCAAGTTCGTGCACTACAGGCCCCGTACCGCCGTGCTCAATAACCTCGAATACGATCACGCGGATATTTTCGACGATCTACAAGACATCAAGCGGCAATTCCACCACCTAGTCCGCACGGTACCCGGCAATGGACGCCTGATCGTGAACGCGGCCGACGCCCACCTGCGCGAGGTGCTGGACATGGGCTGCTGGTCCGAGGTCGAATTTTTTGCAGATCGCGCCCGCGTTCCGCGGCAGCAGGAGGTGGAAACGGTCTGGTCGGTTCGCGGCCTTCGCGATGACTGCGGTCGGTTCGAATTGCTCCATCGGCATGGTCCGGCGGGCGTTGTCGAATGGCCGCTGCTCGGCCGCCACAACATGGCCAATGCCCTCGCCGCCGTCGCCGCCGCGTGTCATTGCGGTGTACCGGCCGCGACGGCCTGCGACGCGCTGGCGAGTTTCCGATCCGTGAAGCGCCGCTTGGAGTACCTCGGCGAATTCCGGGGCGTCCGCATCTACGACGATTTTGCCCATCATCCCACGGCGATCGCAGAGACGCTTGCGGCGTTGCGGGCGCACGTCGGCCGCGCGCGCATCGTCGCGGTGGTCGAACCACGATCCAACACCATGCGCATGGGCAAACACCGGTCCGCGCTTCCGGCTGCACTGTCGGCCGCCGATTTGACCTTGCTGTATCGTCCCGCGGACATCAGCTGGGACGTCCACGGCCTCGCCTGCGACACCGTCGAAGTCCACGATTCCGTGGACGCCATGGTCGACCGCATCCTCGAGACGGCGGAGAGCGGCGACCACGTCGTCATCATGAGCAACGGAAAATTTGACGGTCTGCACCAGCACCTGCTCTCGCGCCTCGAACCGGCGATGTGTGGATGAACAAACGGTAATGATCACTGCGGCGCTTGCTTTATGAACCGGGTTTCAATAGGCTGAGCGCGGTCTCAGATTGGAGAAAACATCGATGTCTAGAGCCAGAAGATTCGCGCACTTGGCGGTACTGTGCCTGTTTGTATCCGCGGCGCCCGCCGGGGCCGCAAACTATACCGCCGGCGTACACTATTTCGAGCTTTCCGCTCCGCAACCGGTGCAGACGGGGGAGCAGATCGAGGTGGTCGAATTGTTCTGGTACGGCTGTCCGCACTGCTACAAACTGGAGCCGGTCATCGAAAAATGGGCAAAGGAAAAACCCAAGAACGCGGAGCATGTTCGCCTTCCGGCGATACTTCGGGATTCGTGGGCGTTCCACGCGCGCGTGTACTACACCTTCGAGGCCATGGACCTGTTGGACAAGCTGCATACGAATTTCTTCGACGAACTGCACAAGCGAAAAAACCGGATTCGCACGCAGGAACAGTTGATCCCCTACCTGAAGTTGCACGGCATCCCGCAGGAACAGTTCTTCGACACCTTCAATTCCTTTGCCGTAGACAGCAAAGTGCGCCATTCCATGTTGATGTCGAGGAATTACGAAGCCGGCGGCGTGCCCACGATCATCGTCGATGGAAAGTACCGCGCCACGGCCAGCAGCGCCGGCGGTCAGCAACAACTCATGGAGCTGGTGAATTTCCTGGTCGCGAAGGCCGCGAACGAAAGGGCGTAGCGCCGGGACGTCAAGCTATCGGCTCCTGCGCTTGCAGGCTTCGACGCAGGTTCAGCACAGCAGCGGAAATCTTCGCGCGCCATGCGCTGTCGGCGGGCGCGGGCTCGCTCAGGCAGATCTCCAGTTCACGCGCCAGTTCGGCGAGCCGATGATATCCGTACATGCCCGTCGAACCCGCCAATCGGTGCACCGACTGCTGCAGCGCGGTCAACGCCTGGATACTGAACTTGCTCTGCGTCACTGCCTCCCACTGCTCCCCCAGCGCGGCCGATTTTTCCGATAACGACGCATGGTAACGCTGCTTCAGTTGCTCCAGACCCATCGACTTTTCCATGGCAGACCCGCATCGAAACGATCGTCACTCCGACGGCGCCTGCGACAGCTGCTCCAGCCGATATCCGTGCTGATAGATTGAACTCAGGCGCCATCCGCGCTCGGGATTGATCCCGAGTTTGGTACGGATCCGACTCATGTGCGTATCGATGGTGCGCGTGTTGATGTCCGGGTTGGTGCCCCACACGCTCTCCAGCAGGTGACGGCGGGAAACCACGCGTCCGATGTTTTTGAACAAGAACGCCACCAGTTCGTATTCCTTCTGCGTGAGCTTGACGGGCTCGCCCTCCACCGTCACGGTGTGAGCGCCGGTGTCTATGCAGTAGGGATCGACGTCTATCAGAGCCTGCTTCTCGTCGTGCATGCCGGCGCGGCGCGCCAGGGCGTTGACCCTCGCGTACATCTCCATCTGCTTGACCGGTTTGGTCATGTAATCGTCGGCGCCGGCTTCCAGCGCTTCGACGATATCCGCTTCCGCCTCCTTCTGCGTAACGAATAATACCAACACCGGCCAGTCCAAGTTTGCCCGCACCCATTGGAGCACCTCCAGACCATTCATCTCCGGCACCATCCAATCGAGGATCAATAAATCAAAGCTGTCGCGAGTCAACGAGCGAACGAATGGTTTGCTCTCGGTGTAATGCGTGCACTGGTGGCCCGCCTCCGAGAGCCAATGGATCAGCAACGACGCCTGGTCGGTGTCATCCTCGAGTAACGCAATGCGCATGGCCCGCCTTTCGTGTTTTATTCATGACCTGGATCGCGGAATATCGACTCGGAAGAAACCGACAATGCTCCCCGGTATTTCGCGAGAGCGCCATGAACCATGGCCTCCGGCCCGTCCGAGCCGCTAAGTATATACAAAAACCCGACGCGAATGGGGGATCTTCGCTGCCGCCGGGTCGCCGACGCCCGGGCGCTCAATCGGAAATCAAGCGTAGAAACTCGGAACGGGTCCTTGGGTTGTCGCGAAAAGAGCCCAGCATCATCGACGTCTTCATGCGCGAGTTCTGTTTCTCCACACCGCGCATCATCATGCAGAGGTGCTTTGCTTCGATCACCACCCCGACGCCGGCCGCGTCGATCGTCGTCTGGATCGTTTCCGCGATCTGTTTGGTCAACGACTCCTGAATCTGCAGCCTGCGGGCATACATGTCCACGATGCGCGCGATCTTGGACAATCCGATCACTTTCCCGGTGGGCACATAGGCCACGTGACATTTACCGATAAACGGCAGCAAATGGTGCTCGCACAAGGAATACAACTCGATGTCCTGGACCACCACCATTTCGTCGTTGTCGGATTCGAACACCGCGTTGTTGACGACCTCGTCCAGCGATTGTTGATAACCCTGCGTGAGGTACGCAATAGCGCGGGCCGCACGCAGCGGCGTGTTCGCCAATCCGTCGCGGCTCAAATCCTCTCCGATTTCGCCGATGATGTCGGCGTACAAACGAGCAAGCTTGTCCGTATTCATCGATGCTCACCCACGGCGAGACACCGCACGGCGCCCGCAAGACGCGGGCGCTCGCGGCATCAGCGCTTCACTTGTTCAACACGAAAGTTACTTTCAGCTTGACGCGGTACTCGGATACCTTGCCTTTGGCGTCGACGAGCACGCTTTGGTCTTTGATCCACGCGCTTTTGACTTTTTTCAGTGTCTTGTTCGCCCGACTCACGCCCTCCCGGACTGCGTCGTCAAAACTCTTGGGAGAAGATGCGATGATCTCGGTCACTTTCGCTACGGACATGACGTACTCCTTATTGGTTTGCAGAATATTCTTGGTGTTGAAGTTCACGCAGAATAACAGGCCGCTACTCTAAACCAGTTACCGACCAAAAAGAAAATCGGTGCTCGGGTCTTATCGGCGTCCGCATCGGCCACGGCGCGACACGCGGGCTAGGAGCCTGTCCGAGTATTCGTGCTCCTACTGCGAACGCGGGACAGCGGTCCACTTCGCCGAAGCTTCTCGTCGAATAGCCGGCTATTCTCCTCGAATCTTCGACCAACTGGTCTCGCTCTCCCACAATCTCGCTACGGGCAGAGTACTCGGACAGGCTCCTAGGTCTCCTCTAGGTCTCCTCCGCCATCACCCAGATAGTGAGTATGACCGCGACCAGAACAAGGCTGATTACGGCCCGAAATACGTGATAACGGACGCGGTGACGCGCGGCCGCGGCGGACGATCGCCGGTTGTCGACGTTACCTGTGAAACTCGATATCCACGCAGCGACCCAACCGATGAGAATTCCGATGAAGAGCCAAAGCACGTGCATGCGCGTACTCTAGCCCGTATCCGCTTCAACCCCAATGCGGCATCGCGCGTCTATCTCGTCGCGCTTGTGAAGATTTGTAAACATCGTCGGATTTGACGCGTTTGCGGCGCGGTCGCGTGTTCACAGCGCAGCGGCCGCGGCGGTAACATCTTTCGGATCACTCCGCATTTCAACCAAGCACAGAACGCAACCAAGAGGAGGAGGAGCCGCATGGCGAAATCAATTGAAGCAATCGAAGGCATAGGTCCCAAATTCGGCGAGAAGCTGCGTGCGGTCGGCTGCGCTTCGCCGGAGAAACTGTTGCGGGATGGCGCTACGCGCAAAGGTCGAAAACAAATCGCCGCAAAGACGGGGATCAGCGAGGCGTTGATCTTACGCTGCGTCAACATGGCCGACCTGTTCCGCATCAGGGGCGTGGCGACCCAGTACGCCGAATTGCTCGAGGCCGCCGGTGTCGACACCGTAAAAGAGTTGCGCAACCGCAACGCCGCCAACCTCATACGAGCGATGCGCGAAACCAACGAACAGAAAAAGCTGGTGCGGCAGGTGCCCACGGAGAAAATGGTAAGCGCCTGGATCGTGCAGGCGAAACGACTCATTCCGGCGGTGAGCCACTAGGGCGCCGTGCAGATGGGCTACGGGATCGTGGACCGGCGATTGGGGCAAGGTCTTGCGAGCGCGCCGGGATTGCAATAGGTTTACGCCTTCGGAGTAATCCGACGGATTAACGATTTTTGACTAGGCGCCGCCGCCGCGTGGCTGTGAAAATACCGTAATCCCTAACCTTACACACTCCAGGAGTAGACAGATGAACATCTTGAACGAAATTCTCGGCGCCGGAAACGGCCAGGTGCTGGATCGCCTGGGCGGGCAACTGGGACTCGACCGGACCCAGACCCAGAGCGCACTGGGCAGTCTGCTGCCGGCATTGACCGGCCGACTGAAACAGAACATGTCGAGCGAAGAGGGGCTTGGCTCGTTGTTGTCGGCGCTCGGAAAGGGCAACCACCAGCGTTATGTCGACGAGCCCGAATGCCTGGGGACCCAGGAGAGCATCGACGACGGCAACGGCATTCTCGGGCACCTTCTGGGCGGCAAGGAGCAGAGCCGTCAGGTCGCCGCCCAGGCCGCCCAGTCCAGCGGACTCGACCTCGGTATCCTGAAAAAGATGCTGCCCATGGTCGCGGGACTCACCATGGGTTCGCTCAGCAAGCAGGCGAATTCGACGGGCGTGCTCAGCCAGATGCAGGGCGGTGGCGGCATCGGCAACCTCCTCGGGCAACTGGGCGGCGGCGCCAATTCACCCCTGGGCGGACTGACCTCGTTCCTGGACATGGACGGCGACGGCTCCGTCGCCGACGACGTACTCGGGTTCGCCAAGAAACTGTTCTAGCAATCTCGATTCCGTATGAAAAAGGGGTCGTGCAAAGGGGTCAGAATGCAATTCTGACCCCATTTTCTTTTCAGGATTCGAGGTAAGTCTTCAGGCGCGACACCGCCTCCTGCAGGTTCTCGAGCGTGTTGGCGTAGGAAAACCGCAAATGCTCGCGTTCGCGGTGGTGACCGAAGTCCTTCCCCGGGGTGATGGCAACGCCGGTGACGTCGAGCAGATCGAGCGCAAAGGCGTAGCTGTCGTCGGTCAACGCGCTGCAATCGGCATACACGTAAAAGGCCCCCTGCGGCATCACCGGGATCTTGAACCCCAACTCCCGCAGCGCCGGTACCAGATAGTCGCGGCGCTTGCGGAACTGCGCGCAACGTCGATCCAGTTCCGACCCCACGTCTTTGTCCAGGGCGCGCAGCGCCGCGTACTGCGCCGGCGTGCTGGTGGAGATGAACAGGTTCTGCGCCAGTTTGGTGATGTCTTCGATAAACCCGGGGGGCATGACCAGCCAACCGATGCGCCAGCCCGTCATGCCGTAATACTTAGAAAAGCTGTTGACGATAAAGACGTCGTCGGAGTCGTGCAGCGCGCTGCGCACCTCGGCGTCGTAGGTCAGGCCGTGGTAGATCTCGTCGACGATAAGGACCCCACCGAGACGGGCCACGGTCCGTACGATGCGCGTCATCTCTTCGCCGGGCACCACCGTGCCGGTCGGATTCGACGGTGTGCCAATGAGCACCGCCTTGGTCCTTTCCGTCCACGCCTGTTCCACCGCCCTGGCCGTGAGCTGATAGCCGTGCTCCGCATCGCACGCGAGCATCCTCGGCCGCGCGTCGTAGAGCCGGACAAAGTTCGCATTGCACGGGTAGCCGGGATCCGTCAGCAACACCTCGTCCCCCGGGTCGAGCAGGGCGGCGAAGATCAACTGGAAGGCGCCGGACGAACCCGGGGTCACCGCCACGCGGTCCGGCGACGGCCGACACTCGGCTGCGTAGCCGGCGGCGACGCGCTCGCGCAAGGCGGCGATGCCCAAGGCCTGCACGTAGCGCGTCTTGCCCTCGCGCAACGCTCGAACCCCCGCCTCGACCACATCCGCCGGCGTCGGAAAATCGGGTTCTCCGACCTCGAGGTGAATCACCGATCTGCCGGCGCGCTCGTGCGCGAACGCGCGCGCCATCACCTCCATGACGTGAAACGGCTCGATGAACCGCATGCGCTGCGCGTGCCCGCCGCTCAGCCGCGATCCGGAACGGTCGACGTGTGTCGTGGAACTCCCCATCTCCGACCCTCCGCCTAGGGAATCGACGCGCGGGATTCTCCCCCGCAGGATATACGGTCTTAAGCTTATCCGCCGCCGTTCGAGAGGTAAACCGGGATAGCGGCCGGTTGATTCCCGTTTTTACAGCTTCAAACCCGTAGACCCGTAGCCGCGTGAATGATAACTTTGTCGATTGAAACGATTATTTCTAAAACCACGATTGGAGGAGTGTTATGTTTCAGAGAAACAAACTTGTCGTGTCACTGCTGGCCGCCTCGGCCATCGTGTTGTCTTTCTTCTCCGCGCCGGTGGTGCGGGCCGATACCTTTATCACCATCGGCACCGGCGGCGTCACCGGCGTCTACTACCCCACCGGCGGGGCGATCTGCCGGCTGGTGAACAAGGGACGCAAGGAGCACGGTATCCGCTGCTCGGTGGAAAGCACCGGCGGCTCGGTCTACAACCTGAACACCATCGCCGCTCAAGAATTGGACATGGGGGTTGCGCAGTCCGACTGGCAGTACCACGCCTACAACGGCACCAGCAAGTTCGAGGAAAAAGGCCCCAACAAGGACCTGCGGGCGGTGTTCTCCGTGCACCCGGAACCGTTCACCGTGGTCGCGCGCGCCGATTCCGGCATCAAGACGTTTGCGGATCTCAAGGGCAAGCGCGTCAACGTCGGCAATCCGGGTTCCGGTCAGCGCGGCACCATGGAGGTGGTGATGGCGGCGTTGGGATGGAAGATGTCCGATTTCGCGCTGGCCTCGGAGCTCAAGTCTGCGGAGCAGGCCTCCGCTTTGTGCGACAACAAGATCGACGCCATCGTCTTCACCGTCGGCCATCCTTCGGGGTCCATTAAGGAGGCCACCACGTCCTGCGACGCGGTCGTGATCCCGGTGGAGGGACCGGCCATCGACAAGCTGGTGACGGAGAACGCGTATTATCGTACCGCTACCATTCCCGGCGGCATGTATCGCGGCACCGACGCGGACGTCAAGACCTTCGGCGTGGGCGCGACCTTCGTCTCGTCGACGAAGACCCCGACGAATGTCGTCTACAACGTCGTCAAGGCGGTATTCGAGAACTTCGACGATTTCAAGAAACTCCACCCCGCGTTTGCAAACCTGGGCAAGAAAGAGATGATCAAGGACGGTCTGTCGGCGCCCCTGCACGACGGCGCTGCCAAGTACTATAAAGAAGCCGGCTTGATGTAACGTCAACGTAACGGGGGACGACTTCCGCAGTCGTCCGCCGTTATCACTTATCAAACAGTGGGAACACCGGCGTGCAGCGAGCCGGTCGGCGCCCAGCAGGAGCCCCTGCTCCCTCAAGCGATTGCTTGTCCAAGCAGCACAGGAGGCGGTCTGCGACCGCGTCAGCAACAGTCCGGGGGGACAATTGCCGTGAGCGAACCGCAACAGTCAGACCGGAGCACCGCCCGCACGGGGCTCGAGGAGATGATTGCCGAGACCGACACCGGGGCGCGATCGCCGGCCGGTTTCGCCGGCGCGCTGCTGCTCATCATTCCCCTGGTGTGGTCCCTGTTTCAACTGTGGTACGCGTCGCCGCTGCCATTCATGTTCGGGGTCGGCGTCCTCAACGACACCGAGGCGCGCGCCATCCATCTCGCGTTCGCCATCTTTCTCGCCTACACCGCGTACCCGACGGTCAAACGCTCGCCGCGGGATTACATCCCCATCCAGGACTGGGTCGCGGCGCTGGTGGGCGCGTTCTGCGCCGCCTACCTGTTCCTGTTCTACGAGGCACTCTCCGATCGTCCGGGCGATCCCACGACCTACGACCTCGTGGTCGGGGTCGTGGGACTGGCGCTGCTGCTGGAAGCCACCCGGCGCGCCCTGGGACCGCCGCTCATGGTGGTCGCCGGGGTGTTCCTGCTCTACACCTTCTTCGGCCCATACATGCCGGACGTCATCGCCCACAAGGGCGCGAGCCTTTCCAAGGGCATGTCGCACTACTGGCTCTCCACCGAGGGCGTGTTCGGCGTCGCCCTCGGCGTTTCCACGTCCATGGTGTTCCTGTTCGTGTTGTTCGGTTCCATGCTGGAGAAGGCCGGGGCCGGCAATTACTTCATCCGCGTGGCCTTCGCGCTGCTGGGGCACATGCGCGGCGGGCCCGCGAAGGCGGCGGTGGTGTCGTCGGGCATGACCGGCCTCGTCTCCGGCTCTTCCATCGCCAACGTGGTCACCACCGGCACCTTCACCATCCCGTTGATGAAGCGCGTCGGCTTCCCCGCGGAGAAGGCCGGGGCGGTGGAGGTGGCCTCCTCCACCAACGGGCAGCTGACGCCGCCGATCATGGGGGCGGCAGCGTTCCTGATGGTGGAATACGTGGGCATCTCCTACGTCGAGGTGATCAAGCACGCCTTCCTCCCGGCCATCATCTCGTACATCGCCCTGGTGTACATCGTCCACCTGGAAGCGATGAAGGCCAACCTCGAGGGCCTCCCCCGGCGCACGCAGCGCACCCTGGTGCAGAGCCTGCTGTCGTTTCTCATGACGGTGATCGGATTGATCGTGCTCTCCGCCGTGGTCTACTACGGCCTGGGCTGGATCAAGACCGTCGCCGGCGGGGCCACGCCGTGGATCGCCACCGCGCTGCTGATCGCCGCCTACGTCGCCCTGCTCGCCTACGCCGCCACGGTGCCGGAGCTCGACACCAGCCACGCCATCGACGAGCTTCCCGAGGCCGGTCCCACCATCAAGTCCGGGCTCTACTTTCTGCTGCCGGTCGTGGTGCTGGTGTGGTGCCTCACCGTGGAGCGGCTCTCTCCCGGGTTGTCGGCGTTCTGGGCGGCGGTGTTCATGGTCTTCATCGTCGTCACGCAGCGACCCTTGTCGGCCGTTCTGCGCAAGCGCGGGGATCTGGCCGCGGCCGCGCGGCACGGTTTTCGCGACCTGCTCGACGGACTGGTCTCCGGCGCCCGCAACATGATCGGCATCGGCGTCGCCACCGCCGCCGCCGGTATCGTCGTCGGCACCGTCACCATCACCGGCATCGGCCTGGTGATGACCGAGTTCGTGGAGTTCATCTCCGGCGGCAACCTGGTGCTGATGCTGATTTTCACCGCCATCATCAGCCTCATCCTGGGCATGGGCCTGCCCACCACCGCCAACTACATCGTCGTCTCCACCCTGATGGCGCCGGTCATCGTCACCCTCGGCGCGGAATCCGGCCTCATCGTGCCGCTCATTGCGGTGCACCTGTTCGTGTTCTATTTCGGTATCCTCGCCGACGACACGCCCCCCGTCGGCCTCGCCGCGTTCGCCGCCGCCGCCATCTCCGGCGGCGATCCGATCCGCACCGGCATCCAGGGCTTCACCTACGACATCCGCACCGCCATCCTGCCGTTCATCTTCATCTTCAACACCGAGCTGCTCATGATCGGTATCGAGAACGCGCTGCACCTGATTGTCGTCGTCGCCGCCGCCGTCGTCGCCATACTCACCTTCGCCGCCGCCACCCAGGGGTTCTTCTTTACCCGCAGCCGCTGGTGGGAGACCCTGGCCCTGCTGCTGGTCGCGTTCACGCTGTTCCGCCCCGGCTTCTGGTGGGACGAGATCTACCCACCCCTGGAATCGGTGGCGCCCACGCAACTGCTGAGCATGGCGGAAGGCGCTGTGCCCAAGGCGATGCTGCGCATCACCCTGGAAGGCGACACCCTGGAGGGCGACCGCGTGAAAAAGACCGTCATGCTGCCCATGGGCAGCCCGGGCCCGGGGGAACAACGTCTCAAGGACGCGGGCCTGGGCATCCGTGAAGAGGACGGCAAGATCCTGGTGGACAACATCGTCTTCGGCAGTGCCGCGGAAAAGGCCGGCGTGGATTTCGACTGGGAGATCCTCGGCATCGAACGGCCGGTGGACCGTCCGCCCAAGCAGCTGATGTTCCTGCCCGCGCTGGCCCTGCTGGGCCTGGTGGCGTTCTTACAGCGCGCCCGCCGCCGCTCGGCGGAGCAACCGGCGACGGCGTGAGGCAAAGCCGGCGGCGACGATCGTCGCTTTAATTGGAAGCGCATCAGCGGCCGTTGCGACAACCGATCGCAGCTTGTTCCGAGGGTGTTCTGACGCCGCTCGACACGCCCGGTGTTCTCCGGCCGCGGTGCGGTGCGAACGCGCCGAGCGGCCCACAGACACTAAGGGGCGAGGTGGCGCCGACCGCCGCCGACAGCGGGCCTTCGGATTGTCGGCCGGAATTGTTGTGTTTTTACAACAACGAAGCGTTGTTGTTGTTTATTCATCTATTTAATGGTTGCGAAAACGCAACCGGCGTGCTATATAACGCTCCGTTCCCGAATGGGGGGACTTCCCGATATCAGGTATGAATCGGAAATGATTTCAAGCTTGAAACCATAACTTCGAAGAAACAGGAGGCAATTCCTAACATGAAAATCCCAGCTAAGACCCTAATCGCCCTTGCGGTCGCCGGCACGGTGGCGCCGGGCGCGGCCTTCGGGGCCGGCGTCGAGGCCAAGCTCGACGGCCAGGTGAACCGCATGATCCTCTACGCCGACAACGGCGTCAACGACGATGTCCTGTTCACCGACAACAACGAGTCCGGCACCCGGCTGCGCCTGCGCGGCTCCACCGACCTCGGCAACGGCATGAAAGCCGGCATCCACTGGGAGACCGACTGGCAGTTCAACGACTCGGCGACCATGGACATCGGCGACAACGACGATGACAGGCGAGAGGAAAGCCGTATTCGTGATCTCTATTTCAGCGGGCCGTTCGGCAAGCTGTCGCTGGGCCGCGGCAACGGCGCCGCCAACGGCACCACGGAAACCAACTTCTCCAGCACCTTCATCGTCGGCAGCGCCGGTGACTTCCACCTCGGCGGCCTCACCTTCCGCACCGACGACCTCTCTGAGTTCGGATCCTCGGTCGCCGGTTATGGTGCGGTGTTCAACAACCTGGACGGCTTGAGCCGTAACAGCCGCCTGCGCTACGACACCCCGGCCCTGGGCCCGGTGGTGCTGTCCGCGGACGTCGGCCAGGAGAAATTCGAGCTCGCCGCGCGCCTGAACCAGAAGCTCGCCGACGGCGGTAAGGTCGGCGCCGCCATCGGTTACGTCGATTGCGACAACGACAACGAGGGCGGCAGTTGCTCCGGCGTGAGCAGCACCACGCCCTTCGATCAGCTCGGCCTCTCGGGCGCGCTGCTGCTGGGCAACGGCTTCAACGTCGCCGCTTTCTGGGGCGAAAAAAGCTTTGACGAGTCACCGGGCAGAGAGGATCCGTCGGCCTGGTGGATCAACGTCGGCCAGAAGTTCGGCGCCAACGAAGTCGCGGTCTCCTACGGCGAGAGCGACGACGCGGTGGCGAACAACGACGAAGGCAAGCGCTACGCCCTCAAGTTCGTGCACAGCATGAAGGACCACGGCGTCGAGATCTACGCCAGCATCTTCAAGGCCGAGCTGGACCGTCCGGGCGCCAGCATCGAAGACCTCAATGGCGCGGTGATCGGCTCTCGCGTAAAATTCTAACCAACGAGGTTCGTTGATCCGATTCGGAGGTAAGGGTGAAACACAACGCATCGCGCGCACGCGCGGCCTTGCTCGCCCTTACCTCCGTCTTTCTTTTTCTCGCCGCCTGTTCCGTTCCCTTCAAGGGCGGCGGTCCCGCCTCCGGCGAGATGGATCCCAACCGCACCAACGAGGACATCAAAGAGGGTCCCGGGCTATTGACCGGCGAGGAGGGTGGCTTCGTGTTCCGGCGCGGCTACGGCGACGACAGGCCCAGCACGGCCCCCACCGCGCCGACTCAGGTCCAGACCGAGCGCCTGGACCAGCAGACCCGGGAGTTCGACCGCCAGATCGAGGAGCTGGAGCGCCAGCGTCGTGAGCTGGAGCAATTGAAGGAAGAGCTCAGAGAGATCCTCAGGAACAACCCGCGTCCGCAATAAGACCGCGGCCGCACTTCTGACTCACGCCCGAAGCTGTTTGCTGGCCACCCCTGGCGGTAACGCTTTTCTTTGCATCTACGTATCGCGGAAGGCCGGATTCGCTTGTCTAAGCCCAACAGCCGTATTACATTCCCGCCTCATCATCCAAGCCGACACCGGGAGACGACGCCCTTGGCGCACCTGTGCACCGTTCGTACCGCAACCCTGCTCCTCGCGGCCGCCGTCACGCTGCTGCCCGCCTGTGCCCGCCTGGGGTCGGCGCCCGCCGAACCGCTGGCGGAGGACATCCCCCTCACACCGGGGGTGACCGTGCAGGGCAGCTGGTCGCGGAGCGGATCGGACGCCGCCGGTGTACAGGCTTCGCTGGCGGAGCAACAATCCCGGGAACTGGACCGCCGCATCCGCGAGCTGCGCCGCCAGCAGGGCGAGCTGGAAAAACTCAAGGACGAGATCAAGGCGATCCTGCAGTCCGCGCCGCGCCAACCGTAGTCAGCGATCCTGGTGGGTCTTGACCACCCCCCCGGCGGCGTCCAGGTAGCAGCTGAAGCGGAACCGCACTTCCTCACCGGTTTCACCCATTTCACCGACGACGACCTCGGATACGTAGAACCCGTTACGGGTGTGGTCGATGTTGCCGCGGGCGACGACGCGGGCGAAATCGGGCACGCCGGCGCTGTCCAGCGCGGCCTGCAGGCAGGCCTGGCGTGCGCGCCATTCGTTCGGCTGCAGCGTCTTTTCCATCCAGTCCGCTACGAAAGGCACGCGGTCCCGCAGCACGATCAACGCAATCACCGCGAACAACACGAAAGGCAGGAACCGCAGGCCGCGCCGGCGTCTACCACCCTGTGGTCGTTGTGAAGTGTCGTACTGCATGTCATCGCCCCTGTCGTTGCTCGCGCCGGTATCGGCGTCCGGAATCGCCGCAAAGTCGTGACGCGGATCGGCCCAAACCCGCCGCTTACTCTTACGCAGCCCGCGCTCCTCGATCGAGGGCGCCGGCTGAGCGGGCCCGATGTTGATCTGGATTATTTTTCCGCATGTCGCGCTCACATACAATACGCCTGTAAGCGGGATGCGAATGTCATTATGGAGAGAGGAATATCATGATCCGGCGCACCGAGGTGTATTACGATTTGACGGCGATGCAGGATGTCCTGGCGTCCGTCGAAAACCTGTTCGACCACCGCAATCAGATCAGCGTGACCTCGCGACCGGGCGCCGCGGAGCCGCTGTTCGACGCCGTCGGCTGGCTGCCCGAGGACGCCACCGAGGCGGAGTACAGCGTCATCAACGTGCAGTTCCGCGGCAGCGCCGTGGAAGCGTTGCTCGAAAGCCTGCCCTTCACCTGGGGACGAACGCGTTTGATGCGCATGCCGCCCAAGTCGTGCCTCTCCATCCACGCGGACCCGACGCGCCGCTACCACTACGCCATTACCACCAATGCCGACGCCTACATCGTCGCGCTGGAGGACAACAAGGGCGTGTTTCATCACATCCCCGCCGACGGCTACGTGTATCAGATGGATGCGCACAAGACGCACACCGCGATCAACGCGGGCAGGCAGGATCGCGTCCACCTGGTGCTCTGCAACGCCGAAGCCGAAGACCTGAACGACGCCGATCCCGTGGGCCGGGTGTCGTTGCCGGTCGGATAACCGATACCCCGAGGCCGGTTTCCGGCTGCGGCGCTCCGCGCCCCGCGCCGCCGTCCGAGCGACCCGGACGCAGTACATTCCCCGCCGCAAATTGGGTAGAATGTCCGCGTCTGGACAACAATCAGGCACGGACACCATGAGCCGGATATTCCATCGTCACACCCGGGTCACCTTGCCGGTGGCCGCGCGCGGCGACGGCGTGTATATACTCGACGTCGAAGGGAAACGCTACCTGGACGCGTGCGGCGGAGCGGCGGTGTCCTGTCTGGGGCACAACCACCCGGAGGTCATCGACGCGATCAAGGCACAGCTCGACCGGATCCCCTACGCCCACAGCGCCTTTTTCACCACCTCCGTCGCGGAGGAGCTGGCGGAATTTCTGATCCAGCGCAGTCCCGGCCTGGACCGCGTGTATCTCGTCTCCGGCGGCTCCGAGGCGGTGGAGGCCGGCCTCAAGCTCGGCCGCCAGTACTTTCTCGAACGCGGCGAACCGCAGCGCCACCACTTCATCGCGCGCCGGCAGAGTTACCACGGCAACACCCTGGGCGCGCTGGCGGTCGGCGGCAACGCCTGGCGCAGGCAGCCGTTCGACCCGCTGCTGATCGCGTCGCATCACATCTCCCCCTGTTACGCCTACCGGGACCGGGGAGCGGAGGAATCGGAGCAGGTCTACGGCCTGCGCGTGGCCAACGAACTCGAGCAGAAGATTCTGGAGCTCGGCCCGGAAACCGTCATCGGCTTCGTCGCCGAACCGGTGGTCGGCGCCACCAGCGGCGCGGTGCCCCCGGTGGAGGGGTATTTCCGGCGCATCCGCGAGATCTGCGACCAGTACGGCATACTCTTGATCCTCGACGAGGTGATGTGCGGCATGGGGCGCACCGGAACGCTGTTCGCGGTGGAACAGGAGGGCGTCCAACCCGACATGATCGCGATCGCCAAGGGTCTGGGCGCCGGCTATCAGCCGATCGGCGGCCTGTTGGTGAGCAAGCAGATCTACGACGCCATCGCCGAGGGCAGCGGTTTCTTCCAGCACGGCCACACCTACATGGCCCACGCCAGCGCCTGCGCCGCGGCCATGGCGGTGCAGCGCACCATCGACGGCGAAGACCTGCTCGGCAACGTGCAGCGACAGGGCGAGGCCTTGCGCGAGGCCCTGCGCTCGCGTTTCCACGACCACCCCCACATCGGCGACATCCGCGGACGCGGCCTGTTCATCGGTCTGGAGCTGGTCGCGGATCGCGAGACCAAGGCGCCCTTCGACCCCGCGCTGCAGGTGCACCTCACGGTCAAACGCGAGGCCATGAAAGCCGGTCTCATGTGCTACCCCATGGGCGGCACCATCGACGGGCGCACCGGCAGCCACGTGTTGCTGGCGCCGCCGTTCATCCTCGAGGCCCGGCACGTCGATGAAATCGTGGACAAGCTCGCGGTTGCGTTTTCCCAGACGTTCGCGGCCGTCGCCGCCGCATGAACCCGGACTGGGACGCCACCATACTCACCGTGGCGCCCAACGGCGCCTACAAGACCAAGCAGGACCATCGCGCCCTGCCGATGACCGCGGCGGAAATCGCCGACACCGCGGCGCGTTGCCTGGACGCGGGCGCGAGCATGATACACCTGCACGTACGCGACCCCGCCGGCGTGCACTCCCTCGACCCGGACATCTACCGGGAAGCGATCGATGCGGTGCGGCGCGCGGTCGGCGACGGCCTGGTGATCCAGGTTACCAGCGAGGCCGCCAAACGCTACGCGGCCCCCCAGCAGATGGCGTGCGTGCGCGCGGTCAAGCCGGAAGCGGTGTCGCTGGCGATACGGGAGCTGGTGCCCGACGCCGCCTCGGAGACCGAGGCCGCGGCCTTCTTTCAGTGGCTGATGCGGGAACGCGTAACGCCGCAGTACGTCCTGTATTCCGAGGAGGATCTGCGGCGCTACCGGGATCTGCTGCGCCACGAGGTGATACCGGATGCGCCGCACTGGGTGTTGTTCGTACTCGGCCGCTACACCGAGGGCGCCGACTCGCGGCCGGTGTGGCTGCTGCCGTTTCTGCAGCGGCACGACCCCGGCACCCCCTGGGCGGTGTGCGCCTTCGGTCGCTGGGAGCACGC
>CAMYIN010000161.1 GCA_947258495.1 uncultured Gammaproteobacteria bacterium
GTGTTCAACAACGAATGGAAATCCAGTCCTTCGCAAATTTTGGCTGGAGTAAATGTGGATTATCCCAGGGGGTCTCGGCGGGCGTAAGCCGTAACATTGCGTATTTGTATAGATTCAGACATCCGTTCCCAAAGACAAATAGCCGAAACTGGCACCTTCACAGATCAAAACGGCGAATCGAATGATAAGATATTCACATAATGAGGCGATCGGCATGAGAATTCTGGTCATCGAGGACGACGCAGAAACCGCATCCTACATCTCGGACGGACTCGAGGAGAGCGGACACACGGTTGACGTCGCGGCGACGGGGCGCGAGGGTTTGCTGCTTGCGGCCGGCGAGTCCTACGACCTCATGGTGGTCGATCGCATGCTGCCGGAGATCGACGGCCTGGGTATCGTAAAGACCGTGCGCAGTGCCGGGGTGGAGACGCCGGTGCTGTTTCTCACCGCGCTGGGCGGCATCGACGACCGCGTCGCGGGTCTCGACGCCGGCGGTGACGACTATCTCGTCAAGCCCTTTGCTTTCTCGGAACTGCTTGCGCGCCTCAACGCACTGGCCAGGAGGCCACCGATCCAGTCGACCGAGACCGTGCTTCGGGTCGGGGACCTGGAGATGAACCTCATCAAGCGCACCGTCAGTCGGCAGGGCAAGAAGATCGATCTCCAGCCGCGTGAGTTCAGATTGCTCGAGAACCTCATGCGCCATGCGGGACAGGTGATGACGCGCACGATGCTGCTGGAGAGCGTATGGGATTTTCACTTCGACCCCAATACCAATGTCGTCGAGACCCACATCAGTCGTCTGCGCGCCAAGGTGGATAAACCCTTCGACGTGCCGCTCATCCACACCGTGCGCGGATCGGGGTACTCCCTGGAAGCGCCGGCCTGAATCCTGAATGCAGGCGGTCAAGCTTCTGCGCTCGGCGCCCGTGCGCTACGGGATCGCCTTCGCCGCATTGTCCACCCTGGTGATGGGTGCCTTGCTCGCCGTAATTTACTGGTGGATGCTTTCATTGCTCGAGCAGCACCTGGAGCAGAGCATCGAGGACCAGATTCAGGTCCTGCGCGACGATCTTGGCCAGGACGGTCTTAACGCCATGCTGGGCCTGGTGCGTCAACACGTGCGGAAGCAGCACGACAGTCCGGTGCATTTTCTCGTGCAGGACGCCGCCGGAAACGTGCTCGCGGGTGATCTGCCACCGATACACGCTGAGGAGGGCTGGCAGGAATTGACGGTCTCTTTTTCCAGCAATTCACGCAGGAGCGGAGAACGCGCGCTGCGGGCCCTCGGTGTACGTTTCGACGCCAATACCTTCGTGCTCGTCGCCCACGACATCAAGGACCTGGTGGAGAGCCGGAACCTGATCGTGCGTTCGTTCGGCACGGCGCTGGCCGTCACCGCAGTGCTTACCCTCGGCGGGGGTCTCTTGATAGGCATGGCGCTGCTGAGGCGGGTGGACGCGGCGAGCCGTGCCGCGGCAACCATCATGGGCGGCGATCTCTCGCATCGTCTCCCGGTGGCTGGCGCCGGCGACGAATTCGATATGCTCGCTGACGACCTCAATCGCATGCTCAGCCGCATAGAGGAGTTGATGGCGAACCTGCGTCACGTCAGCAGCGATATCGCGCACGATCTGCGCACGCCGCTGGGCCGCCTGCGGCAACGCCTGGAGGCCTGCAGAATAAAGCGGCGACACCCCGAAGAGTACGAGGACGCCATCGACCGTGCTATTGAGGATACGGATTCCATACTCAAGACCTTCGATGGGATGCTGCGGATCGCGCAGATCGAATCCGGCACCTCCCGATCGCGCTTTACCGACGTCGACCTCGGTGGCGTCGCGGAAAACGTGGTGGAGGCCTTCGCCGCGGTGGCGGAGGACGATGGCAAAACGTTGACGGCGCAGATTGCGGAGGGGGTTTCCGTATTCGGCGACCGGGTGCTGCTTACCCAGATGCTGGCAAACGTTATTGAAAACGCGCTCCGTCATACGCCGCCGGGAACGGCCGTGGAAGTGCAGTTGAACAAGCGGCAAACCGGTGTGACCCTGGTGGTGACCGATAATGGTCCCGGCGTCCCCGCGTCCGAACGGGGCCGGGTGCTCAACCG
>CAMYIN010000162.1 GCA_947258495.1 uncultured Gammaproteobacteria bacterium
ATGGCGCAGCCGATGCACTACTGGGTGCCGTCGATCGCGCCGTCGGGCATGGCCTTCTACGACGGCGACCGTTTCCCCCGCTGGCGCGGGGATCTTTTCGTCGGCGCGCTCAAGGACCGACTGCTGGCGCGGCTGCAGATCGACGGCGAGCGCGTCGTCCACGAAGAGCGGATGCTGCGGGGAGCGCTGGGCCGCATCCGCGACGTACGCAGCGGTCCCGACGGCTACCTTTACCTGCTCACCGACGAGAGCGACGGGGTGATCGCGCGACTGGAACCGCTCCCGGACTGAGAAGGCGTCGCGGGTACCCTTCGACTAACAAGCGGCGTCGCCGTGCCGCGGCAGTCACCAGTAGGACACCGCTTGCTGAAAAATGTCGCGGATCTCGTCGACCCCGGTTTCGCGCGGCGCATTGGCGATGGCGCGGCGTTGGCGGATGGCGGAGTCGGCAAGCGCGTCCGCATCCCGCGTCGACAACCCCACCCCGCCCAGACCGTTCGGGGCGCCGACTTCGCGCATCAATTCGATGACGCGGGCGGCGACGACCTCCCCGGCATCGTCGGGCACCGCGTCACGCGCGTCGGCGCCCAGACACAGTGCCGCCTCCAAGTGCCGCTCGGGCGTCTCGCGCGCGGTGTAACGAAACACCGACGGCGACGTCACGATGACGCTGAGGCCGTGCGGCACGAAGGTGCCGCTGCCGGGATAGTCGCGCGGCCGGAAATCGCGCGCCATCTGCGACACCGCGTACGACAGCGCATGTGGCAGATGCGTGCCGCTGTTGCCGAACGCCATGCCGGCGAGGGTCGCCGCCCAGCTCAGCCCATCCCGCGCTTCGTGATCGGCGGCGTCCGCCAACCCGCGCGGCAGATACGCGTTCACAATGCGCAATGCCTCCCGGGCGTGCAGATCGCTCCAAGGATTGGCACCTTGAATCATGGGACGCGCACCGATCTCATCGACCTTTGCCCAGCGGGTGTAGGCACGCGCGGTGTAACATTCCAGGGCGTGACTCAAGAGATCAAAGCCGGTGGACGCCACCACCGTTGGCGGCAAGGTGTCGATACAGGCGGGATCGACGATGGCCTCGTCCGGCAGGATGTGGCGGCTCGCGAGTACGAACTTCACCTCGAGGGCTTCGAAGCGGATGACCGAGAGCCCGGTCACTTCGGACCCCGTTCCCGAAGTGGTCGGGCACGCCAGGTGCGGTCCCAGAGGTCCGGGCACCGGCACGCCGCCCCCGATCGGCGGTGCAAAGTAGGTCTCGAACTCGGCCGGATACCGCGAGTACACCAGCGCCCCCTTCGCCGTATCCATGACCGATCCGCCACCGACGGAAATCACGCCGTCGAAACCGCCTTCCTGCAGAAACGCGGCCGCCGCGAGCACCGACGTGTCGGTAGGTTCTATGCGGACGTCGGAAAACATCGCGGCATCGATCCCGGCGGCCCTCAACGAGGTGAGGGCGCAGGCGACGTGTGACGAATCGGCGAGCACGGTATCCGTGAACAACGCCGCGCGGCGCATCCCTCGAGCCAGCGCGCGCGCGCCGACTTCGTGCAGAGCGCCGCGACCGAAAGTCACGCGCGGCATCTCCACCGTGAAGGCGTTGGCGCCCCCGTCGAACGGCGAAAAATACTGACAACACACCATGTTGGTCTCCCTCGGTTCGGACTTCGAAAATGATGCAGCAGAATCGCGCTCGTTGCCACCAGAACGAAACCGGCGAGGGGCGTCACGCCCAGGGGGCCCGCGCGCCCGCTCCTAGCCTGCATTTCTCACCAGGATCCCGGAGGCTGGCGCAGGAAAGGTGCGGCTGAACGCCGGGTTGGAATGAGATCCATAGCCGTAGCTATGGATCGAGGGAAGCCCAAGTTCCGGCGTGCCTGGACCTGCCAGGGCCGGGATAGGCGTCGCCGATACAGACTGTACGTTCGAGCAAGAGGCAACGTACTTGTATTGACGGGACGTTTACCGACGACCACGGCCGCCCCCTGGGGAGAAATGCAGGCCAGTTGCGCTTGTCTGCGACCGGGGACCCGGACGCGAACCAAGCCCTGCCGAATCCCAATGCGCGTGCGCCGGACGGGCTAAACGCAGACCATGCGTCGGACGCCCCGAGCTAGGACGGAGGGGGTCGCGCGGGCGCAACGATTGCGTCCTGTGCCCCCGACTATCCTTTGCCCTTGGTCTTGGTGCGTCCGGGCCTGGCGTTCTTTTCGATGTACTCGATGATCATGCCTGCAATGTTCTTTCCGGTCGCGGTCTCAATGCCTTCCAACCCGGGCGAGGAGTTGACCTCGAGCGCCACGGGACCGTGACTGGAGCGCAGTACGTCGACGCCGGCGACGCCCAGGCCCATGATTTTCGCCGAACGCACGGCGGTGACGCGCTCCTCGGGCGTCAGCCGGATCACCTCGGCGGTACCGCCGCGGTGGAGGTTGGAGCGGAATTCGCCTTCTTTCGCCGTGCGTTTCATCGCCGCCACCACCTTGTCGCCAATGACGAAACAGCGGATATCGCTGCCGCCGGCCTCCTTGATGAACTCCTGTATGAGGATGTTGGCCTTCAATCCGCTGAAGGCGTCGATGACGCTCTCCGCCGCCTTCTTCGTCTCCGTGAGCACGACGCCCTTGCCCTGCGTTCCTTCGAGCAGCTTGATCACGAGGGGCGCGCCGCCGACGAGCTCGATGAGGTCGTCGATATCGTCGGCGTGATGCGCGAATCCGGTGACCGGCAAGCCGACGCCCTTCCTCGCCAGGAGCTGCAGGGAACGCAGTTTATCGCGCGATCGCGTGAGGGCCACCGATTCGCTCAACGGATACACCCCCATCATCTCGAACTGGCGCAGCACGGCGGTGCCGTAAAACGTGATCGAGGCGCCGATGCGGGGGATGACGGCGTCAAAGCCTTTGAGCTCCTCGCCGCGGTAGTGTATCTCCGGTTTGTGCGCGCTGATGTTCATATAGCAGCGCAAGGGATTGATTACCCGCATTTCGTGGCCGCGTTCTAGTCCGGCCTCCACTAAACGCCTGGTCGAATACAACTTCGGTCCGCGTGACAGGATAGCGATGTTCATACAGTGCTCCTACTGGGTTGAATTGAGCCGAGGTCTGCAAATACCGCTACGACATGACGGCGATTGTCGGGATAAAAGCGGTGCGGCGCGGAAACGCTGGAACGCCTCGATTAAAGCAATCATCGCACGGCGCAAAACCTCGACGCAACGAATCTATTGGTCTGTGTTCGGCCAAAGTCAATTCCAATTCGTGATCTTCACGATCAAAATTTACCGCAGCATCGACATGGCGCATCCGGTTATGATCGCGCCACCGGTGCGCGAAGACGACACCGTTGTGTATCTTGTACGCCGAATTACCTTGAACTTGATGGAAGGAGCATTGAAATGTCGAAACGAATTGTAACTGCCGCGGTGTTGCTCGTTCTGGCTGCGCCCGCCTTGGCCGGCCACTGCCCGAAGGACGTAAAGGCCATTGACGCCGCCCTGGAAGACGCAAAACTTGACGACGATGTAATGGCGGAGGTGCAGGACCTGCGCGACGAGGGGGAAGATCTGCACAACGCCGGCCAGCACGAAGAATCCCTCGAGGTGCTGCACGAGGCGATGAAGATCCTCAAGCTCGAACATTGATGGCGGTGGTGTCCGGCAGACACGTCCGCGGTTGGTTCCCTAAGTAATTTTTTTCCATCCGCTCAGGATGCCGTGTTCCAACACGGCATCCGCTTTACACTTGTGCCGCTGTGCGCCTGACAGCAACGGTTGCTCGGGCCGCAAGAACGGCGTTGTTGGCGCTGCGTCGGCGGACCTATCGCTCGGGCAGAGGCATGAAATCGTCGTCTGCCGGCACCGGTTCGAAGCGACCGTTCTTCCAATCGTCCTTGGCGCGCTCTATCCGCGCCTGGGAACTCGACACGAAGTTCCACCAGATGTACCGCTCTTCCTCCAGGGGCGCGCCGCCCAGCAGCATCATGCGGCTGTCACTGCGGGCACGCATGACCGCGTCCGCCGCCCCTCCGAGCACGATCATCCTGCCGCCCTGCAGGCACCTGCCGGCGACGGTCACCTCACCTTCGACCACGTACACGGCGTGTTCCGGGTACGCGTTCGGCAAGCGTATTTCGCTTTCCGCTCGGAGCGTCGCGTCCACATAGTATAGAGGCGAAAGCGTCGTCGCGGGCGAGAGCTCTCCGTAGGCCTCCCCCGCGACAACACGCATTGTGGCGCCGTCGCGTTCTATCGTCGGCAATGCGTACGCCGGGTAGTGGTCGAACGACGGTTCTATTTCTTCCAAGTCCCTGGGCAGCGCGACCCAGGACTGGATGCCGTGTAAGCGCGGACCTCTGGCGCGCTCCTCGGGGTCCGAGCGTTCCGAATGCACGATGCCCCTGCCGGCGGTCATCCAGTTCAGCGCCCCCGCGTCGATGGGTTGGACACATCCGAGGTTGTCACGATGCAGGATCCGCCCTTCGAACAAATACGTCACCGTGGCGATGCCGATATGCGGGTGCGGCCGCACGTCGATGCCGCGGCCCGGTTCGAATTTCGCGGGGCCCATATGATCGAAAAAGATAAAAGGCCCCACCATCCGCCGTCGGCCCGACGGCAGGACCCGCCGGACGGAGAATCCGCCGAGATCCCGCGCCGTGGGCTCTATGACGAGACCGACATCGTTCGGCTGTGCTTCGCACTCAGGCTCGTGACACGGTTGCCAGCTCATGTATACCTCATTTCGTGTCTTCGAATATCACCCCGGATGAGGCAAGCCTCAACGACACCGCAGGAAACTGCCGCGTCCGCGCGCCCGGCGCGTCGCCAGAGAAGATCGGCACGCCGGTTTGCGGCGTGCACTGATTTTGCGCTCATGCCGGTAGTTCCGATCGTCCCTCCAAGGCAGGCTTCTGCGCCACCATCATGTGATTGACCGCGTCGATCCGGGAGAGACTGAACCGCCTGGTGATCGGATTGATGCGCACCCCGGTTCGTTCAATCACGCGGAAGGCGTTGTCGACTAACAGTTTTTCTATCTCCCCGGGCTGGCGGAAGTTTTTCCATCGATGCGTGCCTCTGGGTAACCAGCGGAGAACGTATTCGGCACCGACGATGGCAAAGAGGAACGACAGAAAGGTTCGATTTATCGTCGCAACCACCATGAACCCGTTCGGGCGCACCAGCTCGCCGCAGGCGCGCATGAAATCGGAAAACCGTGCGACGTGTTCGACGACCTCCATGTTCAGCACCAGGTCGAACTGCGCACCCTGTGCGTGGCGGAGGCACAAAGCATCGTCTGTTGCGGAAGAACCCAGTGTTGCTATTGTATGTGAAGAACGCGGTGACGGCGAAGCCGTCGCACCGGTTTCCCTGCCGCAAACAATCGTCGATGGAGCGCTGTACCGATTGCCGCTCCGTTCCCGCTGCACCGGGGACCCCAAATTACAGGCTCGGGATCCCCAGTGCGGATGCGGGTCAGCCGATCGTTATCTTCTTCGGCTTGGACTCCTCAACCTTCGGCAACCGCAGCGTCAGCACGCCGTCCGCCACGCTTGCCTCGATGCGATCTTGATCGATCTCACTCGAAAGCCGGAAGCTGCGGCCGAAGTGGCCCACGTTGTATTCGGTGTAAACCGGCTTGAGGTTCTTGTACTTTTCGAATTCGATGTGTCCTTCTACAATCAATTCGTTCTTTTCAAGATTGATATCGATATCGCCCTTCTCCACCCCGGGCATCTCCATGACGACTACCAGCGCGTTGCTGTTCTCGTAGATATCGGTGTAGGGCACATAAAACTTCCCGGGCACGGTTTTCTCCTTCTCCGGCTCGAGTTCCCGTTTTTCCTGTACTTCCAGATCTCGTTCAACCATCTCGACCTCCTGGTTTCTTCTGCGTATTACTAGGGCTTGGCTGGATTACTGTACTTGTACCGACCGCGGCTTCTCGCTTGCGGCGGGAGGCACGTGCACGGCGAGCACTCCGTTGCGGTACTCCGCCTTGATCCCATCGGCGTCGATTTCAACCGGTATCGTCAAGGTGCGGTCGAACTGGCCGCTTTCCCGCTCCCGCCTGTGTATGCTTACCCCTTCGCCATAGTCACGAGCCTTCTTGCCCACCAGCCGCAGTTGATTCTTGTGCACCTGAACATCGATATTGTCGCGACCGACGCCAGGCAGCTCAGCGACGACGAGATAACCGTCCTCGTCCTGAAACACGTTGATGGGGGGAAACGCACCGCGGCTGCTGGTCCCCACTCCGAACCAATCACTGCTCATCGAGGATTCCAGTGCGCGCTGCAGATTGTGCAGCGGATCGAAAGGATTCGAAAACATATTGGCCATCTCTAGTTTCTCCCAATTGTCGTGGAAATGCGTGTGCGCTATGGATATGTGGGCTGGGTGCGCATTTTCAAGACCCCCGCACACTTCGGCGCTGACAAAGCGCTGACGCCGCGTGTAAGCTACGCCGCCACGGCACCGGTCCCCGGGACGACCGAAAACGCTTCAACTAGGCACAGCACGGTGTTCACCCCGCAACAACTCTACGAACGACTGACCGACGAGGAGGATGCGCGCATCTGCAAGGATATCCCCGACGAGGCCTGCGCCGAGGTCCCGGGCAATTTCCTGTTGATTCTGCTTTCGCAATTCCTGACCAAGCTGGGCGACGCCATCGCCAGCCCCAGGCCGAATGACCCCGATGCCGACCGCCGGTGCTGAAACAGCGACGACGAAAACACACGGACCGCGCGGGAATGTCCCGGGGTCCTATGCGTATTCCGCGACATCGGTTTAGACTCTCCCTTGGGAGCGAATCTCGCGCGCGTTTTCACGGGCTGTTGACTTGGAACCGCGTAGCCTCGGCAGCAGTATTGAAGTTCACGTTTAGCAGCGAAACAAGCTTAGGTATGACAAAATCACTCAGACAACATTTGTATTTCGTCCTCGTTCTGGGCCTGTGCGCGGTGATCGCGGCGTGCCAGCTGTTGGCGACGGGAACCGGCAACGGTTTTGCCCGGAAGGCAGCGAACGATTCCGACGCGTGCTTGCCCGTTGGCACCTGGGTCGACCCCGACTCCCGTACGCAGGTAGACCCGTTGCAGGTTTTCAGCTCGCTGGCCGCAAAAAGCGCCGTCCTCCTGGGGGAAAGCCACCCCAGCGTCGAGGACCATCGCTGGCAGCTCCATACACTCGCTTCCCTGTACGGTCGAAATCCGAACCTCGTCATAGGATTTGAGATGTTCCCGCGGTCGGTGCAGAGCGTGCTGGACGCGTGGGTATCGGGTGCACTGAACGAACAGAGCTTTCTCGAACAGGTGCGATGGGACGAGATCTGGGGTTACGAGGCGGAGTTGTACCTGCCGTTGTTCCACTTTGCCCGACAGAACCGCATTCCCATGATCGCCATCAATGTACAGCGGGAGCTGGTGCAACGCGTCGGCGACGTGGGTTGGAGCAACGTACCGGACAGTGAACGTGAAGGCGTATCGGATCCGGCGCCCGCCCTGGAGCCGTATTTGCATGAGCTCGCTTATATCTTCCTCATTAAACGTGCCGGAAACCTTGGCCACGACCATTCGGGATTCGGCGATTTCGAATTCGACGAAGAAGACCTACGCGAAGTGCTCACGGACCCGGCTTTCCAACGCTTCGCGGAGGCGCAGTCCACCTGGGACCGCGCCATGGCCGAAGGCCTCGTAGCGGGCATCAGCAAACATCAGGCGTCGCTTGCCGTGGGCATCATGGGAAGCGGTCACGTGGAATACGGTCACGGCGTAGCCCACCAGCTCAAGGACCTGGAAGTAGCCACAGTCGCGACCACGCACCCCCGCCGACGACTGTGAACACATCCATCCGGGCGTGGCCGATCTGGTCTTCGTCGTACCCGCCGACAAGCACCACCAGGCCAAGCGCCCGATGCTGGGCATACATGTCTCGAGTTCCGAGCAGGGGGTGCGCATCGAGAGCGTCATCGAGAACAGTATCGCGCAGGCCGCGGGCCTTGAAGAAGGGGATCTCATCACATCGGCGGCCGGAAGCGCCGTGCGCAGCACCGGAGAACTTGTCAAGATCATACGTCGACAGGCGCCGGGCACGTGGTTGCCGCTGGACGTATTACGCGATGGAAAACAAATCGGGATCGTCGCCAAATTCCCGCCCACCTCCGCGAGGATCGATTCCGACGCTGACAAGCTCCTGTCCAGGCTGCGTTAGAGCGATTCGTCGACGACCCCTGGTGCGGTCGTGGCGGATCCGGGGGGAGCCGGCGCTACCACACCGGGGGGGTTCTGCACGCGCGTTGCGAGCTTCGAAGCGCCCCGGGTTACGGCGCCAAAATCGCTAGCCGTAAGACCTACCGCCAACGCATCCGTCATTGTGTATGCGAGACCAGCGAACACAGGTTGTGCGGCCGTCCGCAGCTCCTGCAACGTGTTATCATGACGAACTCCCGCACGGCAGAAAACTGTCGGCATGCGAGGATTCTCGCAGCAAGGTAAAGTACGATTCTGCAGGCTGCTGCGTCATTACCGGTAGACACCTTGGTGTCGTGGTAGTGGAATAGGGTAGCAACGGCAACAACCACGGTTCGGATATGGAATGACGCTCAAATTTCCTTGCGCGATGACCTGGCTCCTGATCGCGCTCACGATTTCCACCAATACTCTCAGTGCGTCTACGCAAAGCGGAAATCCGGACGGTGGCGGAGGCGAGTCCCAGCGCTTCGTCGTCACGTTAGTGGAGAAAGACGAACGTCATCCGTGGTTTGGTAAGGGATATGTCGGTCGCGGCCACGAAATCGCTTTTGCCGTCGACGGCGTACCGGGCAGGGAACTCAAGCTGGTGCGGGGGCAGACCTATGAGTTCGATATCCGCAGCGACCCGATGCACGATTTCTACCTCTCCACGAGTCCGGTCGGCAGAGGCCGCAACATACTTGTCAAAGGCGTGGACGGAAACTACACCTACGAGGGCATCGTCACGTTCAGGCCATCCGCAGACACGCCCGACGTGGTCTTCTATCAATGCCAGAACCATACCTACATGGGAGGGACCATCTACATCGTAGATCGCCCGGATCAGGTCCCGCAGCGCATCGACGCTGGAGAAGCGTCGGGCGAGGTCATCAAAGAACCCGAGATGGATGCGGAAACGCTGATCAAGAACGTGAAAAACAAGATCGCTTTCGCCATGCTCAGCATCCGCAGTTCTTCGGCGGCGAAACGGATCAAGCAGAGCGATAATCAAGAAGCGCAATCGATGCTGCGCCGTGCCGACGATCTGATTGCCGAAGCCCAATCGGCGTTGAAAGTCGGTGATGCGGCCAAAGCTAAAGAATTAATCGATGATGCAATTCGCACGTCGAGCATATCGTTCCAACTCGTGCCCGACCCGGAAGAGGCACAACGCAAAGCGAAGGCCGAATACGAAAAGCTGCTTCGCAGCGTAGATTCGTCCCTCCTCTCTTATCAATCCTACAGAAACGTTGATTCGCCCGCGATATCCAAGGCTACCGGCGTGAGCGCAACTCGAATCCAGGAAGACCTCGCCAAAGCCGAACGTCTGGTGAGCGACGAGGATTTCGAAGCTGCGGTGCGGATTCTGCAGCAGGCGCAGAATTCCCTCGACAACGCCCTGGCGACCCTGTTGGACGCTCAGACCATCAAATACGAACTCAACTTCGCCACTCCGGAAGACGAATATCGATACGAACGGCGCCGCAATCAGGAATACGGCCGTCTCCTTTCGACCGTGATCGAGAAGCTGAATCCCCCGAAAAACAAGATGTCCATGATCAATATGCTCAGCGAGCAGGGGGATCGGCTGCGCAAAAACGCCGAAGACGGTGCAAGCAAAGGCGAATTCGAGTTTGCCATCGAAAACATACAGAATTCGACGTCTCGATATCAGCAAGCCATACAAATGGCCGGGGTCCAATTGTTTGGCCGTTGATCTAGCCCACGGGTGGATGCGTAATCGCATACACACCGGAACATCCGTCCCGAGCAACATGGCTATCTACCTTGACGATCTCTAAACGAACTGCCGGTATCACTTTCCTGTTGTCGGCTCTGGGAGTATTTGTCGCCGTCTACGACGTCGAAGGCCAGGGCAGTACAGCGCGCGACGCGCTCGGAGGGCGATTGAAATTCGCGGAAAAACTGATCGAACACTCCTCGGCCGCCAAACAGGTCGAAGCCACTGGAAACCCGGAGGCATTGGCGCTCCGCGAAAAGGCACGCGCGCTGTACAAACAGGCGGTATCGGCCTTCGAGGCGAACGACGATAGAACCGCCGCGGATCTCCTGAGCCAGGGATTGAAGACCATGTTCGAGGCCGTGCGCATGGCCGAACCGGACAAGGTATTGGCCGAGAAACGGGAGCGCGACTATCAGAATCGGCTTGCGAGCGTAAATGCCTTGATCGACGCGCACAATCGTGTGAGCGACGAAAAATCCGCCAAGGCCGCCAACAGTGAACTTCGCCAATTGGTCGACGCCAAAGTCGCGCGGGCGCAGGAACATCGTCGCGCGGGCAAGCTCGTCGAGGCCCGTCAGGAACTGGACGAGGCCTACGTCGCCATCAAGATCGCGATCGAGAGCCTGCGCGGCGGCGACACCCTCGTGCGCGCTTTGCATTTCGAGACCAAGGAAGAAGAATACCGCTATGAAGTCGATCGCAACGACTCGCATCAGATGCTGGTGGACGTCCTCTTGAAGGAGAAGATCGAAGGCAACGCGGGGTTGCAGAAAATGGTGGACATGTTCACACAGAAAGCCGCCGAAACGCGCCGCAAGGCCGAGGAACTGGCCGCCCAAGGGGAGTACGAGGCCGCGGTGGAGACCATGGAGGAATCGACCAAGGAAATCCTGCGTGCGATCCGCAGCGCGGGCGTTTACATACCGGGTTGACGGCGGGATTACCTCGCGACCGGCCCGTCAGCTTCGAGCGTAGGCCGCCCCGATCACCTTTGTCGGCGTACCTGCACCATCGGCGTTCGCGGTGGGAAGCACTATGGTAAACACGGCTCCCCCCTCAACATGATTGGCGGCTCGAATAGAACCACCGAAACCGCTTACGATTTCTTCCGTTATCGACAGCCCGAGACCGAGCCCCGCTCCGGGTTCTTTACTCGTAAAGAACGGGTCGAACAGCTTCCCGAGGTTCTCTTCGGCGATCCCCGGACCACTGTCGCGGATATGAACCGTTACCGAGTCACCGGCCATATCGGTAGAGACATGCAAAACGCGATCGGCGCAATCCTTCATTGCATCCAGCGCATTATTGAAGACGTTAATAAACACCTGCTCCAGACGAAGCGCGTCCGCGTGTACGAATACCTCAGCTTCGGAAAACGCTTTGACAAATTCAAATTTCGCCTTGTGTGCGTGCGTGATTAAAGTCATCGCTTGGTCGATGGTCTTATGCAACGCGACCTTATCGACATTGAGAGTGGATTTTCGAGAAAAGGTTTTTAATTCGCGAGTCAGCCGGGCCATGCGATTGACCAGCATGAGCACATTGGTCAGGTTGTCGTTGAGCTCCTCGTAGTGATGGTTTAGGAGCAGGTGTTGGGCGGTCCCGACGTACGTCTGAATCGCAGTCAGTGGTTGGTTCAACTCGTGGGTAATACCGGCGGACATTTGTCCAATGACCGCGAGTTTCGCAGACTGCAGCAATTCCTCCTGGGTTTTTCTCAGATCGTGCTCCGTTTTCTCATGCTCCCGGATCTTGCGATCCAAATGCTGATTCGTTTCTGTCAGTTCCAGGGTACGCTTCCGAACCTGTTGTTCCAGTTGCTTTTGCGCGTCAACGAGGGTTTCCTCTATGTCTTTCTGATGTTGAAGCCGCTGTATCAGATTACGGCGGCGCTGCGCCAGATACAGCAATACGAGAAAAAACGCCAATCCAAGAATAAACGCAGAAGCGACCGCGTAGTTTACTCGGGTTTCAACAACTTTCGCGTCGGTGAGCATATGCACCAACCATTTATGATCCGGCATCTTACGGCTCTGTGTCAGATAGGTAATCTGCAGAGCTTGGCCGCCGTCACGCGACTCTTTGAGCGTCAAAAATTGGCGGCCGTGACCATCTTGAAAATCGCGGTCGACGGGCATGGGCGATATGGGCGCATCGGAATACTGACGGCTGCTTTTGATCTCACGCAACGCTTCGTCGCTGAGAGGATGCAACGCCTTGAACAGCCAGGCGGGGTTGTTGCTGATAAACACAATTCCGTTGTAGTCGGTCACCAACGTCCGTTCCCGGGCGTCTTGCCAGGCAAGTTCCACGCCCTCGGGGCTGACCTTTACGACCGCGACGCCCAGTACCTCGTCGTTTTCCTCGACCGGGGCGGCGTAGTAATAACCGCGCCTTTTCGACGTCGTCCCCAGGGCAAAGTATCTTCCTTTTTCACCGCGGAGCGCCGCCTGAAAATACGGTCTGAAGCCGAAATTTTCACCCACGAAAGGATTCGGCAAATTCCAGTTGCTGGCGACCAGGGTGAGGCCGCTCTTGTCGATCACGTAGGTGTCGGACGCTCCGGCAATCCTGTTTACGTCCGCCAGATATTTGTTCACGATCGCTATGTTCCGAACGTCTAACGGATTTCTCAGTAACCTCACAATCCTTTCGTCCCTGGCGAGTATCCGGGGAAGGGATTCGTATTTTTCCAGTTCACTCGTCAAATTCGAGATAAACAGGGCCAGTCGCTTCGAACCCGCCTGGCTGAGCTCCTCCATTGCCGCCGCGCGCGTGAGCTTGGCCGTCTGCCACAAGGCGAGGAACAATGTGACGGCAAAGATGACGACCAGCAGTGTTCTGTTTCTGTCGAAGATCATCCGGAAATCAGACTGCGCTATACCCCGAGGACAACGGCTGCAGGCGGCGGACCCCGTTTGCGCCGCTTCGTCGTCAGCAAACCGCCGCCCCCCGCGTGCCGTTGTTCTCTCAACCGATACGCGCCGACGCTGGACCTTTCATCGACGCCCATCAACCGAATTGTTTCTTGTCGATTCCGTACTTGCGCAACTTATCTTCAAAAGTCTTGCGCGGCATTCCCAGCGACGTGTAGGCGGCCCGCGCGTCACCTCCGTGTTGCGCCAGTTGCTGTTCTATGATTCGTCGTTCGTAACAGGCGACCATTTCGGCCAGCGTAGCGGCGGGACGCACGCCAGTCGTCTCCGAGAGATTGGTGAGGCCCGACTGGCTGTTGAAACAACCGAGCACGTAGCGGTCCGCAGTGTTCTGCAGCTCTCGCACGTTGCCCGGCCAATCGTGCGCCATCAACTCCGCCATGACATCCGCCCCGGGCGTCGGAGGCGCGCTTTCGTACCGGCGCCCCGCTTGCTCCATGAAATACTGGAACAGGATGGGAATATCTTCGCGTCGCTCTCTCAAAGGTGGCAGATTGAGCTGTATGACCGCTAACCGGTAGTACAGGTCTTCGCGGAATTCACTCCGGGAGCTGGCCTCTCGAAGATCCTTCTTCGTCGCAGCTATTACTCGAACCTCCACCGGCAGCGACTTCGAAGAGCCCAGGCGTTCTATAGTGCGTTCCTGCAACACCCTGAGCAGCTTGACGCTGAGGGCCTGGGGCATACTTTCGATCTCGTCGAGAAATATCGTCCCGCCGTTGGCGTACTCAAATTTACCGATCTGGCGGCAATTCGCGCCGGTGAACGCACCCGGTTCGTGGCCGAACAACTCGTTCTCTATGATGTTTTCCGGAATGGCGCCACAATTCACGGCGACGAAGGGCTGGTCGCGGCGCCGGCTCTGACTATGCAAAGCGCGTGCAACGAGCTCCTTACCGGTCCCCGTTTCTCCGTAGATCAACACGTCGGCGTCCACCTCGGCGATCTTCGCGATCTGGTTGCGCACCAACTCGATCTGCGACGAGCTTCCAATGATGCTGAACTCTTTGAGTTGATCCCGCAATTCGGTACGCAAGGCGCGGTTCTCGAGTATCAAACGCCGCTTTTCCATGGCGCGTTTCGCGACCTCGAGCAGTTGGTCCGCGCCAAACGGTTTTTCGATGAAGTCGTAAGCGCCGTCCCGGATTGCCTGAACGGCCATGGATATGTCGCCGTGACCGGTGATGAGGACCACGGGCAAGTCGCGATCGATCTCCAAGGTCCGTTTCATCAATTCAAGACCGCTCATGCCCGGCAGCATGACGTCGGTGATCAATATACCCGGCCAATCCTCCGACAATTGCACCAGCACCGGCTCGGCCGATTCGAAGCAGTGCACGTCGTAACCCGCAATATTCAGCGCCTGTTCCCCGGCACGCCGGATATGCATCTCATCGTCCACGAACACGATCTGCTCTCCGCGGGTTCCGGTGTTGGTCGCTCGCTGTGCTTTATTCATGAGATTGACTCAAACCACATTCTGCAGGACTCCGCGGCTTCTCTCGGCGTCACGAGGCACGATGCCCGAATTGCCGATGGGGGTCACGACAAACCCGAAGCCGCGGTTCGCGTCTTGCAAGCAAGTTTCTTACCAATCGATGGTCTGGCCATTGCAAAAACTGTTCGCTGAACCGGGCGGACGGCCGGCTCACGAATTCACGTCCGCTCAATGCGCCCGTTTCGAGCGCGCACACAGCGCGAGACCGAACACCGCAAGCCCGCGATCTGCTCCGGAAGCGCGTCCAGGGACGCGCCATTGTGGGCGAAGTTTCGCCAAGTTTAACCCGATGTTGGCGGATTTTCGCCCACAGACCGGTATCCCGCGCGGCTCGAAAGAACGATCCGGGTACCCATTCAGCGCCACACCGGCAGCGATCTGAGCCTCTGGAATCGAGTCCGTCGTAATCTGGCCCTTTTCTTGCTAAGAAATTCGGCAATCGAGTATTGGAGAGGGCTTCGGCGGGCGCCGTTTGCCGCCCCACGACCCAGGCACAGAAAGCCGTTGCGTTTCGCCCGCATTCTCTTTCTAATACGCGTATAACTTCAACTAATCGAGGATTTGGAGGATTGATACCATGAGATTTCTCGTTTCTGCTGTTGCGCTCAGTGTATTTCTGCTGGCCGGGCCGTTGGCGCAGGCCGATCCCATCAAGATCAAATTCTCCCACGTGGTCGCGGTGAATACGCCGAAGGGCCAGATGGCGGAGAAATTCAAGGAACTCGTCGATCAGCGCCTGGCCGGCAAGGTCGAGGTCGAGGTGTTCCCGAACGCGCAGCTTTTCGGCGACAACAAGGTCCTTGAGGCCCTGCTGCTCGGCGATGTGCAGCTTGCGGCGCCGGCCCTGTCGAAGTTTCAGAAATACACCAAGAGCCTGCAGTTGTATGACCTGCCCTTCCTGTTCAAGAACATCAAGGCGGTGGACAACTTCATGGCCAGCGACGCCGGTAAAAATATGTTGACGGCCACGCAGAAGAAGGGGCTGGTGGGTCTGGGATTCCTGCATAACGGCATGAAGCAGTTGTCGTCCAGCTCACCAATGCGGGTTCCCGAGGACGCTGCGGGTATGAAATTCCGCATCATGACCTCGGACGTGCTCGCGGCGCAGTTCCAGGCGGTCAAGGCGTCGCCGCAGAAAAAACCCTTCTCCGAGGTGTTCACACTGCTGCAGACCAAGGCCATCGACGGCCAGGAAAATACCTGGTCCAACATCTTTTCCAAGAAATTCTTCGAAGTGCAGGAGTACATCACCGAGTCCGACCACGGCTATCTGGGTTACATGGTGGTAACTTCGACCGAGTTCTGGAACGGTCTGCCGGACGACATCCGCACGGAAGTGCAGAAGGCCCTGGACGAGGCCATCGCGTTCGGAAACAAAGTCGCACTGGAGAAGGATACCGAAGACAAGCAGGCCATCGTCGACTCCGGGCGCAGCAAGGTGATCGAATTGACGGCGGATGAGCGCGCCAAGTGGGTCGAAGCGATGAAACCGGTGTGGAAGCAGTTCGAAGGCGACATCGGCAAGGACCTGATCGACGCCGCACTGAAGTCGAACATGTAAAGTCGCACTCGGTGCGTAAATTGCGATAGGCGCGTCCTGCGACCATGTTCATGCGCATCCTAAACCGGATGGAGGAGGGCTTCATCGCCCTCCTCCTCGTCACCATGACCCTGCTCGTGTTCATCGAGGTCGTCGACCGCTTCGTGCTCGGCCACGGTATCCTGTGGATGGAGGAGCTCACCCTGCACCTGTCCGCGTGGATGGTGCTGTTCGGCGCTTCCTGGGTGCTGAAGCAGGGTGCGCACATCGGCGTAGACGCCTTCGTCAAGCTGTTTTCGACTCCTACGCAGCGCGTGTTCGGCGTCATCGCCGCCGGCGGCAGCTTGCTCTATTGCGCGCTGATCATCTACGGCGGCTGGGTGTATCTGGCGAAGTTGGTGAAAATCGGCATTGAGCTGGAGGACATACCCATACCGAAGTGGATGGCCCATTCGATACTGGTCATCGGCATGGCGCTGCTCGGGCTGCGATTGGCGCAGCTGCTATGGCGCATCGTCAAAGGCGAGGAAACGGGCTTCCGCCACGTGGACGAAGCAGAAGAAGCGTTGGAAGACCTCAGCCACGAAAAACAGGAGGAGACATAAGGAGTGACCACCGCGGCGCTGTTCATCTTACTTTTCGCCTGCATGTTTATCGGCGTGCCGGTGTCGATTGCGCTCGGGCTTTCGAGCGTGGCAACCATCCTATTGTTTTCCGACGATTCCCTGGCGTCGGTGGCGCTCAAGTACTTCGAGAACGTGTCCGAGCACTACACCTTGCTCGCCATTCCGTTTTTCATCCTATCGTCGGCGTTTCTGTCCGGGGGCGGCGTCGCCAGAAGGTTGATCCGCTTCGCCATCGACGCCGTCGGACACATCCGCGGCGGTCTGGCGATGGCCTCGGTGCTCGCCTGCATGCTGTTCGCGGCCGTGTCCGGTTCGTCACCCGCCACGGTGGCGGCCATCGGCAGCATCGTCATCGTCGGCATGGTGAAGGCCGGCTATCCGAAGGAGTTCGGCGCCGGAGTCATCTGTAACGCGGGCACGCTGGGAATCCTGATCCCGCCCTCCATCGTCATGCTGGTCTACTCCGCCGCCACCGAGGTGTCCGCGGCGCGCATGTTCATGGCGGGCTTCATTCCCGGCATCGGCATGGGCCTGCTGCTGATGATCGCCATCTACATCGTCGCCCGTATCAAGGGCTTGCCCGCGCAGCCGAGGGCGTCCTTTCGAGAGTTGGCCGCCAGCGGCTTTTCGGCCTCGGGCGGCCTGTTTTTGATCTTCATCGTGCTCGGCGCCATCTACGGCGGCATCGCCAGCCCTACCGAGGCGGCGGCGGTGTCCGCGGTCTACGCTTTCCTGGTGGCGTGCTTCGGCTACCGCGACATCGGCCCCATGAAGGCCGTGCCCTGGCGCAAGGACGGCGAAGGCATAGGCGGTCTGGTGCTGCGGAACACCGGGCAGTTCCTCATGGCGCTGCCGAAGTGCACCTTCGACAAGGAAGTGCGCGAAACGATCATGGACGCCGCCAAGGTCAGCATCATGCTGCTGTTCATCATCGCCAACGCCATGCTGTTCGCGCACGTGCTGACCACCGAGCGCATACCCCACGCGATCGCCGAGACGATCGTCGCCTGGGGCCTGCCGGCGTGGGGCTTTCTGATCGTCGTCAACCTGCTGCTGCTGGCCGCCGGCAACTTCATGGAGCCCTCGGCCATCATCCTCATCATGGCGCCGATCCTGTTCCCGATCGCGACCCAGCTCGGCATCGACCCCATTCATCTCGGCATCATCATGGTCGTGAACATGGAGATCGGCATGATCACGCCGCCGGTGGGACTCAACCTGTTCGTGACCGCCGGGATCACCGGGGAGAACCTGCAGTGGGCGATCAAGGCCGCACTGCCCTGGCTCTCGCTGCTGCTGATCTTCCTGATCTTCATTACCTACATCCCGCAGATATCGCTGTTCCTGCCGGAATACATCGACTACCTGAAGGGATACAAATAAACCATGCTGGCTCGACCAGCCACCTAGCTGGAGGACGCGCATGCAGGTGCTCGTTGTTCTTTGTGTGCTGTTTCTCTCCGCCGCCATCGCGCGCGCCGACGATCCGATACTCATCCGCTTTTCCCACGTCACCAGCGAGGCCACGCCCAAGGGGCACGGCGCGGAACTGTTCAAGAAGCTGGCCGAGGAACGCCTCGGCGGAAAGGTCCGGGTAGAGGTCTATCCCCGGTCTCTGAAGTTCAACGACGACCAGGCGCTGCTCGCCCTGTTGTTCGGCGACATCGAGCTCGCGGCGCCGTCGTTTTCCAAGTTCCGCAGCTACTCCCGGCAGATGCAGGTGTTCGACCTGCCGTTTCTGTTTTCCGACGTCGACGCGGTGCATCGATTCCAGGCCGGCGAAGCCGGTCGTCAACTGCTGGATTCGATGGTCCCCCTCGGGATCAAGGGACTGGCGTACTGGGACAACGGCATGCGCGTCATGTCGGCGAATCGTCCGCTGCGGGTTCCCGAGGACGCCGACGGGCTGCGCTTTCGTATCGAACCCTCCGCGGTGATGCAGGTCCAGTACCGGGCCCTGGGCGTCGCCACTGTTCCCATGCCCTTCGGCCAGGTTCGCGAGGGGTTGAAGATGGGGCTGGTGGGCGGACAGGAAAACGCCTGGTCGAACATCTATTCGAAAGGTTTTCACGACTTCCAGAAATACTTTACCGAGGCCCGCCACAGCTTCCTCGGCTACATGCTGGTCACCAACGCGGAGTTCTGGAGCGGCCTGCCGCCGGAGGTGCGCGGGGAACTGGAAAAAATCGTCCGAGAGGTGACCGTCGAGGTGAATCGCATCGCCGGCGAGAAGGCGCAGAGTGACCGGCAGCGGGTGATCGAATCCAAGAAGGCCGAAGTGATCACCTTGAGCGACACCGAGCTCGAGGCCTGGCGCGCCGTGCTCAAACCCGTTTGGTCGGCGTTCGAGCCGCAGATCGGAAGGGAAATCATAGAGCAGGCGCAACGGGCCAATCTGTCGCCCTGACCGTGCGCAATCACGGATCCAAACACCGCAATATAGCTACATGTCGGACAAGCTGAAAGAAGCCGCGCTGGCCTACCATCGCGCGGAACCACCGGGAAAGCTCGCGATCACCGCGACCAAGCCCATGGCGACGCAGCACGACCTGACCCTGGCCTATTCACCGGGGGTGGCGTCGGCCTGCGAAGAGATCGTGCGGGACCCCGCCGAGGCTGCAAACCTCACCGCACGGGGAAATCTGGTCGGCGTCCTCACCAACGGCACCGCGGTGCTCGGGCTTGGTTCCATCGGTGCGCTCGCGGCGAAGCCGGTGATGGAAGGCAAGGCCGTTCTGTTCAAGAAGTTTTCCGGTCTGGACGTGTTCGACATCGAGATCGAAGAACGCGACGCCGACAAATTCGTAGACATCGTCGCCGGACTCGAGGCCACCTTCGGCGCCATCAATCTCGAGGACATCAAGGCCCCGGAGTGCTTCTATATCGAGAAGGCGCTGCGCAAACGCATGCGTATCCCGGTGTTCCACGACGACCAGCACGGCACCGCGATCATAGTCAGCGCCGCGATCAACAGCGGCCTCAAGGTCGTCGAAAAGAAGATCGAGGACGTCAAGCTGGTCGCCTCCGGCGCCGGCGCCGCGGCCCTCGCCTGCCTCGATCTGCTGGTCAGCATGGGATTGCGCCGGGAGAACGTCACCGTCGTCGATATCGTCGGCGTGGTCTATGCGGGGCGCTCGGAGCTCATGGACCCCTACAAAGAGCGTTACGCTCAGGACACGTCTGCACGCACGCTGGCCGACGTCATCGGCGGCGCCGATATATTCATGGGGCTTTCCGCGCCCCGCGTGCTGCGTCCGGAGTACGTGAAAAAGATGGCCGACAAGCCGCTCATCCTGGCGCTCGCCAATCCCGTACCCGAAATCATGCCCGAGGAAGCCAAGGCGGTGCGCCCGGACGCCATTATCGCGACCGGGCGCTCGGACTATCCCAATCAGGTGAACAACGTCCTGTGTTTTCCGTTTATCTTCCGCGGCGCCCTGGACGTGGGCGCCACGACCATCAACGAGGAAATGAAGATCGCCTGTGTACAGGCGCTCTCCAAGCTGGCGATGGCGGAACCGTCCGACGTGGTGAAGATGGCCTACGCCGGACAACCCCTGACCTTCGGCCCGGAGTATCTGATCCCCAAACCGTTTGATCCGCGGTTGATCACTGTCGTCGCTCCCGCCGTCGCCAGGGCGGCGATGGATTCCGGGGTCGCCACGCGGCCGATCGCCGACTTCAAGCACTATACCCACGACCTCAGCCACTACGTGTTCAAGTCGAGCGCGGTCATGGAGCCCATCTTCGAGCGCGCGCGGGAAAACCCGATGCGCATCTGTTACGCCGAAGGCGAGGACGAACGCGTGCTGCAAGCGGTGCAACAAGTGGTCGACACGGGATTGGCTTTTCCCCTGCTGGTGGGCCGCCCGTCGGTGATCGAGAGCCAGATACGAGACCTCGGGTTGCGCATCCGGCCGGGAACGGATTTTGAACTCGTGAGCCCCACTGACGACCCGCGCTTCGAGGATTACTGGCGCGACTACTACGCGCTGATGGGCCGCCGGGGGGTGTCGCCGGCGCGCGCGCAACACCTAGTGCGCAGCCGCAGCAGCACCTTTGCCGCCCTCATGGTGCGCCGGGGCGACGCCGACGGCATGCTCTGCGGCACCGTCGGGGCGTTCAACAATCACCTCGAACGCGTGGACAGCATCATCGGCAAGGCGCCGGGGGTGCACGATTATTCCACCCTGGTCGCCTTGATCCTGCCGGCGGGCACCTTCTTCATCTGCGACACCCACGTCACTTCGGAGCCGACGGCGGAAGAGCTCGCGGAAATGACGCTGCTGTCGGCGAAGGAGGTACAGCGATTCGGCATCGTGCCCAAAATTGCGCTGGTGTCGCACTCGAACTTCGGCAACCGCAACACGCCGTCGGCGCGAAAGATGCGCGAGGCGGTGGCCATGTTGTGGCAGCGTGCCCCCGACCTCGAGGTCGACGGGGAAATGCACGCGGAGGCGGCGGTGAACGCCAAAATACGCGAACTCACCTTTCCCGATGCCAAGTTGTCCGGGGCCGCGAATCTGCTGGTGATGCCCAACGTCGACGCCGCCCACATCTCGTACACCCTGCTGAAGGTGCTGGGCGGAGGGGTATCCGTAGGTCCGATTCTGCTGGGTTGCGCCAAACCGGCACACGTGGTCACACAATCCATCACCGTGCGCGGTCTGATCAACATGACCGCGATGACCGCGGTCGAGGCACAGATCCAAACCGTAGAAGAGGTGTCGTGAGGTGGACCTACTTCGGCGCGCGGGGCCGAACAAGGCGGCGAGTCGAGCTCCGAGACGGCGTTGTTCCACGGCGCTTCGCGCCCATGTAACCGGCTACCGTTGACGCAAGTTGCCATCGCAGCGGAGCGCGTGCCGATGACTGATTGACCAGGAGGAAACAGACCATGTTCCAAGTCCGTATTCACGGCCGCGGAGGCCAGGGGGTCGTATCCGCGGCCGAGATGCTGTCGATCGCGGCATTTGAGGAAGGCAAACACTCGCAAGCCGTGCCCAGTTTCGGTTCCGAGCGCATGGGCGCGCCGGTGGTGGCCTACGTACGCATCGACGACAAGGAAATCGAGTTGCGCGAACCGGTGCTGGAACCCGATCTGTTGATCGTGCAGGACCCCACGCTGTTTACGGCCATCGACGTGTTCGCGGGTCTGCGCGACGACGGCTACGTGCTCATCAATACCCGCAAGACCGCCGAGGAGCTGGGCATCGGGGAGGCTACGCAGCGGCTGCCCGAAGGCCACGTCGCCACCGTCGCAGCGACGGAGCTGGCGATGCGCCACCTAAAGCGCCCGACACCGAATACCGTACTGCTGGGCGCCTTCACCGCCATGAACGACATCGTCAAGCTGGAATCGGTCTTCAAGGCCATACAGAAAAAGTTTCCCGGCAAGATCGGTGAAATGAACGTCACTGCGGCGCAGGCGGCACACGACGTCGCCGCCGCAGACTGAAAACAGCCGAAAAGGAGCACGCAGCATGCTGAAACAAGTCGAAGGCTCTCACGCCGTCGCCGAGGCGGTGGCCCTGTGCCGGCCGGAAGTGATTTCCGCCTACCCGATCACCCCGCAGACCCACATCGTGGAGGACCTGGGCACCATGGTGAAGGCCGGTGGAATCGAGAATTGCGAGTTCCTGTTGGTGGAATCGGAGTTCGGCGCGCTCAGCGCCTGCATCGGTTCGTCCGCCGCCGGCGCACGCAGCTACACCGCGACCTCCAGCCAGGGGATGCTGTTCATGATGGAGGCCGTCTACAACGCCTCCGGCATGGGCCTGCCGATCGTGATGACCGTGGGCAACCGCGCCATCGGCGCGCCGATCAACATCTGGAACGACTGGGGCGACGCCATGTCGGCGCGCGACGCCGGGTGGATCCAGTTGTTCGTCGAAAGCAATCAACAGGCGGTCGACGTCCACATCCAGGCCTTCAAGCTGGCGGAACAATTGAGCCTGCCGGTGATGGTGTGCATGGACGGATTCATCCTCACTCATTCCTACAGCCGGGTCGACATCCCCGAGCAGGAACAGGTCGACGCGTTTTTGCCGGCCTTCGAGCCGCGCCAGGTGCTGGACCCCGCCGTGCCTGTCTCCATGGGCGCCATGGTGGGTCCGGAGGCCTTCACAGAAGTCCGCTATCTCGCCCATCACAAGCAGATGGAGGCGCTGGAGCTCATTCCCGAGCAGGCGGCGGCGTTCCAACAGATCTTCGGGCGGGACTCCGGCGGACTGACCAAGAGCTTCGAGTGCGAGGGCGCCGAAACCGTGGTCGTCACCATGGGCTCGGTCATCGGCACCATGAAAGAGGTGCTCGCGGGCATGCGCGCGGACGGGATCTCCATAGGCGCCCTCGCCGTGCGGTCGTTCCGCCCGTTTCCGAAAGATACCCTGCGCGCGTGTCTGCAGAATGCCAAACGGGTGATCGTGTTCGAGAAATGCCTCGCCGTCGGCATGGGCGGCATCCTGGCGATGAACCTGCGCATGGCGTTGAAGGATTTTCCGATCCGCGTGCACTCCGCCATCGGCGGGCTCGGCGGGCGACCCATAACGCGCGCGAATCTGCGCAGGATGTTCGAAAAGGGCATCCGGGATGAAATGGAGGAGCCCCACTTTCACGACATTCAGATGGATATCGTTGAACGCGAACTCGAGCGCGAACGCGCCCAGCGGCGCTCGGGCTCGATCGCCGAGAACATCCTTCAGGACGTCGGCGTGGTGGCCGCGGCGAAAACCATTTAGCAGGAGAAGACGATGGCACAAATCCCCGAATCTCTGCAAAAAGTCAGGTTCTATCAGACCGGGACACTGACCGTCGGCAACCGGCTGCTGGACGCCGAGCACCGCTCGGTGCAGGCCACTCTCGACCGCTCCAATTCGCTGGATTCCGGCCACCGGGCGTGCCAGGGCTGCGGCGAGGCCCTGGGGGCGCGTTTCGCCATCGACGCGGCGATGCGCGCAACCGACAACCGGCTCATCGCCGCCAACGCCACCGGCTGCCTGGAGGTCTTCACCACACCCTACCCCGAGACCGCCTGGTCCGTGCCGTGGATACACTCCTTGTTCGGCAACGCCGCCGCCGTGGGCGCGGGCATCGCCGCGGCCATGAAGGCAAAGGGCCGCAAAGACGTGCGCGTGATCGCACAGGGCGGCGACGGAGGCACCACCGACATCGGTTTCGGCTGCCTGTCCGGTATGTTCGATCGCAACGACGACGTGCTCTACATCTGCTACAACAACGAGGCCTACATGAACACCGGGGTGCAGCGCTCCAGCGCCACGCCGGGCGCGGCCCGCACCGCGACCACCATGCCGGTGGGCAAGGATCCCGGGAACGCCTTCAACACCGGCAAGAGCGTGCCCCTGATCGCAATGGCCCATCTGATCCCCTACGTGGCCACCGCCTCGGTCCACGATCTGCACGATCTGGAGCACAAAGTCACCAAGGCCATGGGGGTTCGCGGGTCGCGTTACATTGAGATCTTCGTGCCCTGTCCACTGGGCTGGGGATCAAAACCGAGCGATACGGTAAAGATCGCGCGCCTGGCCGTGGAGTGCGGCCTGTTTCCGCTGATCGAGGCGGAGCACGGCGAGATCACGGGCGTCACCAAGATCCGCAGTAAGACCCCGGTTGCGGACTACCTCAAGCTGCAGCGCCGTTTCGCCCACGTGTTGAAACCGGACAACGCCCATCAGCTCGAACAGTTGCAGGCGATCGCCGACCGCAACATCAGCAGGTTCAATCTCGTAGACGATCAAGGAGGGCAGGAATGAAAACGCCCTTTGCCATCACCCTGGACGTCGGCAGCAGTCTGCTCAACAAGACCGGTTCCTGGCGTACCGAGCGCCCCCAGTACCTGGACCGCCTGCCGCCCTGCAACCACGCCTGCCCCGCCGGCGAGAACATCCAGCAATGGCTGTACCTGACGGAGGAAGGGCGCTACGAGGAGGCCTGGCGTCAGATCATGGACGACAACCCGTTCCCCGCGGTCATGGGGCGGGTCTGTTACCACCCCTGCGAGACGAGCTGCAACCGCGGCCAGCTGGACGAGGCCGTGGGGATCAACGCCGTGGAGCGCTTTCTCGGGGACCAGGCGCTGATCAACGAGTGGCGCATGGAAGCGGGGACGTCGACCGGAAAACGGGTCATGGTGCTCGGCGCCGGGCCCGGCGGACTGGCGGCGGCCTATCACTTGCGGCGCATGGGTCACGAAGTAACGGTATTCGAAGCGTCGCCGCAGGCGGGCGGTATGCTGCGATACGGCATACCCAAGTACCGCATGCCGAGAGAAAAGCTGCGCGCGGAGGTCGCGCGCATCGAGCAGATGGGAGTGGCGCTGCAACTCGATACGCGCATCGACGACGTGCTCGCGGCGCGTGACGAAGGCGCGTTCGACGCCGTTTTTCTCGCCATCGGCGCCCAGCTGCCGAAGCGGGTGGACATTAAAGGCAACGGCGAACCGCCGGTGCTGGATGCGGTGACGGTGTTGCGCAACACCGAGCTCGAGCAGACGACCGGCCTGCGCGGCCAGGTGGTGGTCTACGGGGGCGGCAACACCGCCATGGACGTGGGCCGCTCGGCGGTGCGGCTCGGCGCGAAAAAGGTGACGGTGGTGGTGTTCGAAGCCCGGGAGCACATGCCCGCGCACGAATTCGAGGTAACAGAGGCGCGCGAGGAGGGCGTGACACTGATCTGCCTGCGCGCCATCCGCGAGGTCCACGGCGACACCGTGACCCTGGAGAAGATGGTTCCCGGCGAGGGCCGCTGGCCGCAGCCCACCGGCCAGTTCGAGAACCTGAGCGCAGACGTGGTGGTGCAGGCGCTGGGCCAGAATGTAGACACCGCCCTGGTGGACGCGCTCACCGGCGTACGCACCGCGGAGGGGGTGGTGCAGGTCGGCGCGGACATGCAGACCGGTTGCGCGGGCGTATTCGCGGGGGGAGACATGATCCCGTCGCAGCGCACGGTAACGACGGCCATCGGCCACGGCAAGAAGGCGGCGCGCAACATCGACGCCTATCTGCGCAACGGCGCGTACCAGGCGCCGGAAAAACACGAAGTGGTGAATTTCGACATGCTCAACACCTGGTATTACTCCGACGCACCGCGAACCGTACGGCCCATGTTGAACGTCATGCGGCGGCAATCCGGTTTCGCGGAAATCGTCGGCAACATCGACCAGGAGGCCGCGACCTTCGAAGCGCGGCGCTGCATGTCGTGCGGCAATTGTTTCGAATGCGACAATTGCTACGGCGTCTGCCCGGACAACTCCATCACCAAGCTCGGACCCGGACTGCGATTCAAGTTCAAGTACGACTATTGCAAAGGCTGCGGCCTGTGCGTGTCGGAGTGCCCGTGCGGGGCCATCAAAATGATCCCGGAGGACATTTAACCAGTTCGCCAAGGCCCGACGCCGCTGCAGCGGCGTCGGCTCGGCGATGCAAGCGCGCCGATGTCTGCGTGGCGGCCTTGCGCTGCCGAAGCAAGACCCGAACGACGCGCGGCCTGGAGTCGCGGACGGATTTCTACCGAGGAGGAATCATCGGACACGCCGTAAGTACCTCCGTGCAGGCTCGGCGCCGGGCCGGTTGCTGGGATGGGAGGCGGGATGTCCTGGCGTACTATTCCGCTCCGGCCACGATGCCGGCCTTGATGCGCTCGAATTCCCGCTTCGACCTCAGCACGCAGTCCTCGATGGAAACGCCGCGGAAATAATTGCCGACCAAAAGGATATTCCGGTTCGAGAGCAAGGCGTCGATAGCCTCGACTTTACGTTCGTGGCCAACGGTGAAAGCCGGTACGACGTTGTCCTTGGTGGTCATCCTATCGGGTCCCTCCGGCGACATGCCCAGGAACTCGGAGACACGCCGCCGCTTGGCCTCGAATTCGAACTGACCGGGCCTGAAATGAAACGCGAACCCGCGAAAGTCTTGGTGCGGTACCGTGTCTCGGGAAACCACCGAGTAAAATCCGTCGCCCGTGGGAACGATCCCGGCGAACGGGTCCAACGCCACCGACGATTTCGGCACCGCTACCCCCAAGGTTTCCACCCGAGCCGCTGCTACGGTCTGCAACTCCAGAGCCAACCGCTCGTGGACGGCGCACAGAAGCCGGGCGCTCGTCTCGGCGGGGGTCGCCAGAGCAATATATCCCGCCCGCAGTCGCGCGCCACCGGCGGTCGCGACGACAAAACCGTCGTTGCCGGCGACGATCTCCACGACTTCGTCGGCCTTTCGAACGTCAATGCCCGGTTGCGCGGCAATGGCGTCGGTGACGCACTGCAGTCCGTCTTCAAACGTGAAACTCCGCATGACGTCCTTGCGCCGCTGCCGCCGCTTGAAAAGGATATCCGCGGGGAAGTCGTTGCTCCGCTGCGACGGGACGGCATTGAAGAGATGACGGAACACCGCGTCGTAGTTACGCCTGCCGACGATTCTGGAGTAATACGACTCCACCGTCTTTCCGTCCTTTTTCAGGAAAAAAAAGCGCGGAGCCGACAGGAGAAACTCGACGAAGTTGATCTGCGACGGGATCGACTTGATGTCGTTTCCGACCAACAACCTGAAAGGCACTTTTTCCCGGCGGCGTAAGCGACCGATGAGGCCAAGATCTTCCACGATGCCGAGAAACGCGGCGTACGAGTTGTAGCAGGTGTGGGCGCCCAATTCGAGCCAGAAATCGCGCGATCCGCCTTCGAATCGATGGGAGTGGATGGCGCCGCCGACTCTATCGGTCTTTTCTACGACCAGCACGTTGCGCCCCAGCGCCGCTGCGTAATGGGCAAGGCTGAGACCGCTGATCCCGCCGCCCACTATGATCAGATCGTAATGCTGCACAACCCTCATCCTGCGGCACGCGCGAGCAACAACAGGGTTCGAAGGCGGTGACTCCGGCCCCGGATTTTCCTCATGTGGACAGGGACGGAGCTTGTTGTCGCTGAAGGAGGATTAACCTGCATTTCTCACCAGGCGCCGAGCTACTATTCTCAAACAAGCTGTGCCAATGGTCTGGGTAGTATTTTCATTGAACCAGAATTGTGGGTGTCTCAACGGCGCGCCATGAATCGTAGCTGGGCTATCCCGGTCCTGGCTGGTCCTGGCACGCCTGACCTTGGGCTTCACTCGATCCATAGCTACGGCTATGCATCTCATTCCAACCCGGCGTTCAGCCGCACCTGTCCTGCGCCATCCTCCGGGATCCTGGTGAGAAATACTTGTTAATTGTTTTTCGCGCCCTGGTCGATCCACCTCCCGATGAGCTCGATCTTCTCCTGAGAAAGCCGCGGACGTCCGCGGGGCATGTTGATGGAGGAATCGGCCTTGTGTTCCACCAGAATCTGCAGGGTGCTGGAAAAGCTGTAACCCGGAGTAATCACGGGGCCGTATTTCGTGCCCTTCATGACATTATCGTAACTCTCTACGCTCAGACCGCTGGCCGCGTAACCGTCCCCCCCTTGTTTGTGGCACGGCAGGCAGCTCTCCTGCAGTATCGGCATCACCTCCTTGGAGAAGCTCACCTCGTCGTCGGCGCAGCCTGCAGCGCCGACCACCGCCAGCACCGCGACCAGCTTTCTCAGTCTTGTTCTCGACATGCTTATTCCTTTTTCTGGTAACTAGACAATTCAGGGAATTGTCGCAAATGGCATTGGCACTAACAATAGTAAACCCGGCTCGGCGTAAACCGCATACGTTGTTGCTCCACGGCCGCCCGCCGGGCCGGCACCCATAGGTCACGGTCGCGACGGTATCTTCGTCCGCGGAAAAACCCGGGCCCACCCCGTCGCCCGCGCCGGTGTTGATTTTCCCGAACCGCGTATGCTATGTTGCGCCGCAACATAATAAGCGCACACATGGGCCGCGATACCGCGCCAGGCGGGGAAGGCAACACGATCCGACGGCGTCATGTAGAATACCCGTCCGAGCCTCTGTGCCGTGTTGTTGACGTGCCCGGACTTCAAGAGACGCCGTCGGGCAGGCCGGGATTCCACGGACGTTGACGAGGTAGGCAACAGCACTTTAGGGTTGATGTTCAAACGGATCGCCGGTATCGGCTTCGATATGCAGGTCGAGCTCGATAAGCGGCAACACGCGGTGGAGACAGAGGCCGCCGCTGGCAACCCCAACAGCTCAATTGGTCGCGGAGAAACCAACTATGAAAGATGAACCGCTTCATCAAATGTATCTGCATTTTCAGGAGCTGCCGTGGAGTACGCGCACCCTGTACACAGCCGCTCTCCTGGTGCTGTCCATAGGATACCTCTTCGCGCTGTTATATCTGTACGAATCGCATTCGGGACGAGACGGAAAGGCGGGACTCTCGGTGAGCGACGTCGTCATTGCCTATAGCGGCAGCAAGGATTCGACCCGACTGGAATCCGCTCTACGGGGTCCCATGGCCAGCATGTTGCCCACCAACGAAGCCAACACCGTCATCAGCTGGATCCACGGTGGGCTCGACAAGGGCGGTTTCGGGCAAGACATCGCACCCATCATGGAAAAACGCTGTCTGGCCTGCCACGACGGCAGCAACCCGCATATCCCCAAGATGATCACCTACGACGATCTGGTGGAAGTCGCGCAACTGGACGAAGGTGCAGACCTTTTTACGCTGGTGCGGGTATCGCACATTCATCTCTTCGGCCTCACCTTCATATTCTTCATAACCGGCTTGATATTCAGTCATGCCTACGTTCGGCCGGTATGGCTGAAGTGCCTGATCGTCGCGTTTCCCTTCGTGCAGATCCTGTTGGATATCTTTTCCTGGTACCTGACGAAGATCTCCGAGCCCTTCGCCTACGTGATTGTCATCAGCGGCGGGCTCATGGGCGCCTGTTTCGCCTTTATGTGGGTGGTCTCGATGTATCAGATGTGGTTCTACAAGCCGTCTGAACGATTCGCGGCGCGCGCCGCGGAGCGTCGCGCCGTCGGTTGATCCGGACGGCGCGCTCCCGCGCGCCGGCATTAATCACCGCGCGGGGCCGCGGAGAGGAGCGCAGGTGCTTGCACCTGGGCGTCGGCGCGTGGTTACTTGGGACAGGGCATGCGCACGAACACCACCGCTTTACGCCGCTTGCCGGCGTAGTGCGCCGCCAGATTCTGAATCTCGATGTCCTTGATCGGCTTCAACATCGCCCGCATGATGGTGTTGCCGCGCTCCCGCTCGCGATAAGCGGTCATGGCCTTGACCAGATAGTCTTCACGCTGGCTCGAAATCGACGGGATCTGGGGATCAATGCTGTTTCCGTCAATGCCGTGGCAGCGGTCGCAGCGCTCGGCCCATTGTGCGGTCGTGAGCGGTTTGCGCGCGTCCCCGGCCTTGGGTGTCTGTGAGGCGTAGTAGGCGGCGATATCGTTGATGTCGCTGTCGCTCAGGGAGGCGACTACGGACTGCATGGCGCTGTGATCGCGGGTACCGTTCTTGTAAGCCAGGGTCGCGGTGGCCAGATACCTCGAGTCCTGCCCGGCCAGGCTGGGCGTGTCCGGTTTCGGGCTGTTGCCGTCCTCGCCGTGGCACTCGGCGCACGGCTTGGTCAGTGGCTGGCCCTTCGCCGCATCCCCCGTCGGGCTCGTGGGGCTTGCCTTGGGCGGCTGCAGCGCATAGTACAGCGCGAGGTTTTCGATGGTGTCGTCGTTGAGCAAAGCGACGGCGGGCCGCATCATGGAGTCCTTGCGACCGGCTTCACGATAGGCCTTCATCGCATTCGCCAGATACAGCAGGTTCTGGCCGGCGAGACTGGGCATGCCGGGAAGCGCGCTGTTGCCGTCCTGTCCGTGACACGAGGCACAACCCGCGGAGGCCATTTTGCCCGCTTCCGCCGGAGTCATGTCCTCCATTCCGGCGTCGTCGTTCCCCGCGCCCTGTGCAGACGTTCGTTCGGCGCCCGGCGGCGTCGGCAGATCCAGGCTGAAATAGTAGGCCGCCACCTGCCTCAAGGCCTCATCGTTCAGTTTTCTCAAGCTCTGGCGCATTCTGGTGTGCGTCCGCGTCCCATCCTTATACTCTTGCAACTCCTTATAAATATAATCCGCGTGCTGGCTGGCGAGATTGGGCACTCCCTCTTGGACGCTGACGCCGTCCAGCCCGTGACATCGGGCGCACTCCGTGCGCGCCACGGCCTTGCCGGCCTTCACCTCCACCGGCGAAGCGAAGATGGTGACGGGTTCTGCATTTTCAGCCGCCCCGGCCTTCGGAGGGGGCCTGGTCGCCTGTGCCTGCAGCACGAATGACGCCGCGACGATGGTGGCAAGCATCTGCGTAATGCGATGCATGGGGGATCTCCTTACCGCTGGTTCAGACAGGTCAAATGGGACAAGGCTAATTCTAGTGCCGCTGGACCCCGAAACTCAAACCCTCAATCCCGGATATCTTGACGCCGGCCGCCGATTACCGCGGTGCGGCCGCTGACTCCGCGCACAGGGCGTGGACAAACGCGTCGAAAACCGGTTTGCGCTCGGCCGATCCGCCAACGCGGCGGCCGGAGGGGCGATCGGGGTGGAGATAGTCGTCAAGCCCCCTCCTTCTGGTACAGGGACAGATAAGCGCGGGCGCTGTGACGCCAGCTGAAATCCGTGCGCATGCCGCCGCGCACCAGCGAGCGCCAGGTCCGGGGATCGCGATACAGCCCGACAGCCTGCTGGGCGGCGCTGATCAGGGCCTCGGCCGTCGGCGGGCTGAAGGTGATGCCCGTGGCCGCATTCGCGGCCAGATTTTCCGGTGTCACCGGCACGACCGTATCCGCCAGTCCGCCGGTATGATGCACCACCGGCACGGTGCCGTAACGTTGGCTGTACATCTGATTGAGTCCGCAGGGTTCGAAGCGGGAGGGCATGAGGAAGACGTCCGCCGCGGCTTCGATTTCGTGGGACATCTTTTCGTCGTAGCCGATGTGGACACACAGCCGATGGCGATGGCTTTGCGCGATCTCCCGCAATCTCTTCTCCAATCCGCGGTCGCCCGTACCTAAGATCACGAAACAGTACCCGGCCTGCAGCAGCGTGGGCAGGGCCTCGATGAGCAGATCGACGCCTTTCTGTTCAACCAGTCTACCTATGAAGCCGAACAGCGGCGTATTCTCGTCGCCGCGCAGACCCCATCGCGCGATGCAGGATTTCTTGTTCAGCCGCTTGCCGTCCAGATCGTCCGCATCGTAATGATATTCGATATGAGGATCGGTCCTCGGGTCCCATTCCTCGTAATCGATGCCGTTCAGCACGCCGACCAGACGAGCGGCGCGATGTTGCAGCAGGCCTTCGAGGCCGTACCCCAGATCGCTCGTCTGGATCTGCCGTGCGTACGTCGGGCTCACGGTCGTGATCCAGTCGCTGAACACGATGCCGCCCTTTATGAACGACATATAGCCTTTGAATTCGATGCCGTCGATCCCCCAGAGCGTCTCCGGCAGTCGCAGACTGAGGAACGTCGATCTCGCGAATATCCCCTGATAGGACAGATTATGGATGGTAAAGATCTTGGTCACCCGTTTTTCGTCCGCGAGCAAGGGTGCGATCAATCCCGTTTGCCAGTCGTGGCAGTGAACGACATCGGGAGTCCAACCCAGAAGTTGCTTGTCCCGCACTATGGCGACTGCGGCGAGGCACAGGAGATGAAATCTTTCCGCGTTGTCGTACCAGGGCGCGCCGTGTTCGTCCACGTACGGGTTGCCGGCTCGATCGAAGGCCGGCCCGTAGTCGAGCAGCCAGATCTTGTAGTTGACGTCCTGGGTGCCCGGTTCGAGGATGCGGATCTTGCCGGGCAAGCCGGGAAGGTGCGTTTCCACCGCCACCCGCAGCTGCGGGGACGCCTCGGTCACCGCACCATAGGCGGGAATCAATAGCCGCACGTCGTGCCCGATCTCCGCCTGGGTTCTGGACAGGCTCGCACTGACGTCTGCGAGACCGCCCGTTTTGATCAGTGGGTGCGCCTCGCTCGCTACATGCAATATGCGCATTCAGACGGGTTCCAGAATGATTCCCGCGAGGGGCGGCAGCGTTATCGACAGGGAATCGTCCTTACCCATCCAGGAAATCGACTCCGAGTCAACGCCCCCGATATTGCCGACGTTCGACCCCCCGTAGTGCTCCGAATCGGAATTCAATACTTCGCGATACGCGCCCGGCTGCGGCACCCCGATGCGGTATCCGTATCGAACCACCGGCGTAAAATTGAGGACGACGACGACGAACCCGCTCTGGCCTTTGCGCAGAAATGCCAGCACGGATTGATCGCTGTCGTGGCAATCCAACCACTCGAACCCGCCGGGATCGAAATCGAAATAATGCAGCGGCTCCGAATTTCGATAGACGTAGTTCAAGTCACGCACCAATCGCGAAAGCCCTCGATGTGCTTCCGTTTCCATGAACGACCATTCCAATTCACCTTGATGCGACCACTCGGATTGTTGCCCGAATTCCGAACCCATAAACAGGAGTTTCTTGCCGGGATGTGCGTATTGATAGGTATAGAGAAGCCTCAGGTTCGCCATTTTCCGCCACTCATCGCCGGGCATCTTCTGCAGCAGCGATCGCTTGCCGTGCACGACCTCGTCGTGGGAAAACGGCAGCACGAAATTTTCCGTAAAGCAGTAGAGTTGGCTGAAGGTAAGCAGATCGTGATGATATTTTCGATACACCGTGTCCTGGGAGAAATAGGTCAAGGTATCGTTCATCCACCCCATGTTCCACTTCATGCTGAAGCCGAGTCCCCCGGTGTACACAGGACGCGACACCATGGGCCAGGCCGTAGACTCTTCGGCAACGACGATGGCGCCTGGAAACTGATCGTGAACGACTTGGTTGAGTTTTCGCAGGAATTCGATGGCTTCGAGGTTTTCCCTGCCGCCGTATTTGTTCGGCACCCAATCGCCCTCGTCTCGCGAGTAGTCCAGGTACAACATCGACGCGACCGCGTCCACGCGCAAACCGTCGAAGTGAAATTCATCCAGCCAGTACACTGCGCTGGAAAGCAGGAAGTTTGCCACCTCGCGGCGCCCGTAGTTGAAGATCAGCGTACCCCAGTCGCGATGTTCGCCGCGTCTGGGATCGCTGTGTTCGTACAGCGCGGTGCCGTCGTATCCGGCTAGTGCGTGGGGGTCTTTGGGAAAATGCGCTGGCGGCCAGTCGAGCAGCAGCCCGATTTCCTGCTCATGGCAACAGTCGACGAAATATCGCAGGTCGTCCGCACTTCCGTATCGCGACGTGGGCGCGAAATAGCCCACCGTCTGGTAGCCCCAGGAACCCTCGAACGGATGTTCGGTGATCGGCATCAACTCGATGTGCGTATAGCCGAGATCGCGGACGTACGGGATGAGTTGGTCCGCAAGTTCCCGATAGTTCATGGGGTGCGCTCGCGTCGTGTCGCGTCGCCAGGAGCCGATGTGGACCTCGTAAATGGCCAGAGGCGAGTGCAG
>CAMYIN010000163.1 GCA_947258495.1 uncultured Gammaproteobacteria bacterium
CGTCGACTTGTTAAAGGTGTTTGGATAGCCCGGGTACTGCGCCCAGTCGCTTGGTTCCTGCGCCGTTGTTCGGGTTCCTTGGCGCAATACGCGGGCCGGGAGCACGAATATTCGGACAGAATCCTTAGGACCCGGTGTCCGCGCGCGTCGCCGGAACCGTTCAGGGAAGAACGCAGGTCAGTAGCAGGGGGGGAGATAGCACTGCCGGAACATCTCCAGTATCTCCTCGGACACCGAGTAGGTGGAGAGCAGCAGAGCGAAGAACACCAACAACAGCACTGTGGTGTAGGCCTTGGCAAACAGAATCATGCGGGTGCTCGGCAGGCGCTGCCAGACGCCGAAGGATTTCGGGTCCAAGCGACCCTCTCTGTGGAGCCTCAGGATCTTGCGCGCGAAACTGCGCACCCAGCTGGGGATGCGCTCCGCGAACATGTAGGCTGCGAAATATTTCTCGATCAATTGATCGCTGGCTTTGCGGCCGTGCCATTCGCGATACGCCAGTTCGAAAAATCGGAACTCGGTGATTTCCAACAGCGCCGACGCATCGAGGACGGAGACCAGATCGGCGTCAACGTGTCGATTGAAGTACTTGGTTGCTTTGCGAGATTGCATGGTCGTGGTCGCCCCGGCTGTGTCGCTCGTTTCACCGCGATTTCGCCCGGGGCTCTCCGCATTGAGACCGCCGCAGGCCGGGCCAGGTTCCGTCGCGGGCGTCCAAGGTAAATATAGGTTGGTCGAGGTCCGGCGTACAGGGGCAAAGATTGACAGCGGTTCCGCACCCTTTACAATCCATGTCGGAGCCGTCCCCCGGGACCGGGTGCGGGACCGCCCGGGGGCCCGCCCCGAGACGAAAAAAACCGGTCAGCCCGAGACTCGGCGCTCCGGAGAACGCCCAACGAATCACACCGAAGGAGCAAAGTATGTCAGAAAGCAAAATCTATCCGATCCCCGCGGAGGTCGCCGAGCGTGCTTACATCAACGAGGCCAAGTACCACGATATGTACAAACGGTCGGTGGAGGACCCGGAAGGATTCTGGGCCGAACAGGCCGAGGAATTCGTGGACTGGTTCAAGAAGTGGGACAAGGTCATGGATTACGACTATCGCAAGGCCCACATCCGCTGGTACGAGGGCGGCAAGCTCAACGTCGCCTACAACTGTCTGGATCGGCACCTGGAGACGCGCGGCGACCAGGTGGCGATCATCTGGGAGGGGGACGATCCCAGCGTCGACAAGAAAATCACCTACCGCCAGCTGCACGAACAGGTCAGCAAGTTCGGCAACGCCCTCAAGGGTCTTGGCGTGGTCAAGGGCGACCGCGTCTGCATCTACATGCCGATGATCCCGGAAGCGGCCGTGGCGATGCTTGCCTGCGCGCGCATCGGCGCCATCCACTCGGTGGTGTTCGGCGGATTTTCTCCGGACTCGTTACGGGACCGCATCAACGATTCCGCGTGCAAGGTATTGATCACCGCCGATCAGGGCCTGCGCGGCGGCAAGCCGGTGCCGCTCAAGGCCAACGGCGACAAGGCGTTGCTGGACGCGCCGAGCATCGAACACGTGGTGGTGGTGAAGCACGCGGGCATGGACATCGACTGGAAGGAGGGCCGCGACGTCTGGTACCACGAGATCTGCGACGCCGCCTCCGCCGACTGTGCGCCCGAGGAAATGGACGCGGAGGATCCGTTGTTCATCCTCTACACCTCCGGTTCCACCGGCATGCCCAAGGGCGTGTGCCACACCAGCGGCGGATACAATGTGTACACGGCCATCACCCATAAATACGTCTTCGACTACCACGAGGGCGACATCTACTGGTGCACCGCCGACGTCGGCTGGGTGACGGGACACTCGTACATCATCTACGGCCCCCTGACCAACGGCGCCACCACGCTGATGTTTGAGGGGGTGCCCACGTATCCGGACGCCGGGCGCTTCTGGGACGTGGTCGACAAGCACCAGGTGAATATCTTCTACACCGCGCCGACGGCGATCCGCGCCTTGATGGGGCAGGGCGACGACTTCGTCACCCGTACCAGCCGCAAGAGCCTCAAGCTGCTGGGCACCGTGGGCGAGCCCATCAACCCGGAGGCGTGGGAATGGTA
>CAMYIN010000164.1 GCA_947258495.1 uncultured Gammaproteobacteria bacterium
CAGTTATCAGGTTAGAGACCCGGGGCGGTTCCGACCTTGGCGCCTAAGCAGTGTGCGTCCGCTTCCATAGGAATGGATGTACCGGATTCCCCGATCGGTGCAATCAGCGGATATTGGCTGCAGGCTTGTTAAGTCTATGGAGACTGGGTCTCATCTTTACGTCAATGACTCCTATACGGAAGATTATGGAGTACGAGGTCCCAGGACGATCCTATTACGTCGTACCGCTAAACCATTCCACACTGCCGTAGCCCGAAACGTCTCTGTTCCGTGCTTTCCCTCGCAACAGCGCAGCGTAACACTCGTATTCCGAATAGTTCGGGCGTTCAATATTCTCGTTATTGAGGCTGGAGTAGATCAATAGCGCGTACCGTTTTACAAGATTCTTGTGGTTAGAGCTTAAATTTTCCCATAGCCGGGCACGATTTTATTATGTGCATAATCTTCTGAATCCAGGCTTCGTAACTCGCATACTTGACCAAGAGGTCCAATATATAATTGGTCCAAATAGTTCCATTCTTTGTCGTAAATATTTATATAGGCTTTTGTTTTCTTCCTGTTTCGTCTGTTCGCAAATTCTGATATGCCTATAACGTTCAACTGTTCAGAGGCCACAACACCTCGAGTAAATCCATTTGTTGTGCACAGTATCTCGCCGTTTACAGTCTCGACCATTCCCTCATCTGAATTGCAAAAACATAACTCCCCTCTCTCATCTTTCCAGACGTTATGTATTAATTTCCCGACATGGTATCGCCTTTGAACACGCTTTTCCGGATAGCCAAATGACCATATATCACTTGGCCCATTGTTATGTCCGACTATGTAGAGCTCGTTGTTGTCGATCCATATAGAATTAAAATGGTGTACATCGGAATCATGACGCATAGCGAATGGATACCATCTTGTCCATTTATGCCCATCGTAGATCAGGTAGTTGTCTTCACGCGAACAAGATATAAAGATATCACCTTCATAATATAGAATTTGGTGTATTCCTCCAGCGCTGTATTCTGGAATCAACGATTTCATATATTCGAGATTCTTGTTAAAAACAAGAATAGCGGGACGTTCTTTTTTTCTTATAACCGGATGATAGCTACGTACCGCGACGTAATAATAATTGTCGTCCCACGTCACACCATAGTAAAGCCCATCGCCTTGATGCACAGTATCTACTTTTCCTGATTCAAGGGATATTCTTACTAATGCTGTTGAGGTAGTTATTAATAGATTGTCTGTTTTTGGCATTGGAAAACCTTACTCAATTGATAAAGATCGATCTTCATTATGATAGCCAAACACCTGTTTTTCTTGCCGCATGCTGGTCCATTCGGGAAACACGTCTTATTTGCCATGGACTCATCGCAACCGTATTCGAAGATCGCAGAAGAATCAAAATGATCAGATGTAATTAGAGACGTTACTTATAGATCGATCCTACGGATACTGGCTGATCTATGATTTTAGTGACGTCTTCTGAAAGGGGAAGTCACAATCAAGGGCAAAAATATCCACATTTTCTTCAGATGATGCAATCCGACCGTGTCACCAATTATTTTTACTCGAAATTCCTAAAGAAGAAACGATATACGTTCAGTCAGCGCAGCCGGCATCTTAATGTTTGGTGACTTTGTCCGATTTTTCCAAAGCACACCATAAATATCGTTGCACAACAATAATTTAAGTGGTGTCTTGCTGAGAAATTCAAGAACTCGTCCGGCCACTCCCGTAAGTATGGGATAAACCGTATCTCGAGTATCTTCGTAAATATCATTGTCTTTCTGCCAACGAGCTTGCGCCGGCATTAACTGATCAAGCCAGAGTCTATGCTCGAATCCGGTTTTCTTTAACGTTCGATGTAGGCTCGGTAAATCTTGTTCATTAATGTGAATTTCGCGTTCAATCGGATTACGGGGATCGCTCGGAAACTTGTGGCTAAAGTTCGAGAATAGTGGATACGTTATTTCGTAGACCCACTTGTTGGGAAGCGTGTGGACTATAGCGTAACCACCGGGCTTCAATACTCTGTGCACTTCCAAGAACATTCGCTCTAATTCGTTGGGCGCCAGATGTTCGATGATGTCTAACATAGTGACTCGGTCAAACATACCTTCTCCGAACGGCAAAACAGTTGCGTCCGCTTGTATGAACTCCAATCCCGCGCGTCCTTCACTATCTAACGACATATGAGCCTTTAACTTGTTTGCTATTTTCAGCACATATGGCGAAAAATCTAGGCCAACGGCAAACGCGCCTTGCTTACAAGCCAAAACTGGAGTTTCCCCACGACCGCAAGCTATGTCCAATAGGCGTTGTCCTTTTTGAATATCCGCGAGTTGCATCGCGCGAGCCACACGTGGCCGTGGAACAAAATTCGGACTAGTCAACAAGTCCGTTGTGCTGCCGCCACCCCAAGCAGATTTTATCCACGAATCGTTATAGCGCTCGGGGCTCACCGTGTTCTTCATTGACAATCAATTATTTCATTAATCAAAATATCATTTCGCCGCCGCACAATCGCAATTCGTTACAAGAACACCGTTTCTCTTTATTCGATTCTAGGACATTTACAATATTCGTCGAATATTGTTGTTGTCGAAATTCAACAAATTATTATTTAGTGGCCGTAATCATGATATGCCATCCCATCACTCCTGATAGCGCTCGATATAACCAACCGGGAAACATTCGATACAAGATTCCATACCCCTCACCGAATAAGTACTCTAAATTGACCTCCACGCTCGAGAATCTCGAAAATATTTTTAGTATCTCGTTCTTAGTAAACCTGCGTACAACCGGACACAGCTTGTCTTTCTCCTCAAATGGTACTCGCACAATCCTATGTATGAGCTCGTTAAGTGAATGCCTGTTATACAACATTATCCTTGCCTGTCCGCCTGGTTGTAACACTCTATATATCTCGTCGACACTTCTTTCGGTATCGGCCGCGTGGTGCAGCACACCGAAGGAATATACATAATGAAACGCGCTTTCACTGAATGGTAAGCAACATCCATCCCCTACAAGAAATCGGCCTAAAAGATTTTCCTTCGAAAACCGTTTCTTGACGGTATCTGTACCTACGAACGTTAGATCCAAGGCACACAGATCCAAACCGCGTCTGGCGATAAGCGCACTATCCAATCCGATTCCGCAACCCACTTCTAATATTGTTTTTCCTGGAATTAATTCTTCTATCCATGGCTTTATATGGTAATGGCTTTCATAACGTTGTTTTTCAAGATCACTAAAGTATTTCTCCTCGCCTCTCTTGCCTTCGGTCAGCTTACGTCCATAGATGCGTTCTGCATTTACGTTTTGCGTCCAAAATTTCGCAATGCTTTTCGTTAGCTCAGGTGTACAATCTCGCCGTGCTGATTCAATCTTTTTCATATTTTACCGTAGCAATTGATCATCCATCAGCTGAAGTCGAGATAGTCAAGAGAAAAGTAGAATTAACCGATTATCTTCCAGACCCCAAAAGACGCATACTTCGTTGGATCGAAGTGGGAAGTGTTGGGAAAAAATCTTCGCGCGAGAGGCGAAGATTCTCCTCCCAATAACAAGAAAGAAAACATCGTGGGCACTTACCGTGGAATGCTGCATCTCGTGCCTTCTGATGTTCAATGGATTTCCAGATTTCTTCCATATCTTTTTCGAGGAGATTACCTAAGGATTCCGTTAGAAACGAACAGAGGTTGACGTTTCCGTAGGTGTCAATTTCAATTCGATTAGATCCCTGCAAGCAAGGAGCGGGGAAGAAAGACCGTTGATTGCGATAGTAATCGCCTATTTTGCGAAGATAAGCCTCGCTGTTTTTAACTATTCCAGTTCGCCGTTTTACTTCAAGCAATCGGCTTATTTCACATTCCACTCTGGAGAGGAATTCTTCGTCGAAGTATTGAGAGCCGACTGGTGCCGATTCAGGGTTAAAATATGAATCGTGGTATGCAGTAAAACGTATGCCTTCGAGTTTCTTTTCGAGAGCAAATTCAGCCAATGCTACCCAGTCGTCGATATTTTCTCGCATCAACACCGATCCAATGCTGATATTGCTGATACCGGCATCCTGCAGATAGTCGATATTCCGCGACACTTTACTGAAGCCTCGCTTGAGGCCGCGAGTAATCATATAGGACTCATCACCGACTCCATCCAGGCCAATGGTGATTGAGCGCGGCTTCAATTTCGCGAGTCGTTGCGACCGCCGCCGCGTAAACAGTGTTCCGTTCGAGTTGAGACCAAACTGCATGCCTAAATCTCGAATGTGACCCAAGATTTCGATCGCATCCGGTCTGGTAAACATCTCACCTGATGCGTTTACACCGACATAATCAACGCCAAAGGCGCGTAAACGCGAAAATACGACACCCCATTGTTCACTGGTAAGTTCATTTGGATCGTGATCATTTTTCCAGAAATCACACATATTGCAGCGAGAATTACAAAAACTGGTAATATAGATCGCCGCGATCGTCGGACGAATTAGTCCCGAAGCCTTGCCCTTCGTCAGCGGAGATAATGTTGATCGCAGCGCTTCGTTACGAAGCAGTTTAAAAGAGGGCATAATTAACTGATAGGGTATTCAAACTAGGAAATATCCATTGCGTGTTTTATTGGTTCAGCCTCAGAAAGGGTTCTCAGGTATGTCGCCAAGGCTAATGCCATCCATCCATTACACCAGCGCAATAACGTGAATCGTTTGGTATAGCGTTTGGTTTTCTGGTAGTAGAACCGTCCCTCAGAATCGTACATATTGGTTAATGCCCAATCAATTATAGACGTTAATAATTTGCCATGGTGATTCTGGTGTCGACTGAAGGTCAGGATCCCTTGGGCAGCACCATGAATGTCGTGAGGATAATCCCGATCACTCATCCATCGTGGCGACCCATCCGAGTTGAAAAGACATTCTGCATAGAATTCTAACCCCCTGTCGTACTGGAGTTTGTATGACGCGTCGTCAGTAGCGACCATATAGCGCTGAAGAGCGTCCAAGATAAATCCGGTATGATAGTTATCATGACAGATAGGCGAATCACCAGGTGGGTCTGTGTAATGCCACGCACCGTATTCGGTTTGCCTATGAACAACATATGATACGAGTCGGCGTGCACTATCCAGATACGTCTTCGATCCGGTAAATTGTTCGTACTGCGCAATAACGGCTCCAATAAGTATACTTACGTCAAGCACTCTCATCGTCATTGGTAACGGCATGTAGGCGAGACACAGTTCATCGTTCTCGTTCTTGAGAATTGGCAGATCATTAAGTAGAAATCGTATGGCGCTTTCCACAATTTCCAAATATTCCGTCTTCTTGTTCACCCGGTATGCGTGCAGGAATGCTTCACAAACAAAACAAGTCACTACGGCGTTTGGTGTATTGGTTTTCGCGTAAAAACCTAAGTCCTGCCATGGATAATGATATCCCCAACAATTTCCGGACCAGTTCCCGGGCGAAATTAGTTGTCGCAACAATTTCAAGATATATTCAGATTCCTGAAGGTGTTGAACGTTGCCTGAGGTAACGTAACGGTCTATGTGAGCTCTGGAAAAAAGTGAAAGTCCTTTCGGATTATAGGACTTAGGAACCAAAAAAATCGGTCGCAGATTGATCGGCGCACGCATTACTGACTGAATGGCTATTAATCGCGACCACTTACTCCATCCTAGTAACGCGCTTAATACGCGACTGTTTAGACCATCGTGTTTATTGAAACCACGATAGGACTGTTGTTTCGACCAGTCTAAAACCGAAATCAAAACTTTTTCTACCCGTTGACTTCCGGATCCTAGATACTGATTGTCAATGTGCATCGGTTGCGCTCGATTCGAGCTTGTAGACGCCACGACGTCATTTAGGTAAGAAAAATTTTTTCGAGCTTTTTCAAACAAACGGGATTTTGCAGCTGGTCGTGAGATCTATCGGCAATCTTAGTCTGGTTCAACACGAATCAACATTTCGGCTCTGAAATCCGCGAGAAACGGTGTAGGTCTTGGAACTTTGACAACACTTCACTATTCATGACTCGTATCTGTGCCGGACTTCAAGATCGTTTTTCCCGAGGTCAGCGCAGAAATCGGCCTGTCTCTGAAGGAAAGACAACCGAATACCATTGCAACTTCAAGTTGTTATCAAGCATAATTTACAGATTACATAAAAAACGTCTGCCAATCGATGATGATATAGGTTCAGGTACCGTTACGCGCGATAGCAAAACGATAAAAGATTGCTAAATCTCGTCGCCGACCGTCCGCTGAGGGGCGATTTTTCTGCTATATTGAAGCAAAAAGACCCATAAATTTTACAGTCCGTAAATGGCGACTCCGACTACAGCTTTTCAGTTGAGCGGCTTGGCACTGCGTTTGGTGCGGGCGAGCCTGTTGACTCGCGACAACGCCGAGGACATACAACAGAAAGCCATTCAAAAGAGCCGTTCCTTTTTTACCCAGGTCGCACACAGCAAGAAGATCCCAAGCCAGCAGTTGAGTCGAGCGGCGTCGGAGGAGTTCGGCTTGCCGTTGCTGGATATCAATGCCTTGGATCTGGAACAAGCGCCGGTCGATCTCGTGGCCGAAAAGCTGATCGAAAAGCACAACGTCCTTCCACTTTTCCGACGGGGCACCAAACTGTTTCTTGCTATCGCCGATCCCACCGACCGTCGGGCCTTGGAAGACGTCAAATTTCACACCGGACTGGGCGTGGAACCGATTCTCGTCGACCAGGACAATTTGGCGCTGGCGATAGAAAAAGCACGGGAAGCGAACGACACCACGTATTCCGACCTCGTCGGAGACGATGAGGGTCTCGAAGATATCGACATTTCCTCCGACGAGGAAGAAGCCAAGAGCGCGGAGGCCATCGTCGAGCAGATCGACACTCCGATCGTCCGCTTCGTCAATAAGATGCTTTTGGACGCCATCAAGAAAAGCGCTTCCGATATACATATCGAGCCCTACGAAAAAAAGTTGCGGGTGCGATTTCGCGTCGACGGCGTACTTCACGAATTAGCGTCGCCGCCCATCAATCTGTCGGCGCGCATCGCGGCGCGTGTCAAGATACTGTCAAAACTGGACATCGCCGAGCGCCGCGTGCCCCAGGACGGTCGTATGAAATTGCGCTTGTCGAGGAACCGCACCATCGACTTTCGTGTCAGCACCCTGCCTACGCTCTATGGGGAAAAGGTGGTGATACGCTTGCTCGACGCCAGCGGCACGCAACTGGGCCTCGAAAATCTGGGTTTCGAATCTTATCAGCAGGAACAATATTTGGAGGCGATAAAGCGACCCTACGGCATGATCCTGGTTACAGGTCCCACCGGAAGCGGTAAGACCGTGACCTTGTACACCGCCCTCGGAATGTTGAATCAGCCCGAGCGCAACATCTGTACTGTGGAAGACCCGGTGGAAATCAACGTGGCAGGCATCAATCAGGTCAACATCAACGAGCGCGCCAACCTCACTTTCTCCTCCGCTCTGCGCTCATTTCTCCGACAGGACCCCGACGTGATAATGGTCGGCGAGATCCGCGATCTGGAGACGGCCGACATCGCGGTGAAAGCATCGCAAACCGGTCATCTGGTGCTGTCCACCCTGCACACCAACGACGCCCCGTCCACCCTGACGCGTCTGCTCAACATGGGTGTCGAGCCGTTCAATATCGCCTCCGCCGTGCATCTCATCATCGCCCAGCGTTTGGTGCGCCGCCTGTGCGATAATTGCAAGGAGAACGTGGAAATCCCGGAAAAGGCGTTGCTGGCGGCCGGGTTTCAGGAAGACGAGCTCGACGATCTGCAGATGTACGAGTCGGTGGGCTGCGACGCGTGCACCGACGGTTACAAGGGGCGTGTTGCCGTCTTTCAGGTGATGCCCGTTTCCGAGCAAATGGGTAACATCATCATGGAGGGTTGCACCCAGCAGGACATCGAAAACCTGGCGAAAATGGAGGAAGTTCTGGATCTGCGTCGAGCGGGTCTGGCCAAAGTCGGGCAAGGCGTCACCAGCCTTGCAGAAGTCGAAAGAGTAACTAACTTATAAACTGTATGGCCAAGCGCGCTCAGAAACTGACCGAATTCGTCTGGGAAGGTACCGACGCCAAGGGGCGTCGTATAAAGGGAGACAACGAAGCGCCCAGCGCCGCCTACGTCAAGGCGACTCTCCGGCGGCAAGGAATCCGCAAGGTCAAGGTGCGGAAGAAGCCAAAGCCGCTGTTTTCGTTCAAGAAGACCATCAAGTCCAAAGACATTACCTTCGTCACCCGCCAGCTCTCGACCATGATCAGCGCCGGCATACCGGTTGCGCAGTCCATTGATGCAATCGCCAGAGGGCACGAGCACGCCGGCGTCCATGACCTCCTGACCTCGATCCGGCAGGAGGTGGAATCCGGCACCAGCCTCAGCAGTTCTCTCGCTCGATATCCCACGCACTTCGACCGCTTGTACACCGCTCTGGTGTCGGCGGGCGAACAATCGGGAACTTTGGACGTGCTGCTGGAGAAGGTGGCGGCCTACAAGGAAAAGATCGAGGCGCTGAAAAGCAAGATCAAAGCCGCGATGATGTATCCCATCGCGGTACTTGTGGTCGCGGTCGTTGTCGTGGCCCTGCTGCTCATCTTTGTCATTCCGCAGTTCGAACAGTTGTTCCGCAACTTCGGTGGAGAGCTGCCCACGCTGACCCAGACCATCGTGGACATGTCGCGATGGTTTCAGAAATGGTGGCTGCTGTTCTTCGCTGTGACCGGTGGAGGCATCGGTGCGCTCCTCTACGTCTACAAACGATCGGAGAAGATGCAGTTCACGCTCGACCGGTTGACGCTGAGGCTGCCGATATTCGGAGAGCTGTTGAAGAAAGCCACTATCGCCAGGTTTGCGCGCACCCTTTCCACCATGTTCGGCGCCGGGGTCCCGCTGGTCGATGGGCTCGAATCCGTCGCCTCCGCATCGGGCAATCGCGTTTATTACAACGGCATCATGAATGTCCGCAGCGAAGTCAGCACCGGCCGCACCCTGGAAACGTCCATGGCGCAGACCGGCTTGTTCCCGAGCATGGTGCTGCAGATGGTCTCCACCGGCGAGGAGTCCGGAGAATTGGAGCTCATGCTCAGCAAGATAGCCGAGTTCTATGAGCAGGAAGTGGACGACGCCGTCGCGTCCCTGAGCAGTCTGATCGAACCGCTGCTCATCGTGGTACTGGGCACCGTCATCGGCACCATGGTAGTGGCGATGTACCTGCCCATCTTCAAGATGGCCGCGGTGTTCTAACTCATTCGTCGGCGCAACATCCCGATGCCGCGCTCCGGCCCCCGTACTCAAGACGCATAGACCCAGCCGTGCTGGAGATACTCTCTGCGAACACACCGTTATTCCTGGTGTGCGTAACGCTGTTGAGCCTGGCGGTGGGAAGTTTTCTCAATGTGGTGATTCATCGACTGCCCCTGATGCTGCAAGCGGCCTGGCGGGAACAGTGCCGGGAGGTGTTGGAACTCCCAAGTGAAAAACAGCCCCAGGACCAGCGGATTTCACTGCTACGCCCCCGTTCCCGCTGCCCGCACTGTGACGCTGCGATCAAGGCCCATCAAAACATTCCGTTACTCAGTTTCGCCTTACTTCGGGGTCGCTGCGCCCATTGCAAAAAACCGATATCGTGGCGTTATCCGGTAGTGGAAGCCTTGAGCGCCGCGCTGGCGTTCGTCGTTGCTTGGCGTCTCGGATTCGGCATGGCGACGGCTGGGGCGATATTGTTGACCTGGGGTTTAATCGCCCTGAGCTTCATCGATTTCGACCATCAAATTCTCCCCGACGTGATTACGTTGCCGCTTTTGTGGCTGGGGCTGTTATTAAATCTTGCTGAAGTGTTCACCGACATTCGCGCTGCCGTTATCGGCGCGATTGCGGGCTACGCGTTCCTGTGGCTGGTGTACCACGGTTTCCGCCTGCTGACCGGTAAAGAGGGCATGGGATACGGCGATTTCAAACTGTTCGCGCTTTTCGGCGCCTGGCTGGGGTGGCAGTCCCTGCCTCTGATCATCCTATTGTCGGCGTTTACCGGCGCCCTCATCGGCATCCTCCTCATCACGCTGCGTGGTCACGACCGCAATATACCGATTCCCTTCGGTCCTTATCTGTCCATCGCCGGTTGGATCGTACTCCTGTGGGGCGAAGAAATTACTCGCGCGTATCTCCAGTTCGCCCGCCTCTAGCCACGCCCGGCAGCCACTCCGGACACGCTTTGCAGGGGTTTCTCCCCAGGCTCCAAGCGGTTCGAATTGGTCCGGTGTCGTGCCTCGCCTCGCGGTCCGATGAACTCCGCAGATCGAGGAACGGAATTACCGCCGCCGGCCGTTGAATCTCCCGCGCTCATGCGCGGGGAAACATCCCGGCTACGCCGGGATGCATAGGACCCGGCCGTCTGTCGGCAGAACCGCGTCCAACCTCGTCCGTGGCCCGCACGCTAGCGTGCGGGCATCGCCTCCATCCCCGTGCTCACGCAGGGGGTTTCGTTCGGCGATAAACGTCAAACCGAGAATCGGAGTTGCGGCGGCGGCATGCCGACAGTGGACCTGCATGAAGATATTGACGGCGTGTGCGGCAGAGCGTTCCTCGCTCCAGCTTGCCCGAGAACATTCATCACGCACCATTCGCCCGCGCAACGTAATCCTGCCCCTGAGGTAGAATTACGTGTTCATGACTCTTTTTGCGCCACCCGGGTGCGATAGGCGGACCCGAACCGGTACGTATATTCGCTCGTGAAGATCGACGAACAGAGGCAGAACGCTCGCAGCGAAACGCGCTTGCTGCGAATTGGGTTGACAGGCGGCATCGGCAGCGGCAAGAGCGTCGTCTCGGAGCGTTTCGAGAAACTCGGAGTGCCGGTTATCGACACCGACGTCATCGCCCGCGATCTTACCGCTCCCGAATCACCCGCGCTTGCGGAGATCGCCCGCGCGTTCGGCAGGGACATGATGCACGAAGGGAAACTGGACCGCGAGCGCCTGCGCCGCCTCGTGTTCAGCCAAGACGAAGCGCGGCGCCGACTGGAGGAGATTCTCCATCCCCGCATCCGCGCAGAGGTGGAACGACGCACGGCGGCGCTGACCGCGCCCTACTGCGTCGTCGTCGTGCCGCTTATGGTGGAGACCGATTTCCAGGACACCGTGGACAGGATCCTCGTGGTCTCGGCTCCCCAGGAAAAACGCATGCAGTGGCTCGAACAAAGAGATGGGCTCGGCACCGAGGACATCGAACGGATTTTCTCCGCCCAAGCCACCGACCGACAACGCGAGGCCATCGCCGACGACATCATTTACAACGACAGCAATATAGAAGCCCTGCTGCGGCAGGTCGACGAGCTGCACCGCCGCTATTCGCGTTTGGCAAGCGCGCGACCGGTTACTCCCAAGCGCCGCTGATCATGGCGATGCCCCGGGCGCCCGCTAGTTGCGCCCGTGGCAGGTCGCGGTCTCGCATCCCGCCGATCGCGTACACGGGCAGTTGCGTGAGACGAGAGAGTTCTCGAAACCGCTCCCAACCGATCGGCGCCGACCCGGGATGGGATTCCGTTCGGGAAACCGGACCGAGGACCACGAAATCCACCTGGATGGCTTCGGCGCGCCGAATCTCGGCCTCGTCGTGGCACGACGCCGCGACCCAGTAGGGCTCGGGCAAGGGGCGGTGGTCATGGTCACGCAGCCGCACTGCGGCGAGGTGCACGCCGTCGGCTCCCAGCGCCTGCACGGTCTCGATGTCGGCGTTGAGCAGCACCTTGGCCCCCCGGCGTCGACACCGGTGCAGCACTTCCTGGACAAAATCGCGGTACGCCGCGCGCGTCAGAGATCTTTCCCGGACCTGGATCAATCCACGGTGGCCCGGAATCGAGTCCAGCATTCGCAAGATACGATCTTCCCCGAAGCGATCCGCGCCGGTAATCAAATATCGCTCCGGCAATTGCAGAATACGTACTATGGGGCGGTTGCCTTCCAGAAGCGCGATCTTGTCGAGATCACCGGGACTGAGCCATTGTAATGCCTGTCCTTCGCACCCCCGCGGCTCGCCACAGTAACTCGTCACCCGCAACACATGAAGTGTCACCTGGCGGTCGACGTAATCGTGTTGCACCGTGAGCAACGGTTCGGTGCGGCCGACCCGTATCCCCAATTCCTCTTCCAGCTCGCGCTGCAAGGCCTGTTCCACGGTTTCGTGGCGCTCCAGTTTGCCCCCGGGAAACTCCCATTGGGCGAAGTACCGATCGGCGCGGGTTCTCTGTGCAACCAGTACCCGCCCGTATCCGTCTGTGAGTATCCCCGCGGCGACGGCGATGCGGTCAGGTGCGATATTCGGCGTTGATGCGGACATATTCCGTGGACAGATCGCAGGTCCAAATCACTTCGCGCTTATCGCCGGCGCCGAGATCGATACAGACACGCAGATCTTCTTGCGCCATCACCGCCTGACCCGCCGCTTCGTTGTAGCTCGGCGCGACATCACCGTTATGGACGATGGGCTGGTCATTGATATGGATGCTCACGTGTTGAATATCCAGTGTCGGAACAACGGCGCGCCCGACCGCCGCCAGAATGCGCCCCCAGTTTGCGTCACTGGCGTAGAACGCGGTCTTCACAAGCGGAGAGTGTGCGACGGTGTAGGCGACCTGAAGACAGTCTTTCTCGGTTGCGCCGCCGCTGACGGCTATTTCGACAAACTTCGTACCCCCTTCCGCATCGCGCACGATGGCGTGCGCCAACGCCGTCGCCGCCGACTGAACGGCTTGCGCGAGTTGCGGATACGCGGCGTCATCGGTGCGGGCGATCTCCGGATGACCGGCCGCCCCGGTTGCGAGCAGGACACAGGCGTCGTTTGTGGAGGTATCTCCGTCGACCGTAATGCGGTTGAAGCTCCGTGCCACGGCCTGCCGCAGGCAGCTGTCCAGAACTTCCCGCCGCACCGAGGCGTCGGTGGCGATGAAAGCGAGCATGGTTGCCATGTCGGGACGAATCATGCCCGCCCCCTTGGCGATCCCGGTTACCGTGACCGCGCGGCCATGCAGCTCTGTCCGGACCGAAACGCCTTTCGGCATGGTGTCGGTGGTCATGATGGCATGCGCGGCGTCCAGCCAGGCGTCGGCGCGCAGATTACCCGCGCACGGCTCCACCGCCTCCACCATGGCTTCCACCGGCAGCAGTTCGCCGATGACGCCCGTGGAGAACGGCAGTACCTCTTCTGCGCTTATCCCGAGTGCGCGCGCCGCCGCCTCGCAAACCCGCCACGCGTCCCGGTAACCCCGTTCCCCGGTGCCGGCATTTGCGCAACCGCTGTTTACGATCAGTGCTCGCGGGGAGGTCTTGTTCAGATTCATGCGCGCCAGCCGCACCGGAGCGGCCTGAAAGCGATTCTGCGTGAACACAACAGCGGTCTGCGTGCCGGGTGAACAATCGAGGATCGCGATGTCGTCCCGCTTCGATCGACGAATACCGGCGGACGCGGTGCCCCAACGTATCCCGGTCACCGGCAGCAGTGACGGCGGCGAACTCATGCCGATTGGCGCTGCGACGGCAACCGGATCGGACGCGCTCGATCAGGCGTTGAGCCGGCCATGACATTGCTTGTATTTCTTGCCCGAACCGCAGGGACACGGTTCGTTGCGACCGATTTTACGGCCGTCTCGGACGTAGGGCTTTTTCGTCGGCTTGACCGCGACATCTCCGGAACGCTCCTCTTCCATCTGCGCGTGCCCCCCCATTTCCGGATGAATGAATTCCATCCGTTGTTGGCTGCGTTGTTGCGCCTCCATTTGTTCCACCTCGCTTTCCGCGCGGATCTGGATCTTGGACAGGATCGTGATGACATCGTGTTTCACCCGCGCCAGCAGGTCCTGAAACATCTCGAAGGCCTCGCGCTTGTACTCCTGCTTCGGGTTCTTCTGCGCGTAACCACGCAAGCCTATACCTTGGCGAAGATGATCCATCATCGCCAGATGCTCCTTCCATTGGCCGTCCAGGACCTGCAACATCACCGCCTTTTCCAAGTGCCGCATCACGGGCTCGCCGACCTCTTGCGTCTTGTCTTCGTAGGCCTTCTCGATCGCCGCCAGAATGCGTTCCCGCAGGGTCTCCTCGTGCAACTCGGAATCCTCGTCCAACCATTGCTTTATCGGGACCTTGAGCCCGAACTCGCCTTCCAGATCGTGTTCCAACCCATCGATGTCCCACTGTTCCTCGAGGCTCTGCGGTGGCACACTGCGATTGATCACGCTATCCACGACCTGGCGTCGCATGGCAATGACGTTGGCGGAAATATCGTCGATATCCATGAGCCGGTTACGCTCTTCGTAAACGATCTTGCGCTGTTCGTTGGCGACGTCGTCGTATTCGAGCAGCTGCTTGCGGATGTCGAAATTTCGACCCTCAACCTTGCGCTGGGCGTTTTCTATGGCGCGGGTCACCCAGGGATGCTCGATGGCCTCTCCCTCCTCCATACCGAGTTTCTGCATCAAACCGGAAACCCGATCGGAGCCGAATATGCGCATCAGGTTGTCTTCCAAAGACAGGTAAAAACGCGAGGAGCCCGGATCGCCCTGCCGCCCGGAGCGTCCGCGGAGCTGATTGTCGATGCGCCGGGATTCGTGCCGCTCGGTTCCTACGACGTGCAGACCTCCGGCGGCGACCACCTGGTCGTGGCGTTCCTGCCACGCCGCTCGCGTCTTCGCCGCCGCCTCCGCGTCGTCACCCAGTTCCTTGAGTTCCATCTCCAGATTGCCTCCCAATACGATGTCCGTACCGCGCCCCGCCATGTTGGTGGCGATGGTTATCGATCCCGGCTGCCCCGCCTGCGCGATGATGTGCGCCTCCCTTTCGTGCTGCTTGGCGTTCAACACCTCGTGTTTGAGTTTTTCCTTGTCCAGCAATCCGGCCAGCAATTCCGACGCCTCGATGGAGGCGGTCCCCATCAAGACCGGCTGTCCACGTTCGTGGCATTCGCGCACACCCTCTATGATCGCCTCCAGCTTCTCTTTCATGGTTCGATAGACGAGGTCCGGCCGATCGTCTCTGATCATTTCCTTGTCGGTCGGTATCACCACCACTTCCAATCCGTAGATCTGCTGAAATTCCGAGGCTTCTGTGTCTGCGGTCCCGGTCATACCGGCGAGCTTGTCGTAGAGACGGAAATAGTTCTGAAAGGTGATCGACGCCAGCGTCTGATTCTCCTGCTGCACCTTGGCGCCTTCCTTTGCTTCGACCGCCTGGTGCAGGCCCTCGGACCAACGCCGCCCGGGCATCATACGACCGGTAAATTCATCGATAATGATCACCTGGTCGTCGCGAACGATGTAGTCCACGTCCCTTTGAAACAAAGTGTGGGCGCGCAAAGCAGCAATGAGGTGATGCAGCAAGGTGATGTTGGTAACGTCGTACAAACTGCTGTCTTCATCCAACAGGCCCGCCTTCTCGAGTAGACGCTCCGAAGTTTCGTGCCCCTCTTCGGTAAGAAAGACCTGCTTGTTCTTTTCATCGACGCTGTAGTCGCCGGGTCCGTCCTCGCTTTCCTGCCGGGTCAAATGAGGAATGATCTTGTTCACCTTCCCATAGAGGTCCGTGCTTTCCTCCGCGGGGCCCGAAATTATCAAGGGGGTGCGCGCTTCGTCGATGAGAATCGAATCGACCTCGTCTACGACGGCGTAGTGCAGACCCCGCTGTACGCGATCCTCGGCCGAAAAGGCCATGTTGTCGCGCAGATAGTCGAATCCAAATTCGTTGTTGGTGCCATAAACGATGTCCGACGAATACGCTTCGCGCTTGGACTCCGGGTCCTGTCCGGTGGTGACGACACCCACCGACAGCCCCAGAAAATGATAGATCTTGCCCATCCACTCTGCGTCGCGACGAGCCAGATAGTCATTAACGGTGATGATATGCACCGACTTCCCGCCTACACTGTTCAGATAAGCGGGCAAGGTCGCCACCAATGTTTTTCCTTCACCGGTACGCATCTCGGCTATCTTGCCTTCGTGCAGCACCATGCCCCCTATGATCTGCATGTCGAAATGCCGCATCGCCAATGTACGTTTGGCGACTTCGCGCACCACCGCGAAGGCCTCCGACAGCAGCGATTCCAACGATTGTCCTTCTTCTATGCGGCTTCTGAATTCGTCGGTTTTCGCCGCCAGTTCGTCGTCCGACAGCGCGCTTATCTGACTTTCCAGCGCGTTGACCTCGCCGACGGTCTTCGACATCTGCCGAATCAAACGTTCGTTTCGGGTACCGAAGACTTTTTTCAGGAGCGATCCGATCATCACCAATCCTTAAATTGACATTCCAACAGATGTAAAGATGTTAGGAAAAGCAGAGTATGAAGGCTTTGCGGCCCTATGAAAACTCCCTCGGGCCAGGAAGATCGGGCGCAGTTCCGCTGTTGAATTCCTCAGCCGGAAGCCTTGAGATAACGTCGGGGATTCACCGTTCGATCGTTGAGCAAGACCTCGAAATGCAGATGGGGTCCTGTGGAGCGCCCGCTGTTTCCCACCACCGCGATTATCTGTCCCTTTTCCACACGGTCTCCCGCTTGAACGACCGCCGCCAGTGCGTGCGCGTAGCGCGTAGTGTATCCATTGCCATGATTGATCTCGACCATCAACCCGTATGCCGGCTTCACGCCCGCATGCGTAACAACGCCCTCCGCCACCGCCTTGATCGGCCCGCCGGCGTTGCCGGCGATGTCCACGCCTCCGTGAAACTCGCGACGCCCCGTGAACGGATCGGTCCGGTAACCGTAGCCGGACGACAGCCAACCATCGTCGATGGGCCAACCTCTGGGAAACTGCCTCCCGTGCAGGGTACGATCCATCAACAGCGACTGCAGCACCCGCAATTCTTCGTATTTTTCCTGCAGCCGGCGCTCGAGTCGGTCAAACGACTGCATGAATTGGGTCTCTGCGCGATCTTGCACGCCGCTCTGCGGTTCCGGACCACCCAGCGCAGGCTCCTCGTCGAAATCGAACTCGCTCGGATCGAGCCCCGCCATCTCGGTAAGTCGTTGACCCAATGCGTTGATGCGGGACACCTGGGCATGCAACCGGCCGAGGTTGCGTCCCAGTGCGTCGAGGTGATCCGCGACTTCGGTTCTGGCCTGGGCGATCTTGCTCCGTTGCGTCTGCAGTTCCTTTTCTATCAAGTTTCCGTAGTCGGGTTGAGTAGTCGCGGTTTCAAACGCGGATCTATCGCTTAGGTAGAAACCCGCGACCCCGGCAAGGACCGGTAACACGCCCACCACGGAAATTGTCAGCAATCGCACTTGCCGCCGACTCAAGCTGATGCTGCGGCGCTTACCGGTATCACTGGGTACTAAGATAATACGCATACGCTGAGGCGACCGTTCTCTGTATACTTAATATCTATAAACGCCCATGCCGTCGTCAAACAACACAAAGACGTTTCGCCCGCTCGGAAACCTGCTGAAACCCTGTCAGGTGGCGGGCGTTACCCTATTCAGCGTGATCGAGCAGCTGCAATCCATTGAAAAAATATGGCGTAACGTAGTCTCGCCGGATCTGGCCGAACACAGCAGACCCACCCACTACGCCGACGGCCAGGTAACCGTGTGCGCAGATTCGCCGGTTTGGGCAAGCAACATCCGGCATCACCAGGTCTCATTCCTGCGACTCCTGCGCGCACGCGGCATGTCCGACGTTCGTTCCTTGCGCGTGCGCGTTTCGCCCGTCATACCACCTCCCAAGGCCAGCCCGCCCGTGCGCGACAGGACGCCACTCCATGTCGTGCGAGCAATCCGTTCCTCGGCCAACGCCATGCCGGACGGGGAACTTCGAACCGCCCTGTTAAAGCTTAGCAAAGCGTTGCGCAGCTAGCACTCCCGCCGGCGGAAATTCGGCCCCGGGGCCCGGCCATCGCTTCTCGATGACCAACCTCTGCCCGCCAGATCGCCACGATTCCCGGTACTGCAAACGTCCGTCGCGGCGCCAACCCCTCGTCCCAGCGGCAGCTCAGCGAGAGCCGTGCAGGCGAAGCGAGGCCACAGAAATCCTACAAAGTCGCGGGAACCGTGCGAACGAACGCTATCGGCGCCTCTTCAGGATCATCGAACGAGACCAGCTCCCAGGCCGACTTGTCACGACACAACATGCGCAACAATTGATTGTTCAACGCGTGTCCCGATTTGTAGGCGCTGAAGGCACCTATGAGAGGATGGCCGAGCAGATACAGATCGCCGATGGCGTCCAAGATCTTGTGCTTTACGAATTCGTCCTCGTAACGCAGGCCATCGTCGTTCAATATGTGATAAGAATCCATGACGATAGCGTTATCCAAGCTGCCTCCGCGGGCCAGCCCTGCTTCGCGCAGTGCCTCGAGGTCCTGCATGAAACCGAAGGTACGTGCGCGACTGACTTCTTTCACGAAGGACGTCGTGGAAAAATCCACGCTCGCCTGTTGGGTATAATTACTGAATATCGGGTGATTGAAATCGATCGCGAAAGACACTTTGAATCCATCGAGAGGGTCAAATCTTACCCACTTGTCTCCCTCCTCTATCGCGACCTTCTTGGTGATGCGAATAAATTTTTTCGGAACCGACTGTTCCTCTATGCCCGCAGACTGGATCAGAAAGACGAAGGGTCCTGCGCTCCCATCCATGATGGGAACCTCGCCCGCGGTCAGATCGACGTAGGCGTTGTCCACGCCCAGCCCGGCGAACGCGGACATCAAATGCTCGACGGTGGAAATCTTTACGCCTTGGTTCTCCAGCGTGGTGGACAATCGGGTGTCGCCGACGAATTCGGAACGCGCCGGGACCTCAATGGGCGGATCCAAATCGACGCGCCGGAAGACAATACCCGTGTCGGGAGCAGCGGGTCTCAGCGTTAGATAGACTTTGTCACCAGTATGAAGTCCGACTCCGGTGGCTCGGATAACGTTCTTAAGCGTGCGTTGCTTGATCATTGGATTTTTTTTGAGCCTGTTATTATGCGACACGCAGCCGTCCTTAGGCTGAGATCAGGCTGGGAAATGCCCCTCCCCAAGTCGGCGCATCGTACACGATTCTAATGTCTTTGTGTAGTCACTGTCTCGTTCCCCGTCAATCGGCCTGGCGGCGTAGAAACGCTGGGATATCCAGGTAATCCAGGTTTTTTTCATCCGGCAGAATGGGCAGATCGCGCTCTTCCCTGCGGTTGCGGATCACCGTGGGGGCCTCAAAGTCTTCGTAATTGACCGCCTTTTGCACGGAATGGACGACTTTATACGGATTGGCCGCCACTTGGGCCTCGCCGATCCCGGTCGCCACCATGGTAACGCGCAGATCGCCCTGCATCTCCGGGTCCAAGACCGTGCCAATCACTACCGTGGCGTCGTCTGCGGCGAATTCCCGCAGTACGTTGCCGACTTCTTCAAACTCCCCGATAGACATATCCATGCCGGCGGTGACGTTCACCAGGATTCCGCGGGCTCCGGCGATATGTGTATCCTCGAGCAGCGGGCTGGACACCGCCGCGCGCGCGGCGTCCACCGCTCGATCCACGCCAGTGGCCGTGGCCGAACCCATCATCGCCATGCCCATCTCCGCCATCACGGTCCTGACGTCGGCGAAATCCACGTTTATCAGTCCCGGCCGGGTAATGAGCTCGGATATGCCCTGCACCGCGTTTCGGAGCACCTCGTTGGCCTTGGCGAAGGCCTCCAGCAGGGTCGCCTGCTTCCCCATGACGTCCAGAACCCTTTCATTTGGTATGGTAATGAGAGAATCCACGTGCTCCGACAACTCGCGAATGCCGTTGTCGGCTACGGACATCCGTTTTCCGCCCTCGAACGGAAACGGCTTGGTGATGACGGCGACCGTCAACGCCCCCTGCTCGCGAGCGATCTGCGCCACTATGGGGGCCGCACCGGTACCGGTTCCTCCGCCCATGCCGGCGGTAATAAACACCATGTCCGCGCCCTGAATCGCCTCGGCTATGCGATCGCGGTCTTCCATCGCCGCTTGCCGCCCTATCTCCGGATTCGCGCCCGCCCCCAGACCCTTGGTGAGGTTTGCTCCCAGTTGGAGAATGGTATCGGCGTTAGAACGGTTCAGCGTCTGGGCGTCGGTATTGGCGTTGATGAATTCGACACCCTCGATGTTGGCGGTCACCATGTGATCCACGGCATTGCCCCCTCCACCACCGACCCCGACGACCTTGATTACGGCTTGTTGATCTACTGTATCTACTAGTTCAAACATTGGATGACTCCCATGACTGCAATAAACTGTTTATTACGTACTTTCATCTCGTATCGTCCTGATTCATTAACGCAACGACTCTAGAATCCTCCTTGAAACCAGGCCTTCATACGCTCGAATACATCTTTGAACCCGGAACGGCGGGGTCCGGTTGCGAGCGTCGGACCCTGATTGACATTCCCAAACTGAATCAGACCGACGCCCGTCGAATAGATCGGGTTCTTTACGACCTCGTTCAATCCACCAATATATTTAGGCATTCCGAGCCGGACCGGCACGTGGAAAACCTCCTCGGCGAGCTCGACCATTCCCTCCATTTTCGAACTTCCTCCGGTCAGTACTACGCCAGAGCCTATGAGCTCCTCGAAACCGCTGCGCCGCAACTCGCCGCGCACCAACTCATAGAGTTCTTCAACGCGGGGTTCGATGACTTCCGCCAGAGTGTGTCGCGACAATCTGCGAGGAGGACGGTCTCCCACACTGCGCACCTCAATGCTTTCGTCGCTGGCCGCAAGCTGCGTCAATGCCGCACCGTATTTTTTCTTCAATTCCTCGGCGGACTGTGTGGGCGTACGTAATGCCACCGCGATGTCGTTCGTCACCTGATCGCCGGCGATGGGAATGACGGCGGTGTGCCGGATCGCGCCTTCGGTAAAAATCGCGATATCGGTTGTTCCACCACCGATGTCGACGAGACACGCGCCGAGATCCTTCTCGTCCTCAGTGAGCACGGACTGGCTGGACGCGAGTTGTTCCAATATGATGTCGTCTACCTCGAGTCCACAACGGCGAATGCATTTGATGATGTTCTGGGCCGCGCTCACCGCACCGGTGATGATATGCACCTTCGCCTCCAGACGTACGCCGCTCATGCCGATGGGCTCGTGTATGCCCTCTTGTCCGTCGATGATGAATTCTTGCGGCAGAATGTGCAGAACCTTCTGGTCGTTCGGAATCGCAAGCGCGCGCGCCGCTTCGAGGACACGTTCGACGTCTCCCGCAGCCACTTCCTTGTCGCGGATGGCAACGACGCCGTGCGAATTGAAACTGCTGATGTGCGCTCCGGCGATCCCGGCGTAGACCGAATAGATCTGACACCCCGCCATCAGTTCCGCTTCCTCCACCGCCCGCTGGATCGACTGCACCGTCGATTCGATATTGGCCACTACGCCTTTGCGCATTCCGCGCGCGGGATGATGGCCTACGCCGATAATTTCGATTTCGCCGACGGGGTTGACTTCTCCCACGATCGCCAACACCTTGGAGGTACCTATATCGAGTCCGACAATGAGATGGTTATCGTTTTTCTTGGTCATGCTCTGTTATTCGCCTCTGAATTGTTGTCTGATGCCGGTGCGACTCGCCGCGACACCGCAATGCCGTTCGGATATCTCATGTCGACTCGATCCAATTCACCCGCCTGCTGGTACAGCAGAGTCCCGTAGGAACGCACAAACCTCTGCAAGCGCGCTTCCGTATCCCGATTACCAAGAATTACGTCGAATTCAGCCGCACCGATTCCGTCCCCGCGGTCCACGGTCCACGACATGGGAGATATCGCCAGCGTCCAGGCACGCCGCGGGCTCAATGTGACGCGCCGAATCTTGAGGCCGTATTTGGCGAGACGTGTTTGCCATTTCCTGTAACGTTCGAGCACCCGGAATGAAGCTCCGTCGGGTCCGTCAAGCTGCACCAGCTCGGTCAGATCGGAGGCCGGAGTCAACGTGATTACTTGCCCGTCGGTGTTCAACCAGTGACTTTTCCCCCAGCGGGCCACCGGGTGCTGTTCGATGACCGTGACGTGAATGCTCCGCGGCCAGACCCGTCGCACCGTAACGCTATAGACCCAAGGCAGGTCCGCGACTGCGCGCTCGACTCGATTAAGATCGAGGGAAAAAAAGTTTCCATCGACCGCCGCCGAAACCACCTTCGCCAGCGGCGTGGGGTCTATGTGTTCAAGCACACCTTCCACCTTGACTCGATCCACCCGGAACGCGCTCGGCAAGAACAACCGATCCGCCACCAGCGCGGTAATCGTGATGAACGCGAGAACGGTTGCCGTCGCCAACAGCGTCCAACGCGTAACCCACTTGCGTCGCACCAGCTTTCTTTCGTACTCCTGTCGTCCCACAGCCCTGCGTTTCATAGACTAAGCTCCAGGATACGTCGCACCAGTTGATTGAAATCCATGCCCCGGGCCCGCGCCGCCATCGGCACCAGGCTGTGATCCGTCATTCCCGGCACGGTGTTGACCTCCAGAAAATACGGCCGGTCGGCCCCGTCCAGCATCAGGTCCACGCGCCCCCATCCCGTGCAGCCGAGCACCTCGAAGGCCTGCAATGCCTGCCGTTGCAGCGCCGTGTCGAGGTCGTCCGCGAGACCGGAGGGGCAGTGATAAAGGGTGGTATCGGCCTCGTACTTCGCGACATAGTCGTAAAACGTTCTTGGCGTTTCCAGACGAATGGTGGGCAACGCCTCGTTGCCGAGGACTCCGATCGTGAGCTCGGGTCCGTCAATGAATTTTTCCGCCAGCACCGTCGAATCGTATTCCCGCGCCGCGCGCCACGCCTGGACGAACGTTGCCTGCGATTCCACCTTGGTGATACCGATACTCGATCCCTCGAGCGACGGCTTTACAAACAAGGGAAGTCCGAGATCCGAAACCGCGGTCGCAAGGTCGTCTTCGCCATTGATCACCCTGTATTCCGGCGTCGGTATCCCGGCGCCGCGCCACATTAGTTTCGTGCGCAGTTTGTCTATGGCGAGGGCGCAGCCGAGCACGCCACTGCCGGTGTACGGGATTCCGGCCACTTCCAGCGCGCCCTGGATTACGCCGTCCTCTCCCCATCTCCCGTGAAGGGCGATGAACGCACGCTCGGCTTTGAGTTCGTGCAGGCGCCGCATGACGTCACGATCGGCGTCGAGTCCCAAGGCATCGACACCTTCCGCGCGCAACCCCTCGACGATCCTCCCGCCACTCTTCAACGAGACCTCTCGTTCCGCCGATAACCCGCCCATCAGGACCGCCACTTTTCCGATATCTTCGATCACGCGCGTTCACCGATAATCCGAACTTCCGTCTCGAGCAGCACTCCGTGGCGGCGTTGCACCTCGCGTTGCACCCGCCGGATCAACGCTTCGATCTGAGCGGCCGTGGCGCCGCCGCGGTTCTCTATGAAATTCGCGTGCCGCTCCGAGACCCGAGCACCGCCCTCGCGCTCGCCCTTCAGACCGCAGGACTCGATCAATCTCGCGGCGAAGTCGCCGGGCGGATTTCGGAACACGGAGCCGGCGCTCGGAACCTGGAGCGGCTGCGATTGCGCGCGTTTTAACAGTAGATTCCTGATGCGTTCGCGGCCATCCTCCGCATTCCCCGGCCGCAGGTGCAGTTCGGCGGCGATGAACCACTCGTTGTCAGTGGGCAAGGTCACAGACCTGTAGCCGATCTCGAAGTCGTCCGGGCAACGCCGGCGTACCTGCCCGGCCGAATCCACGGTCTCCGCCGCCGCGACGACGTCCCAGGTTTCGGATCCGAACGCGCCCGCGTTCATGGCCAGGGCACCGCCCAGGGTCCCTGGAATGCCGGCGAAGAACTCGGCTCCAGCGAGACCCGCGCGCACGCTGAAGCGGGCGAGCTTCGCCCCCGGCACGCCGGCCTCGGCGTAGATGCGCCCCTGCGCCGGTCTTTTGAGATCCCCTAGGCCCCTGTGCGTGACAATGACCACACCGCGAATTCCACCGTCGCGGACCAGCAAATTGCTTCCCAGTCCGACCCAGACGATCGGCGTGTCCGCGCCCAACCGGCGCAGGAACGCAATCAAATCCGCCCTGTCCGCCGGCACGAAATACCGGTCCGCGTCGCCACCCACGCGCCAGCTGGTGTGTTTGCACATCGGCTCGTTGCGGCGCAGCTGACCGCGTATCATCGCCGGCTCCTCGGCTTCCCGGTTCAATACCACCCCCGTCACGCGCCTTCCCCCTGCTGCATACCGCCGAGCGCGAGTTGCTTGGCGGCCAGGCCGATGTCGCCGGCGCCCAGGGTGATTACCACGTCCCGATCCTGCAAGATCGATGCCAACGCCTGCGGCAGTTCCGACAGGGATTCGAGGAAAATCGGATCGGTCCTTCCGCGGTTGCGTATGGAGCGGCACAAGGCACGCCCGTCGGCACCGTTGATGATCGACTCGCCGGCGGCGTAGACTTCGGTCACGATCAGCGGATCGTAATCCGCGAGCACATTGCTGAAGTCGTCGATGAGGTCCCGTGTACGGGTGTAGCGGTGGGGCTGGAATACGACCACCAGGCGACGATCCGGCCAAGATTCGGACGCGGCGTCCAGGGTGGCCTTGAGTTCGCGCGGATGATGCGCGTAATCGTCGACCAACAGCGCCCTGCCTCCGTCGGCCTTGATTTCCCCGTGAATGTCGAAACGGCGTCCTATTCCCTGGAAGCGCTTGAGTCCCGTTTGCAAGGCCTCGTCGGAAATCCCCAATCGATCGCCCACCGCTACGGCTGCGAGCGCGTTGAGCACGTTGTGCCGACCGGGCAGCGGCAGCTCGATGCCAAGGGGGCTTCGGCGGTCCGGGCGCACGACGTCGAACTCCATCGTCAACCCGCGTTGCCGGATATTCGTGGCCCGGAAGTCCGCATTCGCGCCGGTTCCGTAGGTGCGGATCGGCTTGCGTACGTCGGCGATGATCTCCCGCACCGTCGGATCGTCCAAACACAGCACAGCGAGGCCGTAAAACGGCAGATTCTGGAGAAATTCCACAAACGTCCGCTTCAGCAGACCGAAATCGCCGCGATAGGTCTCCATATGGTCGGCATCGATATTGGTCACCACCGCCAGCAGGGGTTGTAGATGTATAAACGAGGCGTCGCTCTCGTCGGCTTCGGCGACCAGATACTCGCCGCCGCCGAGCTTCGCGTTGGACTCGGTACCTTTCACCCGCCCCCCGACGACGAACGTCGGGTCCAAACCACCCTGGGCGAGAACACTCGCCACGAGGCTGGTAGTGGTCGTCTTACCGTGGGTGCCGGCAACCGCGATGCCCTTGCGAAATCGCATCAACTCGGCGAGCATCTCAGCGCGAGGCACAACGGGCACCTTCGCCTTTACCGCGGCCACGACTTCGGGATTCGTCTGCTTCACCGCGGTCGACGCGACGACCACGTCACAGCCTTTGACCCAGTCTGCGTCGTGACCGATATGCACGTCTGCGCCGAACTCACGCAATCGCCGGGTCGTGGCGGTTTCGACGAGGTCGGAACCGGAGACGGTATAGCCGAGATTGATCAGTACCTCCGCGATACCGCTCATGCCGCTGCCCCCGATGCCCACGAAATGGATACGCTGAACGCTTTCACGCACTGAGGACCTCCATGCAGATATCCGCCACCCGCCTGGCCGCATCCGGCTTGGCGAGTGTCCGGGCCCTGTGCGCCAAATCGAGCAGATGATCGCGCCGGTCCGCCAGGCGCTGCAGCGTGTCTTGCAACCGATCCACCGTCAACTCGCGTTGCGGAATGAGGATCGCGGCGTCGCGGCGGGCGAGAAACCGGGCGTTTGCCGTCTGGTGATCGCTCACCGCATGCGGGAAAGGAACAAGAACGGTCGCCACCCCTGCCGCACTCGTTTCCGCCACCGTCATCGCCCCGGCCCGACAGATCACCAGATCCGCCCAGGCGTAGGCCTCGGCCATATCCTCTATGAATTCCTCGATCCGCGCCGAGAGCCCCCGTCTCCGGTACGCCGAACGCACCGAGTCGGCGTTACCGGACCCGGTTTGATGCCAGACCTGCGGCGACAGCTCGAGCCCCTCCATGGCGGCCGGCACCAGCTCATTGAATACACGCGCGCCCTGGCTGCCGCCGACAACGAGCAATTGCAGCCCCCCCTGTCGGCCGAGCATTCGCGTTTTCGGATCCGGCAAGCGGGCGATCTCCGCGCGCACCGGGTTGCCGACGTAGGCCGCGTGCACGCTCTCCGGAAAGGTGTCGGGAAACCCGCTCATGACCCGGGCACTCAGACGAGCCAAGACCCGGTTGGTGAATCCCGCTATGGCGTTGGCTTCGTGTATCAACAGAGGGCGGCGGAGCAACCAGGCGACCAGCCCGCCCGGACCTGAGACGAAGCCGCCCATACCCAGCAGCGCCGTGGGCCGCCGTCGCAATATCACGCCGATGGTCTGCAGCATTGCCAGAATCAGCAGAAAGGGGGTGCGTATCAGCCCCCATACCCCCTTGCCGCGCAGCCCGCGGATATGGATCCATTCAATGTCGAAACCGGCGGCGGGCACGGAGCGCGCTTCGAGACCGGATTTCGTCCCCAGCCAGACCACGTCAACGCCGCGTGCGCGCAGATCCTCCGCCACAGTGAGGGCCGGAAACACGTGCCCGCCGGTGCCGCCGGCCATGATGAGAAGCGTGCTCATCGCCGCCCTCCCGGCTGCGGCCGCAGTTCACGGGCTACCGCCATCAGCAATCCCATGGCCATGCACGAAGCGAGCATGCTCGAACCGCCGTAACTCAGAAACGGCAGGGTCAAGCCCTTGGTCGGGAGAACACCGCTATTAACGCCTATGTTGATCTGCGCTTGAATGACCAACAGCAAACCGGCGCCCTGGGCCAGGCGCGCACTGTAGATCTTGCCGACCGTCTCCGCGCGACGCGCGATTGCAAACGCCCTCCACAGCAGGAGGCCGAACAGAGCAACCACGAGCAATACACCGATCAACCCCAGCTCCTCAGCGATCACGGCCAGCAGAAAATCGGTGTTCGCATGCGGCAGGTAATAAAGCTTTTGAATACTCGCGCCCAGGCCCACCCCGTACCACTCGCCGCGTCCGAACGCGATGAGCGCCTGGGTCAATTGAAAACCTGAATCAAAGGGATCCGACCAGGGATTCAAGAAGCTCATCACGCGTTGCATTCTATAAGGGGAAACCACCGTCAATACCACCATCGCGACGACGCCAAGAAGGACGCACAACAGAAAATGCCAAAACCGGATGCCGCCGAGAAACAGCATCATGCCGACGGTAAGGGCAATCACCACGAAACTGCCGAAGTCGGGTTCCATCAGCAGGAGCAAGGCGAGCACCGCTAATACCAGACCGATCATCAGGATCCCCTGGCTGAATTGCCCTATTTCTTCCTGTTTGCGCGTCAGGTAGCCGGCGGTGTAAATCACCATCGCCACCTTGACGAACTCGGACGGTTGCAGACGTATCGATCCAAGATCGAGCCACCGCACGCTGCCGTTGACCTCGACACCGATGCCCGGCACCAACAGCGCGCCGAGGACGACGATGCTGATGAGCAACAGTGGCTTGCTGATCCGGTTCCACCACTTTATACGTGTAATCGAGATCGCGGTCATGACCATCAGTCCGAAAACAATATGCGTAGCGTGGCGAAGTAAATGCTGAAAGCTCGTGTCGAGTGTTTGCTTGCCTCCCGCAATCGTCGCCGAATAGACCATCACCAATCCCAGACTCAACAGTGCGATGAGAACGCCGCTGAGCCAAGGATCGAGACGTAGATTGGCCACGAAGTCATCGGATCGTACCGCCTGTGAGGTAAGTGCCGTCATGCAACCAGTTCCCGCACCAACCTGCGAAAGACATCGCCACGTTGTTCGAAGTTTTCAAACATGTCGAAACTTGCGCAAGCGGGCGACAACATGACCGCGTCTCCCGCTTGTGCGAACTCGCGCGCGGCCAGCACCGCCTCACGCAAAGTGTCCACCTTGCGGCAAGGCACCGCATCTCGAATTGCATCGGCGATCAGATCGGCGTCTTTGCCGAACAATACGACCGCGCGCGCTCGTCGTGAGACCGGATCCACGAGGTTGGAAAAATCTGCGTGCTTGCCCTCGCCACCTGCGATGAGCACCACGGGTGAGTCGGAACCGTTGAGCGCCGCCGCCGTCGCCCCTACGTTCGTCGCCTTTGAATCGTTGATCCAGCTTACGCCGTCTTTGCGAAGCAGAATTTCACTGCGGTGAGGCAGACCCTTGAACCGGCGAACCGCGGCGACCATCGCCGACTCCGGCACATCGACGACACTCGCCAACGCCATCGCGGCCAACACATTCAAGCGGTTGTGATGCCCGATCAGTGGAATTTGCTCGCAGGGCATCAGCGCATCTTCGCCCCGGCTCAACCACTCGCTCCCTTCGCGCTTGATCAGACCGAACTCGTTTGTGTCCCGCGGACAGGAGCTTCCGAACGTCAACAAGCGTCGATTCGCCGGCACCAGACCCAGCGTCGCCGGGTCGTCCCGATTGACCACCGCCACGCCGTCTTTCCCAAAGACGCGCCCCTTGGCCCGGGCGTAGGCGTCCATGTCGGGGTAGCGGTCCATGTGATCGGGGCTCAGATTCAGTATCGCCGCCGCCCTGGGCGCGAGACTGAAGGTGGTCTCGAGTTGGAAACTGGACAATTCCAATACGTATATTTCCGGCACCCGAACACCGGGCGCCAGCAGATCCAGCACCGGGACACCGATATTGCCGCCTACCGAGACATCAATGTGCGCCGCCCGACAGATGTCGCCGACGAGGGCGGTGACGGTGCTCTTTCCGTTCGACCCGGTGATGGCAATCACGGGCGCCGCCGCCTGGCGTGCGAACAATTCGACATCACCGAGCACTTCTGTGCCCTCCGCCATCGCGCTTTGGATCGCGGCATGGCGTATGGAAACGCCCGGACTGACCACCACCAGGTCGGCGCGTTTGAGCGATTCGGAGTCGATGCCGCATTGCAAAGGAACCCCGGGGTAGCGTTGCTCGAGCATGGTGCGCATCGGCGGCTGCGCGCGCGAATCGACAACGGAAACCGAGTAACCGTTATCCACCAGAAATCGCACGCAACTGAGACCGGTAGAACCAAGACCCACGACAACCGCCGACGACTGTAATTGAATCATTTCAACCGCTCCACGAATCTCCTGTATCGCGATGCTCATCGACATAGATTCTTTCCGGCGATCAAGATCAGTGTAAGCATCAGCGAATCTTCAATGTCGCCAGACCGACGAGAACCAGGATGAGACTAATTATCCAGAAGCGAACGCTGACCCGAGGTTCCGGCCATCCTTTCAGTTCGAAGTGATGATGCAAGGGCGCCATGCGAAATATCCGCTTACCCACGAGCTTGAATGAGGCCACCTGCAGAATGACCGATACCGTTTCGACGACGAAAATTCCGCCCATGATGACGAGCACGATTTCCTGCCGCACCACCACCGCCACCGCCCCCAGGGACGCGCCCAGCGCAAGCGCGCCGATGTCTCCCATGAATACCTGCGCGGGATAGGTATTGAACCACAGGAAACCGAGTCCGGCGCCCACGAGGGCGGCGCAGAACACCATGACTTCCCCGGTTCCCGGGATATAGGGGATGGCGAGATAATTGGCGAAGATGCTGTGACCGGTGACGTATGCGAAGATGCCCAATCCTCCGGCGACCAAAACCGTCGGCATGATCGCCAGCCCGTCCAAGCCGTCGGTAAGGTTGACGGCGTTGCTCGAGCCGACGATCACGAGATAGGTCAAAACGATGAACCACGGCCCCAAGGCGATCGCCACTTCCTTGAAGAACGGTACGATCAATGCGGTCTCCAGGGGCGATTGCGCGCTGAAATAAAGGAACAGCGCGCTCACCATCCCGGCGACGCTCTGCCACAGGAACTTGGATTTGGCGCCTATTCCACGGGGGTTCTTTTCAATCAGCTTGCGGTAGTCGTCGATCCATCCGATGAGACCGAATGACAGACAGGTAAACAGCACCACCCAGACAAACCGATTTCCGAGATCCGCCCACAACAGCGTGGTGGCGATCACCGACACCAGGATCAAGGCGCCGCCCATGGTGGGCGTGCCGACTTTCTCGAAATGCGTCGGCGGGCCGTCTTGACGAACGGTCTGCCCTATCTGGTAGTGACTGAGCTTACGGATCATCATAGGTCCGAGAACAAAACATACTGTGAGCGCCGTTAAGACCCCACAGATGCTGCGAAACGTCAGATAGCGAAATACGTTGAAGACGCTGAATTCACGGGCCAGGGCATCGAACAGGTAAAGCAGCATCAATGGGCACTCCCCGTCGCGGCACCGCCGTTGGGCTCGACAATCTTTTCGATAATTCTTTCCATATGCATGCTCCGTGATCCCTTGACCAGTACGGTCGTGTGTTCGTCGAGTTGGTTGCGTAAAACCCGGATCAACCCGCCTTCGGACTCGAAATGCGAGCCGCCGTCGCCGAACGCCTCGACAGCCTCCGTGCTCAACGGTCCCAAGGCCAGCAAGCCATCGACGCCGTGATCGCGTGCGTAGCGGCCGATGTCACGATGCAGAGTTTTTTCCTGCGACCCCAGCTCGGCCATATCGCCGAGCACCAGAAGGCGCGTGCCGGAGCGCGCGGATATCACATCGACGGCTGCGCGCACGGAAGCCGGGTTCGCGTTGTAGGTATCGTCGTACACGGTCGAACCGCGTACCCCCCGCCGCACCTGCAGACGCCCGCGCACCGGAGCCATCTGTTCCAACCCCGCCTTGACCTGGTCCAGTCCCGTGCCGACAGCGATCGCCGCACAAGCGGCGGCCAGTGCGTTTGCAACATTATGTTCACCCGGCAGTGGCAGGCTCAGCTCCACGTCGCCGATGGGGGTACGCAGCCGCAGTGTCGAAGATCCGGTCCCGGTTTCGAAATCGGCGGCAACACTGGCTTCGCGACGCAACGCGAAATCCCGACAGCGGCGGGGACGGGCCCTCGTCCGCCACAGCGGCGCGTAGGGATCGTCCGCGTTTATTATTGCGACGCCGTCGCGGCCGAGACCGTGAAAGATCTCGGCTTTCGCCTTAGCGACGCTTTCCACATTTCCCAGGCCCTCGAGGTGAGCCGCGGCGGCGTTGGTGATGACCGCGACGGTGGGGCGCGCCATTCGACTCAGATAATCGATCTCTCCGATATGATTAGTCCCCATTTCGACCACCGCATAGCGGTGATCGTCGCGCAGCCGCAACAATGTCAAAGGGACACCGATTTCGTTGTTCAAGTTTCCCGAGGTGACCAGTGTCTTGCCGCAGCGATTGAGAATGGCGCCCAGCATTTCCTTTACCGTGGTCTTGCCATTGCTTCCGGTTACACCGATCAGCGGGATATCGAACCGATTGCGCCAATGCCGTGCGAGTTCGCCCAGTGCGGCTTTTGTGTCGTCGACTTGCACGGTACTCAGGACGGTTTCGATCTGCTCGTCTATGAGCGCCGCGGCGGCATTGTTATGCGCGGCGTCAACAACGAAGCGGTGACCGTCAAAACGCGATCCTCGAAGGGCGACGAATAGCTCACCCTGTCTCAGAGTGCGGGTGTCGGTCGTTACGCCCGCGATGAACACATCGTCGCCGACGAGTCTTCCATGCACAGCTTTGGCTACCTCTTGCAGACGCATCACGCCGCCATTCCCAGTGTTTCGGTCACGATACGCCGGTCGCTCAGAGCGATCTCGCGATCGCCCAGTTGTTGCGTGGTCTCATGACCCTTTCCGGCTACGACGATCCAGTCCCCGGAATCCGCGTGCCGAATCGTCCATTGAATCGCTTCGGCGCGATCGTGGATCACGGTAGGCGAAGTACCCATTCCAGCGACGATTTCAGCAACGATGGCTTGCGGCCGCTCTGACCGTGGATTGTCGTCCGTGAGCACCACCGCGTCCGCCAGTTGTTCCGCTACCTGGCCCATCATCGGCCGCTTGCCGCGATCTCTGTCGCCGCCGCAGCCAAATACGACCCAGAGGCGTTGTCGGCAGTGTTCGCGAATCGATCGCAAGGCATGGGCCAGCGCATCGGGTGTATGTGCGTAGTCGACGACGACCGCGGGGCCGGACTCGAAGGCGCGAAACAATTCCATTCGCCCGGGCACCGGCTTGATGCGCTCCAGGGCGACGGCAAGCTCGCCGCCGTCACGTCCCTGTGCCAAGAGCACCGACGCAACCGCGAGGAGATTCAGGGCGTTCACACGCCCGAGCAAGGACGACGAAACGCCGAAACGTGACTCGCCGGTGACGATCACGATTTTCAGGCCGTTGTCCAAAGGGGTAACGCTTTCCGCGTACACGTCCCCGGTTCGCATGCCGTAGCTGACTATTTTGCGGGCCAGCGTGCGTTCCCGCAATACGCTGCTGAACGGGTCGTCATCATTGAGCACCGCGAGTTCTAACGTGGCGCAATCGAACAACTGAGCTTTGCTTCCCCCGTACGCTGCCATGTCCCCGTGATAATCCAGGTGATCGCGACTGAGGTTTGTGAACACAGCGATGTCGAAAGCCACGCCCGCTGCGCGTCCCTGGTCCATTGCATGCGACGACACCTCCATGCATACATGGCTGGCGCCGCCATCGACAAAGCGACGTAAAGTGCGATGCAATCCGATCGGGTCGGGTGTAGTGTGCCGGCTGGGTTGCAGATTGTCTCCAAAACCTATACCCAAGGTCCCGATGAACCCGCAACGCGCTCCGAGGTGCCCGAGCGCCTGCATCAACGCGTGGGTGCAGGTGGTTTTGCCGTTGGTTCCGGTTATTCCGGCGACGACCAGGTGCCTGGACGGTTGTCCATAGAAGCGGTCGGCGATCAATCCGACACGACGCTGCAGCTCGGGCATCGGATAAGATGCGACGTCAAGCGCGGGGAGCGCACCGTTGCCGGGTTCGTAAACTACCACGGCGGCGCCCCGGTCAACGGCCTGCTGGACGTAGTCGCGGCCGTGACGAGCGGTGCCCGCATAAGCGAAAAAGACATCTCCCGCCTCGACCTCGCGACTGTCCAGGGCGATACCGCTGATCAAGATGTCGTGTTCCGGCTCGATCGAAACGAAACCTTGCAACAGTTCGCTCAGCGGCAATCGCAGCATTTTCGTGTTCGAGTTCATACGCCGGTATCGCCACCTTTGGCCTCGCGGATAGGGGCCGGTTGAAGATCCGGCGGCACATTCATCAATCGCAGCGCACCGGCCATGACCTGTGAAAAAACCGGGGCGGCGACTTCACCACCGTAATAGTTCTCGCCGCGGGGATCGTCGATGACGACGACCATCGCCAGACGCGGGCTGGAAATCGGTGCGATGCCGGCAAACACGGACATATAACGATCGTCTGCATAACCGGAATCGGTGACCTTGTGCACCGTCCCGGTCTTCCCGGCGACTCGGTAACGCTCGACGCGGGCCGCCTGTCCGGTACCGTGGTCGCTCACCGCACCCTCGAGCATTCGTCGCACTTCCGATGCGATCTTTGCATCCATAACTCGCGTGCCGAAGACCGGGCCGTCAACCGGGACGATGCTCAGCGGCAGAAGAACGCCCCCGTTTGCGAGCACCGCGTACGCGCGGGCGAGCTGCAACGGAGTGACGGACAATCCGTATCCAAACGACAACGTCGCGTGTTCAATGGGCCGCCAGCGGCGGCGCGCGGGCAGGCTCCCCGCCGCCTCGCCGGCCAGGCCGATGCCGGTAGTTTCGTCGAACCCCAAGCTCTTGAACATATCCAACAAGGGTTGTGGCGCGAGGGTCATAGCGATTTTTGCCGCACCGACGTTGCTGGACTTCACGAGCACGCGAGAAACGGTGAGCAGTCCGTAGTCCCTGACGTCGCGAACGTAGTGGCGCCCTACGCGCAGACTTCCGGGAGTCGTATCGACACGCGTATCGGGTCCGAATCGGCCGCTCGCAAGCGCCATCGCAATGGTGAACGGCTTTACCGTTGAACCCGGTTCGAACACATCCGTGACCGCCCGATTTCGGAACCGGCTTCCGAGGAGTTCTTCGCGATTGTTGGGGTTGAAACTCGGTTCGTTTACCATCGCCAACACCTCCCCGGTGTTGGTGTCCAACACGACCACGGAAGCGCCCTTCGCCCGGTGCGACCGCACCGCCGCGCGCAGGTAGCGATAGGCGAGAAATTGTATGCGTGCATCCAGGCTCACGCGGAGATTGCTGCCGTTCACGACCCTTTGGATGCGTTCTACCCGTTCGACGATGTGTCCGAACCGGTCCTTGAGTACTCGATCTTTGCCCGCGATGCCACTCAAGTGCCGATCGTACGCCAGCTCGACACCCTCCTGACCTACATCGTCGACGTTAGTGAATCCCAGCAAATGACCCATATAGGGTCCCAGCGGGTAATAACGTCGATACTCTCTCAGCATGTCGATGCCCGGGATTTCGAGATCACGCAAGCGATCGGCGCTCTCCGGCAGCAGATGGCGCTTCAGATACACGAACTCTCGTTCTCGATTCTTCCGGCACAACTGCCGCAGCCTGGAGGGCGCGATCTGAAGGATCTTGCCGAGTTGCGACCACGAATGACCCTGATCCAGCAAGGTCTGCGGGTGGGCCCAGACCGAATCTACCGGCGTGCTCACCGCCAGGGGCTCACCGTTGCGATCGAGGATCATCCCGCGCGAAGGTGGTATGTGCGTGGTGCGCAAATAACGTGCATCACCCTGGGCCTTGAGGTATTCCGTATCCAGGATTTGGAGAAACACCGTCCTTCCGGCCAGCAGAAGCAGAACGACGGTCAAGACTGCCAGCACCAACCAGTGGCGGCCCGCGTGTACGATGGATCGGGTCGGTTTCGTCATTGCTCTCGTCCGGACAGCACCACCATGGCTGCGGGGCTCGGTACCGTCATACCCAGTTTCCTGCGCGCGTTGTTTTCCAACAGTTGGTGCATGGACCATGTACTCTCTTCCAGCAGCAGCCGGCGCCATTCAATATTCAATTGGTCTCTCTGTTGCTGCGACTCCTGCAAGGCGATGAAGATCAGTCGATGCTGGTGACGTCCGTAGACAACGGCAATACCGCTGAGCACCACCGCAATCGTCAGCAAGAAGATCCAACTACGCATACGCCGCCTCCGTGCGTTCGGCGACCCTCAGGACGGCGCTGCGGGCGCGCGGATTGCTGCGTATTTCTTCCTCGCCGGGGCGCTTGGGTTTGTCCATCACCCGCAAACGCGGGAACAAGCGATGGTGTGGAACTGGAAAATCCGGCGGGTATGGATCTCCTTTGGACTCTAAACGGAAGAATCGCTTGACCAACCTGTCCTCGAGGGAATGAAAGCTGATGACCACAAGTCGACCCCCCGCACAGAGCAATTCGACCGCTTGCGGCAACGCCTCGCGCAGCTGTTCCAATTCCTGGTTGATGAACATGCGAATCGCCTGGAACGTGCGCGTGGCGGGATGTTTATGTGGATCCGCGCGCGGCAGCGCGCGCTCTACGACGCGAACCAGGTCCGCCGTGCTCTCGATCGGATATTCCTTGCGCGTATTCACGATCGCTCGAGCGATGCGACGGGCGTAACGCTCTTCGCCGAGTTCGCGGAGTACGCGTTCCAGATCCTGCTCACGCACTTCCTGCAGCCATTTCCGGGCCGTTACTCCCCTACCCGGATCCATACGCATATCCAGCGGCCCCTCGCGGCTGAAGCTGAAACCTCGGCGGGGGTCTTCAAATTGCGGCGAGGATACACCGAGATCGAAAAGCACGCCGTCAACTCGACCGACGAGAGACAATTCTTCGGCAATCCGTTTCAGCTCCGCGAATCGATCCTGCATTATCGTCACTCTGGGGTCGTCCTTGAAGTCTGAGCGCGCCGACCTTATCGCTTCAGGATCCGCGTCGATTGCAATCAGTCTACCCCGGGTCCCCAGCAACGCGAGGATTTCGCGACTGTGCCCTCCACGACCGAATGTGGCATCAAAATATATTCCATCTCTTTTTATTTTTAACGCCTGCACCACTTCTCTCACCAAGACCGGCTTGTGCCCTCTCGCCACCACGGCGGTTCATAGCGTGTGCGTCATAGGGATAGTGATTCCAACTCCACCGTTAAGGGACCGTCCTCGACGGTCTGGGACAGCCACTCATCCCGGTGGGCGCCCCACAGTTCCTCGCTCCAGATCTCGAACTTGTTACCCTGTCCGATCATCACTACGCGCTTCTTCAGCCCGGCGTACTCGCGCAAGGGCCCAGGCAACAACACGCGGCCGCTGGCATCGATATCGCAATCGGTTGCGTGGCCGATGAGAATCCGTTTCAATCGTCGGGTGTGGGCATCCAGGCTCGGCAGGCGCACCAACTTCCGCTCGATCTCTTCCCATTCGTCGAGCGGGTACACCCACAGACAGCGCTCACTATTGCTGTCGTTGATGGTGATGACCAGCCGGCCCTCGCTTTGGCGGAGGAGGTCGTCTCGATAGCGGGCTGGAATCGCCAGTCGACCTTTGACGTCCAAGTTAAGCGTATTAACACCGCGGAACATCGCTCCTCACCAGGCTTTGTTCGCCACTTTGTTGCACTTCTCCCCACTAATAAACACACTATAGTGAGATCAAACCGCAGGTGTCAAGCGAATTCAGGCGGAATTACTGAAAATTCTTCCTTATCGGACAATCGGTTACGTGCTCTCGACCGGCACCGGGAAAGGCGCGGGGCGAGGCCCCCGCAATCGCCCGCGTCCCACCTCGGCGGATGCGCGGTTGCGAGCACGGAGAGGCTGGCCGAGACCGCACCCCGCAGGGGTGGTGCGGCGGTGCGGGGAAGGAGTGAGAGCCGGCCTGTAAGCCGGGTTCTGTCGGGGACAGCCATTCATCTGGGACAGGCGTCACCGCCTGCCTCAAGCGACCTACCCGGACCCGGTGCGGGCGACACCAATGGGCCCCTATTCGGTCTTGCTCCGGGTGGGGTTTACCCTGCCACGGATGTTACCACCCGCGCGGTGCGCTCTTACCGCACCTTTTCACCCTTACCGGCCGCCTACTCCGATAGGCCACCGGTCCCGGCCCGGCGCCGACGCGCCGAGGGCGCAGCCCGAGAAACCATCGGAGTAGGCGGCGGGCGGTATGTTTTCTGTGGCACTTTCCGTCGGCTCGCGCCGCCCAGGCGTTACCTGGCACCCTGCCCTGCGGAGCCCGGACTTTCCTCCCGCCGCGTTCCCAGGCGGCACACTGTCGGCGCGAGTCGCGGTGCAGGCCCCGCCTGGGAACGCGGCGGGCGGCTGCCCGGCCGGCTCTCGCCCCCAAGATACTAAACACCCGCTCGGCCGTGCAAGTCGGCCTCAGGCCCCCTGAATGCGCAACGCCAACCGATACAGACGGTTCTTGCCGCCGCCGGTGATCTCCGCTGCGAGCGCAACGGCAGGTTTCAGCGGCAGGGTCCTGAGCAATATCGTCAGCACCCGCTCCGCTTCCCGGAGATCGTGCTCCACCTCGGGGCTGCCGCGAACGAGCACCACGAATTCGCCCTTTTGCCGCCGCGGCTCGCGCTCCAGCCAGTGCAGAACATCCTCCAAGGCGCCTCTCTTTGTCGATTCGAACTTCTTCGTCAATTCCCGCGCAATCGCGGCCTCCCGATCTTCGCCGAAAATCGCCACCATGTCCCGCAGCGTGGCGACGATACGGTGTACCGATTCGTAAAAGATCAGGGTGCGGTCGTCCGCCGCGAGCGCCTGCAGCCGACGTTGCCGCGGCGCGGCCCGGGCCGGCAGGAAACCTTCGAACGCGAAGCGGTCCGTCGGCAGACCGGCGACGGACAAGGCGGCGATGGCCGCGCACGGACCTGGAACTGCGACCACGGCGATCCCACGTTCCTGTGCCAGACGCACGAGACGATATCCGGCGTCGCTGATCAGCGGCGTCCCCGCGTCGCTGATCAGCGCCAAGTTGTCGCCACGAATCAGTCTGGCCACTAATTCCGGCGCGCGGCGGCTCTCATTGTGTTCGTGATACGCCACCGTGCGGGGCCGAATACCGCAGCGATCCATCAGTTTTCGACTGATGCGGGTGTCCTCCACGACTACCACGTCTACCTCCGACAGCGTTCGTACGGCCCGTTCGCTGATGTCGTCGAGATTGCCGATGGGGGTCGCGACGACGTACAAGGTACCAGTTTTGCTTGGCTGCTCGACCACTCGCTATACTCTGTGGGCCCCGGCGTCTGCGGCCCACAATGCTGATGAAAACTCGTTGATGAGAACTCGATTTTTTTTTATCCCCGCGCTAATTGCAATCGCCGGCTGTGCTTCGCAGCCGGCCTCGGAGACCCGGGAGATACCGGTCGCGGAGCCTGTGCAGACACCGACCGACGCGCCCGCGGGCTCATCGGATCCATCCCAGGGCTTGCTCACCGAGCAGGATCTACTCAATAAAGCCTCTGAATTCCTCACCCTGGCGGAGCAGGGGTCTCCCGCAGAAAGCGCGGATTATCGCCTCAAAGCCGCGGAGGCGCTGATCCGGTCCGGCCGTCACCGCCCCGCCCTCAGGCTCCTGGAATCGCTCGACCTGGAGGCGCTGCCGCCGCTGTTCTCAGCCCGTCGCGAATTGCTCAGGGCGCGCGTTGCGATACGCGACAACCGGCCCGAGACCGCCTTCAAGTTGCTTGCCGGGCTGGATGACCAACCGGGTATGGGTCCGCAATTCCATGAACAGTTATGGCAACAAAGAGCGAGAACGAACCTGCTTCTGGATCGACCCCTCGAAGCGATTCGGGCGTTGATAGCTCGTGAGCGATATCTCACCCGATCCGGTGACCTGATCCGCAACCAGCGTCAAATCTGGACTTTGCTGAACAGAGTCCCATCGCATCAGTTGTCGCAAACCATGCAATCCGTTCCCGAGCAGGAACTGCTCGGATGGATCGAACTTGCGCTCGCCCATACGGAACACGGGCACGACTCCTTTCGCCTCGGTCAGGAGATCCGTCGATGGCAATCCATGCATCCGGGTCACAGCGCCAACAGGCTGCTTCAGAATCGGGCTACCGTCCTCAGCGGGCCGTCTGTTATCCAGCCGCGGCAGATCGCCTTGCTCCTGCCGCTGACGTCCGAGTTCGGGCGCGCCGCACAAGCGGTGCACGATGGCTTCATAGCCGCCCACGGTGCCAACGGCGATCCCGACAAGCCCCGGATAAAGGTATACGACATCGGACCCGAAGCCGAACTGTCCCCCGTTTACTATCGCCTGGCCGTGCAGGAAGGCGCAGATTTATTGGTCGGGCCCCTGGGGAAACAAGCGGTGACGGTACTCGTCGCCGCGGAATCGATTTCGGTGCCCACATTGCTGTTGGGCAGTGCCGACAACACCGACAGCCTTCCGGTTAACGTCTTCCAATTCGACCTGTCTCCCGAACAAGAAGCGGCGCAAACCGCGTTGCGTGCTTACCTCGACGGACACCGAACCACCGCGGTGTTGTTTCCGGAGACATCTTGGGGAGAACGGGTCCACGGCGCCTTCTCCCGGCGCTGGCAGGAACTGGGGGGGGTCGTCGTGGAAAGTCGATCCTACGTCGAGGACCGTACCGACTATTCCGTGCCCATCAGGGAGGTCTTGAACATCGACGCCAGCGAAGCGCGAAAGCGCGTCTTGTCCGGTTTATTGCGTACTAAACTTCAGTTTCAACCTCGACGTCGGCGGGACGTGGATTTTCTTTTTCTCGCCGCAAGAACCGCTACCGCCAGATTGTTGAAACCACAGATCAACTTCTTTCACGCTCACGATCTTCCGGTCTATTCGACGTCACACGTATATGCAGGCGCCCCCGATCCCGTGAACGACGCCGACCTCAACGGCATCGTCTTCGGTGATATGCCATGGATGCTGGTGTCCGACGGATTCATTGGGAACCTCCGACGAAGGATTCAAGGGCCGTGGCCGTACGCCCAGACCGCACTCGACAGACTGTACGCACTGGGCATGGACACCTATGCGATAATTCCATCCCTGGTTCGCCTGCGCGAGGATCCGGAATTGCTCATCGAAGGCGTTACCGCCCGACTGGGCATGGACAGAAACGGGCGCGTAACGCGTCAACTCAGCTGGGCGAGATTTGACGATGGGCGTCCGGTTATCCTCGATTTCGATCTCGGAGAGCACCGTAATCTGTACGAGCTTGGGAGCGCACAAATTGGCGATTCATCTGGAGAGGGGCCGATGGGCCGAAAACGAAGCCCGGGATTATCTGGTCCGTAGAAAGGGCATGAAGCACCTGGCGTCGAACTATCGCTGTCGATACGGGGAAATCGACCTGGTAATGGAAGACGGTGAATACGTGGTCTTTGTGGAAGTGAGATACAGGACAAGTGAGCGTTTCGGCGGCGCACTGGCGAGTGTCGACACACACAAACAAAACAAACTGCGGGCCTGCGCTGAGCACTATCGTCAAAGACACCGCAGCCATGGCAACCGCCCGTGTCGTTTCGATGTCGTATCTGTCACCACTGGCGGCGACGTGTTTGAACCGGACTGGGTGAGAGACGCATTTTGACTGATATCGATTGCCGCAACGTCCGCATCCCGGAGGCAGAGCTCGATCGGCCCGGCCCTCCGGGCACGGTGTTCGATCTCCTGTGTCGGAGGTCACGCCCGAATATGCGTAGATCGCGAAGCCGGCGGCGGCCGCCGCACACTCTTCCGTGGAATTCCGGGTAATTCACCTGCGATGAAATCCGAGCCGATAGACCGAGTGATCTCGAACTTTCAGCAGAGCCTCGACGTTATCCGGGACGCCATGGAGACCGTGACCGGTTCTATTGTCGACGCCTCCCAGATAATGACACACGCGTTGTACCGGGACCGCAAGATACTATGTTGCGGGAACGGCGGATCCGCCGCCGATTCGCAGCATTTTTCGGCCGAACTGCTCAATCGCTTCGAAACCGAACGCCCGGGCTTGGCGGCCGTGACGCTCACCACCGACAGTTCCGTGCTCACGTCCATCGCCAACGATTACGATTTCAACGACGTCTTTGCAAAGCAGGTACTGGCCCTTGGTCAACCGCAGGACGTGCTGTTCGTTATTACCACTTCCGGAAATTCGGGTAATATCCTGAGCGCCGTGCGAGCGGCCCACGCGCGTAAAATGCACTGCGTCGCGTTGAACGGGAGAGACGGTGGAGAACTTACGACCCTGCTGGACAAAGACGACGTCAACATTCTGGTGCCCGGTCCGACTACCGCCCGAATTCAGGAAGTACACGGTATAGTAATACACTGTCTTTGTGATTTGATCGATCATCAACTTTTGGGGCAATTATGAAATTCCGGAATAAGTTAGTCGTGCCGTTTTTCGTGCTGATTTCGCCGATGTTGTCCTCCTGCGTCGCAACGATGGTCGGGGCCGCCGCGGTGACGGCCGTGGACGTGGCGCACGACCGAAGAACAGTGGGTTCGTACATCGACGACGGCGCCGTGGAACTGAAGATCAGGGAATTCCTCATCCGTGATCCCGATTTGCGCAAGAACGCCCACATCAGCGCCACCAGCTTGAACGGGATCGTGCTATTGACCGGTGAAGCGCCGAGCGTGGAACTCCGTGACAAAGTGAACGCCAAGGCCAAATCCGTAGAAGGGGTCCGCCAGGTCGTGAATGAAATCCGCATAGCCGGTAAGACCGCGTTATTCAGTCGCGCCAACGACACCTGGCTGACGAGCAAAGTCAAAGCCAAGCTGTTTAGGCAAACGGGATTAGACGCTAATCGGGTAAAAGTCGTTTCCGAGTACGGAAACGTCTACCTGATGGGGCTCGTGAGTCGTGCGGAGGGCCAGGCCGCGAGCGAGGCGGTAAGAACGGTCGGCGGAGTCGTTCGAGTAGTGAAGGTGTTCGAGTACACCGATTGACATCGACCGCCGGCAAAATCGTTACCGGTCCCGCGCAGCTTGCGCATGTTCTTGACACAGCGACGCTGGCCCGCCCCCTGGTGTTTACCAACGGATGTTTCGACATCCTTCATCGCGGGCACGTGAACTATCTGGAACGCGCCGCAGAATTGGGAAAGGCCTTGATCGTCGCGGTCAACAGCGACGCCTCGGTGCGGAGGCTGAATAAAGGCGGCGATCGACCCATTAATTCCCTCGAAGATCGAGCTGTGGTTTTGGCGGCTCTCGCTTGCGTCGATCTCGTGGTGCCTTTCGAGGACGATACGCCGTTGTCCTTAATCGTCAGGATCCGGCCCGACCACCTGGTGAAGGGCGGGGATTGGCCGGTCGAAGATATCGTGGGCGCGAAGGAAGTGCTGGCGTACGGCGGTGAGGTGCATTCGCTTCCGATTACCTTTCCGCGCTCCACCACCGAATTGATACGGCGTATCCGCGGGAAGAGTTGACGCGTCAGCGTGCCCGCACGCTGCAGGGGAACTGTTGATCAGAAATACGCTTCAATGACCTTGCGCGCGACGTAGGCGGATTTTACCGTCCACCGCTCCTCGTTCACCGTGAGCGACGCATATGCGATCTTTCTGTCGCCGGATCTGGCGTAGCCGACAAACCAGTCGTTGCGGCCTTTCGGCGACAATCCGGTCAAAGAACCCGTTTTACCGCCGACCTCGACGTGTCGATACTGGCCTCGGAAAAATCGGCGAAATCCGTTCCGTGCCGAGCCTTTCATCACCGTCTCCCGCATCAAGCGCTGCAGTTTTTCAGCCGTCTGCGGAGTAATCGAGGGGGGCAAAACCTGCGGTTCATTGGTGTACAGCGGTACGCCGAATTCGTCGTTCAACGCCTTGACGAGAAACGGTTCGATCATGACCCCGTCGTTGACGACGGCGCCCGCCAACATCGCTCCGTGCCAGGGGCTCAGGGTATTGTCGCGTGTGAAACCGGATGCGGTTTCCGCGAGTGACCATTCATCGTCCGATGACAGCAAAATCATACTCGGCGCAACCAAGACATCGCCGGCAAATTCCCGATTGAACGCGAAACGATCGGCGTATTCCAGCAAGGTCTCAGCTCCCAGCTGGAAGACGCCAAGACGGGCGAAGACCGGATTTATCGACTGGGCAAACGCCTCCGTCAACGTGGGACGACGGGTCCACTTGGTGTCACGATGGCGAAACACTTGTCGTTTGTACAAACTGGTACGTTTGCCGTTAAAGGGAAGAATCGTTTCCGGATCAACCTTGCCGCGATCGATTGCCGCGGCCGCCGTCACGATCTTGAATACCGAGGCAGCGGGATAGTGATTCCGTAGCGCCAGGTTACCCAGCCCGGTCTGCTTCTTCTCCCAGCTGGCCAACGCAAGGATCTCGCCCGTCGTGGGTTCGAGGGCGACGAACGCCGCGTAGTCCGGTTTGTAACGTCGATAAATCCCCTCCAGGACCGCCTGTATATCGGGATTGAGCGTATATTTGACGCGTGCCTCATATTCCCGGCCGTGGCCGGACAAGGTCACGGTTTCGGGGTATTTGTTACGCTTGACGTATTCTGTGAGAATCTCGGCGATCGCCGCCTGATCGATGCCAAATACATCCGAACGGTCGAAACGCACCGCCGCGAGTTCTACGGGGATGATGGTTAAATAGAACCACAGCGCGCCGGCCAGCAGTCCAATATACCTTCGCATATCAGCTGGCCGCTCCGGGCGCTGCCAATTCCCTGTATATGTCAGCGTCCTCGCCGCTGAAACAGCAGCAGATAATCGCCTCGAAACGCGCGTCGTATTGGCGCATGACCGACAACGCGATCTCGGCGGCATCCTGTTTCGGGTAGGCGTAAACCCCGGTGCTGATGCCCGGGAATGCGATGCTCTGTACGCCGTTTACGCTGCCGAGCTCAAGGGAATCTCTGTAGCACGACTCCAGCAGCGCGGCTTCTCCGTGACCACCGCCCCGCCACACGGGGCCGACGGTGTGAATAACCCACTTTGCCGGCAACCGGAAGCCGGGTGTGATGCGGGCCTTACCCGTCGGACAGCCGCCTATCGTCTTACACGCCTCCAGCAACTCAGGTCCTGCCGCACGGTGTATGGCGCCGTCCACGCCTCCGCCGCCCAACAAACTGGTATTCGCGGCGTTCACGATGGCATCAACGCTGAGACTGGTGATATCTCCCTGCACTACCTTGATCATGCGACGCTATTAAATCGCAACTCGGCGACAAAGTGAACCGCCGACCGGCATAACGACCTTGATGTGTGTACCGCACCGGCCTAAATAAGGTTTTAGCTGCTATACTGAATCGATGCAAATGCGGGATCAATTTTTCAACATGGCCCTGTGCGCGAGTATCGTCTCGTCTCTTTTGCCGTCCACAGCGGCGGCGCAAGCCCCCAATGCGCCGTCCCTCACGGGCGATATTATTCTTGGATATTTACAGCGGGACGTGTTTCTCAATCCAGGCCGGGGATTACAAAAAGTCAAAATCGGTCAAGCATTTACTCGAGCCGCGAATACGTGGGGTCCGCCGAAACGGATCAAGAAACGGATGTTGAGCGCAAACCAGAGCTGGATCTATCAATCGGACGACGGGACGCTTTTGATTCTGAATGGAGAAAAGACGATTGAGAGAATAACCGTAACGGGCAAACCGAATTCGCAGTATCAAACCGTGGACGGCGTGCGCTTCGGCATGACTCCAAAAGACGTTGTGGGTTTCTATTCAGGTCCGCGACCCGTCGGCGGCGTCAAACGACTTGCTTATCCGCGCCGCGGCATCGCCTTCGACTTCAAACACGGCAAATTACACAGCATCGACGTACACGCGCCCACTGCGCCATAGCCAGCGACTGTCACACGCACCGGAGATGATGAGTGCGTGAAATTCAACGGTAGCGGCGAGCATCGAATGGCGCCGGGAGATATCGCTCAAGCTCCTTCAGCGCCGTGACATAGACTTGGCGTTTGAAATCGACGATCTGTTCCACCGCTCCCCAGTAATCGATCCACCGCCACTCGTCGAATTCCGGCTTCGTCGACGTGTCGAGGCACACCTCGGAATCGTCACACATGAGACGCAGCAGGTACCAGAGCTGCTTCTGGCCGAAAAACACGGATTTGCTCCTCGATTTCTTCTGCCTTCGCAATCTGGGAGGCAGATCGTATTTCAGCCAGCTGCGGGTTCTCGCGATCACCGTGACCTGCTCACGCGTGAGACCCACCTCTTCGTAAAGCTCCCGAAATAATGCCTGCTCGGGCGTTTCATCGGGGCGCACTCCGCCCTGCGGGAATTGCCAACCATCGTGGGTTCGGCGTCTTGCCCACAAGACTTGGAAGGAGTTGTTGAAAAGGACGATGCCGACGTTTGGTCGGTAGCCGTCATCCTCCAATTTTCGCTCCGAATTTGGCCCAGCCATCGACGTTTCACCAGAGGTAACTGGTAGATTATTGTTTCACGAAGATTCCGATGTCGCAAACAGCGCCCGGCAATCCCCTATTTACATTTACAGGCCGGCCGCTATGCTGTGCCACGGTGTGAATCTCTGCCGTTAGACCTCTGATGACGCTCGCCATTTTCGATCTCGATCACACGCTGCTCAGCGGCGACAGCGACCACGCCTGGGGGTTGTATCTCGCGGAGCTCCGCGTGGTGGACGCGGAACACCACCGCCGGAAACAGGAGCGCTACTTCGCGGATTACCGCGCCGGCAAGCTGGATATAGATGAATTCCTGCGCTTCCAGCTGCAAGCGCTGAAAGACAACGATCGATCGGATCTGGAAAAGTGGCGAGCGGCCTTTGTCGAGGAAAAAATACTGCCCATGATGAGCCGCCACGCCATCGACCTGGTTGCGCGTCACCGCGATCAGGGGCATACCCTGATGATCATAACCGCGACCAACCGATTTATTACCCAACCGATCGCCGAGCGGTTTGAAGTCGACGTTCTGATCGCCACGGAACCGGACGAAGTCGATGGTCGTTTTACCGGCGAAGTGCGGGGCGTCCCCTGTTTCCAGAGCGGTAAAGTGAAGCTGCTGCAGGACTGGCTTCGGCATAACGGCATGGACCCGAGCGACAGTTGGTGTTACACCGATTCCCACAACGACCTTCCGCTCTTGCGTCTGGTCGATCATCCCGTCGCGGTCAATCCCGACGCCGTGCTGGCGGAGGAAGCGCGACGAAACGGCTGGCCGATACTGGAGTTCGGCCCCGCAACGAATTGAAACCGCTTGCCGTGGTGGCTGCGACCGGTGCCGCTACGAGGGCCGAACGTCAGGCGTCCTCGTCGCGATATTTCTCGTAGTGCAGGCGAAACAACCGCTCCAGTTCATCGATGATCTCTTCGGCGTCCCTGCCCTGAATAATGTGTTGCGTCATGAGGCCGGATGCGCGATCGAGCAGTTCTCTCGTGTCCAGCATATGGTAGCTGTTGGTTAATCGCTTCATGGCGCCTACCACACTTTCTTTGTCGGGCCTTGCGATTTCCAGCGGTTCCACGTTGGCCGCATCGTCCACCCCGGTTCGGTCAACGAGGTACTGGGCGTAATCCAGCAGACTCTCCTTTGCGCTTCCGCTCAGACGTCGAAACAAGCGCAGCAGTCGGGTCTCGGCGGGGTTCATCGGCGGAAACCGCGTTGCAGGTCTGGCGACTGATATTATCTCTTGTCGCAGCGTTGCTCTGCGAACTTCAGAAACTCTTCCATCGCACGCAATCGAAACTTCTGGCGCTGGTACACGATGGAGAAGGGGCGCGTCATGGGAGGATCCAGCGGTACCGCTGTGAGCGTCCCCAGCTTGAGTTCCTTGTTGAGGGTGGATTCCGAAATCAGCGTGACTCCGAGTCCGGATTCCACCGCGCTCTTGATCGACTCCGGGCTGCCGAATTCCATGATCAAGTTCAAGTCATTGAGCGAGAAGCCACGCTTTTTCAGGTATTGAGCGATAACGTTTCGGGTGCCCGAACCTTCTTCTCTGCAGATGAACGGGACCGGCAGGATCTCTTTGATGGCGACGGAATTTTTCGAACCCAGTGGGTGATTGGGCGGGCACACCAGCATCAGCTGATCGTGCCAGCAGACCTTCACGACCAGGTTCTTGTTCTGCACCGGCGCCTCGACGATTCCCACATCGATCTCGTTGTTTTCGACCATATGCACGATGCCGACGGTATTGGAAACCCGCAACCTGAGCTTCACGTCCTGAAACTGGGACTGAAACTCCCCGAGCAGACTCGGGAGCCGATACTCCGCGATGGTGGTGCTGGCTCCGACCACAAGGATGCCGATGACGTCCCCGGTCAAGGTGCGCACCTGGTTGTCCATCTCGTTGTACAAGGCAATGATGCGCTCGGCGTACCCGTAGACGTGCTCACCGGCCTCGGTAAGGCTGATCTTGTTGTGGGTACGGTCGAACAGGCGGGTGTTGAAGTATTCCTCGAGTTGCCGAATTTGGAAGGTGACCGCCGGCTGGGTCATGTGCAGCGATTCCGCGGCCTTGGTGAAACTCAGCAACTTCGCGACGGTGTAAAACACCTGTAGACGGCGATCCGCCATACGGTCATAAATGGAGTTGTTGCAATGTCCCCCGATTATAAGGAGTTTTTATGGCCCGCGCGAACGACCAGACTACCTCGATCCGCGTGGTGTGCGCCCGCCCGCGCCGGGCCGGAGGCCCTGGGATTGCGACGACGACACCCTGGACCGGCCGCGGGCTTGGAAAGCTCGGGGCGAGGACCGCGACGCGGCGGCCTCGGCAGGGACGCCGGCGCCGAGCCTACTAAGGAGGTATCTCCGGCGCGTCCCGGGAAGGGTTCCTCGGTTCGGCGTGGCGCATTCGAAATGCATACTCCGATTCGGAGTAGCACGATCAAACCGAGCCCCGTATACGCCGATTGCAGCGTGACGGACCGTTGCAACTCCCCGCGTTCATGCGCGGGGGCTTGTTCCGCGATAACAGGACTGTGTAGGGGTGGATTCCGGGGGCCGTCCCCGGCCGCGGTATTCGACCGCGATTCGTCGCCGGGCGGCGAACGCAATGCACTCCGGGCTTCTAGAATCCGTCCAATTTGAGTCGCAGATCCGTGGGGCTGCTGGCGTGCTGCAGTGCGGTTTCCTCCGTAATCTCGCCGCTACGACACAATTCGAACAGATGCTGGTCAAACGACAGCATACCCTCGACTGTGGACTCCTTGCGCACCAGGTCGGCGATCTCTTTTACCCGTAGCGGGTCGAGTATCAGTTCCCGCACGCGCTGGCTGACCGTCATGACCTCGCAAGCCACCACCCGGCCCTCGCCGTCGGCCTTCGGCAGCAGCCGTTGGGCCACCACCGCGAGCAGATTTTGCGCCAGTTTGGAGCGGATAGTGGGCTGGGCGTCGGGGCTGAAGGAGGAAATGATGCGGGTCACCGTTTCCGCGGTGGCCGGAGAGTGCAGGGTCGATAACACCAGGTGACCGGTCTCCGCGGCGGTGAGCGCGGTTTCGATGGTCTCGGGGTCGCGCATCTCTCCAAGCAGAATCACGTCGGGGTCCTCGCGCAGCGCCGCCTTCATGGACATTGCGAACGTGGTCGCGTCGACACCCAATTCCCGCTGGGAAATGATGCATCGGTTCTCGTTGAAAATGAATTCTACCGGGTCCTCGATGGTGATGATGTGCTTGGCGAATTGAAAATTGATTTCGTTTATCAGAGACGCCAGCGTCGTCGACTTGCCCGATCCGGTGGCACCGGTCAACAGCACCAAGCCGCGCTCGAAGCGCGTGAAATCGTTGATCATGGGCGGCAGTTTCAACTCCTCCGGGGTCGGGATCTGCGTCTGAATGACGCGCAGCGCCATGCCGATAGTTCCGCGCTGATAATAGGCGTTCACCCGCACCCGGCCGATGCCTTTGAGACCGAACGACAGGTCGACCTGGTAATCCCTTTGGAAGATCTCCCAGTGCCGGGGACTCATTATCTTCTGCGACAGCACCTCCATATCCGTGACCGTCAGCGCTGGAAACTGGCGCAGAGGTCGCAGAATACTGTCGATGCGAACCACGGGATGGTTCTTGGCGCGAAAATGTATGTCCGACGCCCGGTGCCGAACCGCGGTGGCCAGGACCAGGCCAAGATACTTGAGCGGGTCGCCGGATTCGCTCGACGGCTGCGGCACGTCGATCGAAGGGACCTGTGAAATCGTGGACGGATCCGGGTTATTGACCTTTTCCATATTTTCTTACCACCTGGGTTGCGGGGGCGCCCACATCTTACGTCCAAATTCAGGTCGTCACCAACCCCGGCACCCCGTAAATTGAGTACTCTTCAAAGAATAGCAACTGGCGATGAATATGGAAGCCGTCGGCACGCAAACCTGGGCCGACTGACCTAGGCCGTGAGTGTCCGCCGACGTGGCAGGAAGCGGTTGTGCCCGCCCCCCGCTCAGGGGCAGGCGTCGAAGGAGGCGGGGACCTGTCCGACGAGGAGGAGAAACTTCTTGAAGGGACCCATGTTGTTCATGGCCTCCATCTTCGGCCCCGAAAACTTGAGCCGAAAGGTCATCATGGCCCACATGGGACCGTACTTGCCGTTACCCATCTCCGCCCAGCGCTTGGTCTTGGCGTGCATGATGTAGTCGACGTCCAGATCCGGTTCGTTTTCCACGGCGCCACCGTACACGCACATTGCCTTGTCGTCTTTGGGTGCGATGCGCAGCTCCACCCGGGGACTCTCAGCGCAGTCGGTGCGATACACGTGGAGCAGTTTCTGCCCTCGATCTTTGTCGTTGGTAATCCAGCCGGATTCAACCAGCTCGCTAGTGAGCACGGGCTCCGCGTTCCAGGCCTCGCACGCCTTTGCCCCCCACTCGGAGGACATCAAAACGGTGTCCGCGATCGCGGCTGTGCTAAGGGTGAGCGCTGCGGCGGCAGCGCAATTGAAATAAAACCATCTCTTCATGCGGAAATCTCTGGTCGGGGGTTTTCGGGGCCTCAACGACGACCGGGGCCCGGGTCACACGCCGACCCGCGGCCCCGTGCGTGCTCCCGTACGCCTAGAATCTCTTGGTGTACTGGATAGCCACCTCGTATTGCTTCATCTCGAGTTCGATCGTCTGCGCGCCGGGCGCTTCCAGCGGGTTCGGCCCGCTCACGGAGTTGGAAGGCGCGTACATGATGGAGACGTCGATGCCGGAGTCGTCATTCAGCATTTTCGTGAACCCGGCGGTGATGTGTTCTTCGATCACACCGGGTGCCAGGAGGTTGAACATGACCTCGGACGACTCGATAGGCTGGTGATTGGCGACGCTGCCGCCGACACGCCACACCCAGCCGTTGCCGCCGTCCCACTGCAGCCCCAACTTGTAGACGGTCATGTCGCGCCAGCCAAAGCCGATGCCGTTGCTGCCGCCGAGGCAGTTGGGATTGGTGAGCGTTGTCCGGGTGGCGCAGATTCCGAACTGGGGAAACATCGGATTAGCGATGGACTTGACGTCGGAGTAATCGATCCACTGCACGTCCAGCAAGACCGTAGCCTGTTCCGACGCCTCCCAAGCCAGGCCCGCGGTTGCGGTCTGGGGGATATCGAAACCCCCGCTCTCGGCGAACAGGCCGGCGTAGTCGTCGAACTCGTCCATCCACATCTTGCTCTGGTAGGACGCGCCCAAACGGAATCCCGGCGCCACCTCTCCGAGCACACCGAGCTTGAAGCCGTATCCGAAGGCGTCGTCGTGCCCCTTGTTGGTCAGATTGGCGGAGTCGTTGGAGACGCCCGAAAAGCTCGCCACGCCTTCGGCCTCGAACCGCTGATAAGCAAGCACGGCGCTGAGTCCCCAGGACGCTTTGCCGCCGGCGAACTTGCGCGCGTAGGAGCCGTTGATGAACAGCTGCGCCAGATCGACACCGGCGTCACCGGCCCCGTAGGTCCCGACCCCGCCCACTTTGGAAGCCCTCCAATCGGTGTTCATGCCGCCGTTGCCGTAGACCGTGAGTCCCAGCGAGGCGTCCTCGCTCAGCATCCAGTTCGCAGCCACGCTGGGTATGAAGAAATGGTTGCTCTCGCTCTCGAAGTTTCCGGGAACCAGCCCGAAGGTGCCCGGAAAACCGCTCGGGGCCCCGCTCACCGTGTACTCGCGCTGAGGACTGAACCAGGTCAGCCCGAGGTCCCATTCCTGGCCCACCATGACCATGTTCGCCGGATTGACCGCCGCGTCCATGGCGTCCAAAGGCATCGCCACTCCGGCGCCCCCCAGCGCCTTGGACTTGATGCCGTAGCCGTGGGCGAAGTATCCGTTGGTGGCGTGGGCCGCGATCGGGGCCAGCGATGCGGCGATCACGGCGCCGGTCAGTGCCGGCATGTGCTTGATTATATTGATCATTGTTACCCTCACTCTGAACTTTATGCGACGCGGGGTCGTCTATTCTATTTGGGAGCATGGGGCACATTACTGGCTTTTCGCAAAAGAATAAACAAGGTTTTTGTAGACCCGGCATAACCGGCGTTTATGGACTTTGAGCGTCGTCGTGCAGCCGAACACGCGCGCGCGACCGGAACGCGAGAGGGCGATCGCACGCATCGGTCCACCCCGCGGACGGAGACTTACGCAGCGGTTCCAATATCGCTATGATCCGGGTTCAACCCGGAGCCGCACGGCATGTCCGATATCGACGACGAATTGAATCTCGCCAGCGGGATTTCGGCCTTCGAGGCCAAGCACTTCGCGCGCGCCATGCAATTGTTGACCCCCATCGCCGACGCGGGAAACCCCCAAGCGCAATACCGGTTGGCGATCATGTATCAAAACGGCCTCGGAACGGTGCGCAACGAGCTCGCCGCCTACAAGTGGATGCGGGCCGCCGCCGAACAGGGCATGGCGCTAGCCCAGCACGGCATCGGCTTCATGCACATGGAGGGGGATTGTGCCGAACAAGACGGCGAGCGGGCGGTGCACTGGTTCACCAAGGCCGCCGAGCAGGGACTCGCCGGTTCGCAGACCACGCTGGGCATGCTGTATACGGAGGGAAAGATCATTGCCAAGGATTCGGAATTGGCGAGGTACTGGTTGCAACAAGCCGGCTTCGAGGACCAGAGCTGAGGTACCACATGCTTGCCGCTTTCGGGCGGGCGACACCCGTTCAATTCAGTTGTACACGCTGCCCCCACGGCACCGCCGACTTGCCTTTCACCAGCCACATGACCGGATAGGCCGGTTCCTGTCCGGGAAACGCGCCCTGGGCATCGGTGAAGTACACGAGTATGTCCGGCGATACCGACCGGCTTGCCACCCATTCGAACACCGGAACGAAACTCGTGCCCCCGCCGCCGTGGATCTGCGTCGGCAGACGCAGCGCTTCCCACGCCTCGAAGACCCAGGGAGCGCCCGACGCCAGTTGCGCGTCACAGGGCAGCAGCGTCACACGCGCACTGAGCTGGCCCTTGATGGCGTCCACCTCGGCAAGAAACTGGTCCATCTCCTCCCGGGTTATCGACCCGCTGGTATCGACACCGACGACGACATCGACCCGGGCGCTGCGCAGGCTCGGGAGGATTGCGTCGCCCTCGCGCCTCGCGGGCCGGGAGTAGTTGAAATCCTCACGCCCGCACATGCTCAGGTAGCGCGCCAGCAGCATGCGCCACGGAAGCTGCGGCTGCAGCAAATGGTCGACCATACGCGCCATCAGACCGCCCAGCTTGCCGGCGCGCAGGGCCTGCTGCGCCGCCCCGGCGAGACGCTGGCGCCACTGGGTCTCCAAACGATTGCGCTCATCGTAGTCCAGCGACGGCGGTCGCGGAGCGCCCCCGGCCTCCGCGCGCCGTCGCGCATCGGGGCTTGGCGGCGGCTGCGCTTCCGGGTCTGGGGTATGTGCGCGATCCCGAGTGCGCGGCGGCGTCTGATCGTCGTAGATGTGCCGGTCTTGGGGCTGCTGATCGCTGTGTTCTTCGATCAACGGATAGATCTCCTCCGCAGTCATGCCCGCGTACTCCTCCAGATAGAGGGCATTGGGCGGCGGAGTCAGTCCGTCCTGCAGTAACAGGGGGTTCACGGCGAAATCGCAGGCAATATCCCAGCGGTGCTTATCGCGATGCCGCCGCCTGGCGAAGTGAGACAACGCACAGTGCAGGGCCTCGTGGGCGAGAACGAATTGTGTCTGCGCCAGGGTCAAGGCCTCGATATAGGATTTGTTGTAGTAGAACGCGCGCGCGTCGATGGCGGTCGTGGGACACCACTTCGGATCCGCTTGTTTCATCGGCAAGCGCAGAACCAGCGCACCCAGAAACGGCTTGTCGAGAATCAGCCGCGTGCGAGCGGCACTCAGCTTGGTGTCGACTTCCGGCATCGCCGCATCCACCGCGTACGCATCAGGTTACGGGCCCCGTTCCGCAACCCCTACACCTCGAACAGCACGACGTCCGCCACGGCCTTGGCCCAATCCGAGAACTGCGGCACGGCGAAGAGTTCCTGTCCCACCGCGCGGTGCATATCGGACACCAGCATCACTCCCATTTCCCGTTGTGGAAAGCGGCCGGCGTAATCGAGGATACGGCCGTAGACACGAGCCGCCTCGCCGTTGTCTTTCACCCTTACCGCCCGGCCTACCAGGGCGCTCGCGACCGCGTACTGCAAATCGATTTCATCGGGAACCGGCGTGTCTTCGCCCCGAAGAATCGCGTCGATATCGGGGAGTTTGTCCAGGTTCTCGATGAACGCATGCAGTTCAATGCCGGCGGCCGGACCCACGCAACCTTGTAAAGCCTCGGCGAGAATTTCCGGTACCGCTCCGAATTTCTGCAACGCCCGGTGCGCAAACTCCCACGATCGCGGCGACGGAAACGCGACCGGGTTATGCTCCGGATCGAAATCAAAAAGCAGCTCGGGACGAAACCGAAGGAAGGCGATAACCCGCTGGTCGACACCGCTGGCGTATGCCCAGGTAACCCAGTCATCGATATTGGGCTCAACTTCGAAATGGGAGAAGCGATTGGCGAGCGGCGCGGGCATCGTGTACGTCACGCCGCGATCGCCCTGGCGGTTGCCGGCGGCGAATATCGCCCAAGCGTCCGGCACCCGATACGCGCCGAGACAGCGGTCGAGGATCAACTGGTACGCGGCGGCGGATACGCTCGGAGGCGCCGACGTGATTTCATCGAGGAACAACACCCCATGGGGCCCGTGACGGATTTTGTCGGGGAGCATCGCCGGCACCGCCCATTCCACGAGCTCGCCGACTCGAAAGGGGATACCCCGCAAGTCGCTCGGCTCCAGCTGGGACAAGCGAATGTCGATGACCTCCGCCTGGTGGTGCCGGGCCGCTTGGGCGACCATCTGCGATTTACCCACCCCCGGCGGGCCCCACAACATGACCGGGGTGTGGTGTCCACCTTGAGTACTTTCATACTCGTTGTCGAGTATCTGCAGAATCTGTGCAGGTCGCATGCAACCCTCGTCGAATTGGAAAACGCATACGGTGCGGAAACGGTCGCAACGCGAAATCATAGCCCGATCTCGGCCGCGCACGCCAGACGCGGCATTCCTCGATCTGCAGAACCCGGGGCGAATGTGGTATAAATGGACCTCCCCAGCCGCAGTTCCTCTTCGATGGCAGCCCAAGTCCAACTCCAGCCCAGCGCCCGCTGCTTTCAACTCGACGGCAACGATTCCGTGCTCGAAGCCGCGCTTCACGCGGGTCTGTCGTTGAACTATGGATGCAGCAACGGAAAATGCGGTTTGTGTCGGGCACGTCTCATCGCCGGTGAGGTGAGCAAGATCCGTCCACACGATTTCGTGTTCACCGAGGCGGAAAAGAACCTGGGGCATTTTCTGCTCTGCTCGTACACGGCCGTCGGCGATATCGTTGTCGAGGCCGCAGAGGACGCAATGATTCCAAAGCAGCAGATCTCGACCCGGTTGAAAAAGCTTTCCCCCCTGGCGGACGAAATTCTGCTGCTGCAGCTCCAGACGCCGCGGTCGCAGCGGCTTCGCTTCCTTGCCGGGCAAAGCGTTCGACTGCGTTTGGACAGCGGATTTGCCGCGCGCTACCCCATCGCCAGCTGTCCGTGCGACGACCGAAACATCCAATTCCATGTGCGCTTGACGCAAGACGACGAGTTCGCACAACAACTGGCGACGCTGGAAACCAATGACGTGGTTCAGCTCACGGGCCCCATAGGACGATTTATTCTGGATGATTCGTCTCAAAGCCCATTGCTGTTCCTGGCGTTCGAAACCGGATTTGCTCCGATCAAGAGTCTCATCGAACATGCCATGCAGCTGGAAATCGGTAATTCGATTCACCTGCAGTGGTGTGCCGTCAACACAAGCCGGCATTACATGCGTAATCTGGTGCGATCCTGGGCGGACGCCTTCGACAATTTTTCCTCCACGCTGCTGGCGCCTGACGGTCTGGAAACCGACCAACGCTCGATCGGCGGGTCCCCCGAGCTCGCGTGCGCCTCGATTGCCGGCGCATGCGTTGAACATGCCGTGGAGCAACACACCGATCTTTCCGACTACGACATTCATGTCGCGGGCCCGGCACCGTTTCCGAAACTGACCCTCGATCGTCTGCGCAGACTCGGCGTCGACAAACGGCAACTCAAATCCCTGAACACGCCATGACCCCATATCGACAAGAGGATATTCACCTGCCTCCCGGTTCCCGCTTGAATAACGGCTTGTGAACCGATTCCGGACGATCGCGCCAAACCCCATGTCAAGAGATAGTTTTCTGTTTTCGTTCAGTATGTTCAACAATAGTCGATGCCTTTTCGAGGACCCGGCGGTGACCCATTGCGAGCGCCGGCGGGGTCTCGCGCGCCGGCAGAGAAACTGCGTCGGACCCATGGCTCGGGCTTTGAATGCGGGAACTGCATTGCTGGCAGGCCCCTATAACCCGCGTCCACACGAGCGGTCCCTGCGCCGACGGTCGAGCGCTTGGTTGCTGTACCAAGTTGCGCCGTTACCACGGCGACGAGTTCAATGAAATTCTTTCCCATTTTCCTCGCCATCGCCGGGCGTCCCTGCCTGGTAGTCGGCGGTGGTGAAGTCGCCGCGCGCAAAGTCGCGTTATTGCGAAAAGCGGGCGGCAAGGTCACGGTTGTCGCGCCGTCGCTCTGCCAACGTCTGTCACTGCAGCGCGAACACGGCGAAATCGTCCATCAACCGCGCAGATTCGCCGCCGAAGACATCGACGAACACGTCATCGTCATCGCCGCCACGGACGACGCCGCTGTGAACCAGCTGGTATCGGAGCTCGCGCAACAACGCGGTATTCCAGTCAACGTGGTGGACCAACCCGCATTGTGCAGTTTCACCATGCCCTCCATAGTCGATCGATCGCCGGTCGTCGTGGCCGTGTCCACGGGTGGAGCGTCCCCGGTGCTCGCCCGTCTGCTTCGTGCCCGGCTGGAGACCCTGGTCCCCGCCGCCTACGGCCGTCTGGCAAAGCTGGTGGAGGGTTTTCGGCAGCAGGTGAAACAACGTTTCGAAAGCGGTGAAGAACGCCGTCGTTTCTGGGAGGGCGTGCTGCAGGGTCCGATCGCGGAAATGCTGCTCGCCGGCAAAGAATCCGCGGCCCGCGCCGCCCTGGAGCGCGCCGTCGACGAGGGGACGTCGAGCGATTCCGCGGGTGAAGTGTACTTGGTGGGCGCGGGCCCCGGGGACCCGGATCTCCTGACCTTTCGCGCCCTGCGCCTGATGCAGCAGGCCGACGTCATCCTCTACGACCGGCTCGTCAGCCCCGAGATCCTGGAGCTTGCGCGCCGCGATGCCGATCTCAGGTACGTCGGCAAAGAGAGGTCCAAACACGCAGTCCCGCAGCCGGAAATCAACCAATTGCTGGTCGACCTGGCGAAGCAAGGCAAGCGCGTTCTTCGCCTCAAAGGCGGCGACCCGTTCATATTCGGTCGTGGCGGCGAAGAGATAGAACGCCTGGCGTCGGCGGGCATACCGTTTCAGGTCGTGCCCGGCATCACCGCCGCCGCCGGATGCGCCTCCTACGCCGGGATACCCCTGACCCATCGAGACTTCGCACAGTCCTGCGTTTTCGTTACCGGCCATCTTAAAAACGGAAAGACCGAACTCCATTGGGACATGCTGACCCAACCCCAGCAGACCGTCGTCATCTACATGAGTTTATCCGGCCTCGATATCATTTGCCGCGAGTTGATCGGCCACGGCATGCCGGCTTCGACGCCGGCGGCCTTGATCGAGCAGGGCACCACGCAAAAGCAGCGGGTTCTTATCGGTGATCTCGAGAGTCTTCCCGGGATCGTCAGTTCGGCGGCGGTGCGCGCACCTACGCTGGTGATCATCGGGCGCGTCGTCGAGCTGCATAAGCAACTTGCGTGGTTCCAGCAGGACTAGCATTATTATTTACGCCGGCGCTTGACCCGGTAGGCCGATATTTCCTCGACCAATTGATGTACGGGAACGGCGTCTATTCCCTGGAACTGAAGTTCCGCCGCATCCAGCATCGCGGCGACGTCGTCGCCGGACCTGCGTTCGAGCATCCGCGCGATGCCCGTTAGACCTCCGCATTGGATCTTCACCAGGATGCTGTGCGGCAGGCTGAGCGGATCGTCCTGCAGGCCCAACGCAGTCAGACTTTCCGACTTGAGATTGTCGAACAATCGCGCGCAGCGCCGATGGGCCGACTCGCTCCCACAACCCACACCGGGGCCGCCGCGGCGAACGATCGGTTGGCCGTTGGCGCAGCGGAACTCCCCCACCATCAACGGGTGGCTGAATGCGCACTTATATGTCTCCATGCCTGTTCCTCGAATATGCTGGCAGCTGCCCGGCGTCGCCGCTGATTGCCTGGGAAACCTCCGATTGACGCAGAGGGTTCCGCGGTACAGGCTCGCTACCGGAATAGTCCAATCAGTTAAGTGATTGAACTGTGGAGAAAAAAAGCATTCTCGTCTGTTTCGCCCTGATCAATCGTGGAAGAGTCACAAAGCTTCCCTAGAGAATACAGGTTATTGGCTTTCATCGCTCTTCGGTTGTTGCCGCTCCACTCGAAACGGTATGCTTTCCGCCTGCGTTATAAGCTTGCGGCGAGATCCGGGCAACATCAATATCAAAATTCAATCGGGAGGACGTAAAGCGTGAAGTCTATTAACTATTTCGGCATGTTCACTATTGCCGGCATGTTGTGTCTTGTCTCCGCAGCGCTCGTGGCGCAACAATCCGGACCGAGCGATGCGCCCCCGTCGACCGAACCCGAGATGGCGCCTGCGGCGATGACGGTCGAGGAGGAATTGACGCCGAAACCCGCACTGGGAGACCGATCAATGGAATCCGTTTCGGAGGAAGCGCAGCGCGTATTGCGCGAACGATATATGGCCAACTCCAATCGCGTCATGCCGCCGGTCCCTGCTGAACAGAAAAAGATGTGGTTTCAGCAGATGATGTCCATGAGCTCTATGTCAATGCGCGACCTTTTCAACATGATGACCTCGAAGGTCAAGGTCGCCGACGGCGTTTCCTTCGACGATGTCATTGAAGCAATGGATCTCAAGGCGAACGACGTCAATTTCAAGAAGGTCGGACACAATAAATTCTGGAAGGACGTATCGGCGATTTCGGGATTGCCCGCCTTACGCGTGGAGATCTTGCAATACTGTGACGCCACCGTCGGACGCCGCATGCTGGACTACAGCGCCGAATTCGTCGTCTTCATTCCCTGTCGTATCGCGGTGATGGAGGATGCAAACGGCGACATCTGGATCATGACGCTGGACTGGGATGTGAGCTGGCTGGCGATGGCCTGGCACCCCGGCTCCAAATTGAGTGAACAGTTGAAGCAAGACGCGATCCGCATCCGCGACGCCATGGAAAAAATCATGCGGGCCGGCGCCACCGGTGAGTGGTGACGGACACCGGACTCAGGTGAGGCCGTAAACCGGGATACTGGCGCCGTGAATCGCCCTGGCGGCGTCGGATGCGAGGAAGGCGATGACATCGGCAAGCGCCTCTGGCGCCACCCAGCTGCTGTAGTCGGCGTCGGGCATGGCTTTTCGGTTGGCCGGAGTGTCGATGGTGCCCGGCATGATGCAATTGACGTTGATGCCGTCGCGTCGGTACTCGGCGGCCAGGGATTCCGTCAATCTGGCCACCGCCGATTTGGAAACGCTGTAGGGCCCCATCGTCGCCTTGCCTTCGTTCGCCACTCGCGCCGCAACATTGACGATCTTGCCCCCGCCCGCCGCGAGCATTTGCGGGATGACCGAGCGACATGTGAGGAACACGGACTTCGCGTTCTGGTTGAGCATGAAATCCCAGTCTTTGAGATCGGTCTCGTGCACGCGGGGTCCCATGGTGAAGCCTCCGGCTATGTTGGCCAGAATATCGATGCGCTGCAGACGCTCGATTGCCTGCGTCATCATGTTACCCACCGAGGCCTCGTCGGTCAGGTCGCACACTAAACTGACCGACGACGTTCGCGTTGTCAGGCCGGACAGCACACGCTGAAGCGATTCCTCGTGAATATCCACCAGCGCGATGCTCGCGCCCGAGGCGGCGAACCGCCGCGCGACTTCTGCACCCAGGGCACCGGCGCCTCCGGTAATCATCGCTATCTTGTCTTCGAACGCGAACAACGATGCTGCTCCTTATTCTACGGTCGCAACGAAGGGTACAGCGTGAGCGTCAACATGCCAACTTGCAGGCTAGACACTGCCGGCTCTTGCCCATATAGTGATCAACGACGTACTGCCGAAATAACTGCAAAACGCCGCTCCGGCGCCGACGTCGAGCTCGGATGATACAACGATTCCTGGACATTCCCCGTGCCGCGAAACTTGCGGGTGTGCCACGCTCGGAAATCAGGCGTCTCATCAACGAACAGGTGCTCACGGCGTCGGACGGCAAGATTCAATACGACGAGCTGTTGCGCGTATATCCCGAGATCCGCCGGTCCCCGAGTGCCATGCTGGAAATCGTCTCTCAGATCAAGGACGACGCGATATCGAAATCGCCCCACGACGGTTCTTGCAAGCAGAACATGGACCTGAATATCGTCGCAGCCGAATTGAATCGCAGTCGCCAGGAGGCGATTTACTACCGGGAGCTGGCGGGAAAGTACAAGCAGATACTCAAGGAACTGAGACCCAAGCTGGCTACATTACAGCAGAAAAGCGAGCACAAGCATCGGATTCAGGCGCTCATAGATTGGTTTGTCCATAAGACCAAGGAACTCTGGTAGACTCTTTGGCCATGAGCGGTTGCTCCGGAAACGAGGCCTTCGCGCTGCGCGTACTCGGCGAGAGCATGGAGCCGGAGTTCGGCCACGGCGAAGTCATCATTATTGAGCCGGGTGTCACGGTGGAAGACGGCTGCTTCGTTATCGCCCTGCACGAGGACGAATACATTTTCCGTCAACTGAAGCTCGAAAACGACCGATGTTACCTCAAGCCGTTGAACACCGACTACGATACCGTTGAGATTCCGGGCCTCGACGCGATCAAGGGACGCATCGTCTCCAAATCCAACGGGCGCGGGCGGCAGCGCAAGAGTTACTTGTAGATCGCCGACGGTGCCCATATGCCCCGGCTCACACACCTGAACCAATCCGGAGAAGCCCACATGGTCGACGTGGGAGACAAGGACGTGACACATCGTGTCGCAATCGCGTCGGGTTCGATTCGAATGCTCGGCGACACCCTGGCGCTCATCATGAAAGGCGGTCACAAGAAGGGCGACGTTCTCGCCACCGCCCGCATCGCCGGAATCATGGCGGCGAAGCGCACCGCGGATTTCATACCGCTGTGCCACCCCATTCCGGTCACCAAAATAGAGCTGGATCTTCGCACCGATAAGCGGGCTCGGGCGCTGCATTGTGTCGCCCGCGTGGAAACGCGCAGTCGCACCGGTGTGGAAATGGAGGCGTTGACCGCAGTGCAGGTCGCACTGCTCACGATCTACGACATGTGCAAAGCGGTCGATCGCGGGATGACGATTACCGACGTGCGCCTGGTGGAGAAATCCGGAGGTCGCTCGGGCCACTGGGTACGTGACGACTAAACATTGCTGACGCATTGGCCGGTATTGCGGCGGCACGATGTCCACAGCGCCTCCGTCGCGTAGCTGATATATCCTCAAATACGCTCTTCGCCGTGACCCAAGCCGACATCGAACGCTGGAACCGCAAATACGAAGCGCGCGCCGGCACGCGAACACTGGACACGGACTCCCTGCTCATCGATCATGCAATCCTTTTCACGGGTGGCGGGTATGCCCTGGACGTGGCCTGCGGGATGGGCGACAACGCACTCTTCCTCGCGCAACAGGGATATACCAGTTTCGGCGTCGACGCGAGCCTCGCGGGACTTCGCCATTGCCGACGCAAGGCGACGACGCTTGGGCTCGAGGTGCTGACGTTTGTCGCCGATCTGGAAAGCTACCCGCTGCCTAATGCGTGTTTCGACGTTGTCGTCGCGTTTCGATATCTGGATCGCGCGCTGGTGCCCGCCATACAGGGCGCATTGAAACGCGGTGGGTTGCTCGCACTCAAGACCTTCAACCGCAATTTTCTGTCTGAGAATCCGACTTTCCCCGCCGCGTACTGTTTACGACATGGCGAGCTTCGAGGCTGGTTCGAAAGCTGGCGATGCGTCGACAGTAATGATAGGCCCGACAACCGGGATACACAGACACACTGGCTGGGCTACAAAGCGTGACGCGGCAAGCGGGATCGGCGGCTGGCGCTCGCCGACATCGGAACTACTGCGCGCAAGCGGTCGCGACCGTGGCCGCGTCGATCAGCCGCCCGTGACCGGCGGGAAAAACGCCACCTCGTCGCCGTCGGAGACCCGGGTTTCGGGCTTCACATAGTCCATGTTCAACGCCGCCATGACGTTGTCCGGCAGGTCTCCGGCGCCTGCGACGGCGGCCCATACATCGCCCACCGTATGGCCCTCGCCGACCTCAACATCCCGATCGGCAAACCCCAAACGTTCACGCAGACCGGCAAAAAGCCTGACCTTGATCTTCATGCCGACAGTCTACGCCTTTTGCCGCAAGTTTTCATCGACTCGGACGGCGACTTTTGCTTAGACTCTGTTCAGGCACGCTTTGGTACGATCACGTTGTCTTCCGAATACTCACATGAATATCCCAAACACGACGTTACCGGCGTGATTCTTTCCGGCGGCCGCGCCCGGCGCATGGGCGGCGCCGACAAGGGCCTGGTATCGCTGGCCGGACAACCGATGCTGCGGTACGTGCTCGAGACCATACGACCTCAAGTCGCGCGGGTTATTGTCAACGCCAACCGGAATCTCGACGCGTACCGGGAATTCGGCTGCGACCTGGTGAGCGACTTGGTCGGAGGATTTTCCGGACCTCTCGCCGGCATGGCGAGCGGCATGCAAGCCGCGTCCACCGCCTACGTCGTCAGCGTCCCCTGTGATTCGCCGCTCATTACCGGCGATCTTGTCGCGCGCCTGTACCGATCCCTGAGCGAGGAACAGGCCGAAGTCTGCGTGGTGCACGACGGCGAGCGCGTCCATCCGGTGTTCCTGCTGTTACACCGCGATCTGCTCGACAGCATACTGTCGTTTCTCGAATCCGGAGAGCGCAAAATCGATAAGTGGTTTACCCGACACCGCTTGGCGGTATGCGATTTTTCGGATCGTCCGCATGCGTTCGCAAATGTCAATCGTCTTGAAGACATGGAGCGGTTGGAAAAATTGGTAAGGTCTCACTGATCCATGGCCGCGGATCCGGTTCCACAAACTCCGTCTCTGTACGACCTGGTCACGGTGGACAGGACCGACAGCGCCAGGGCCCATGCCGAGCGGCTTGCAGCCGATGGCGCCGACGAGGGCACTCTGGTGTGGGCGAAAGCCCAATACGAGGGACTCGGCCGAAACCGGCAACATTGGATTTCGGGATACCAGAATCTTCATTTGGCGCTGGTGCTCAGACCGGAGCAGGCCTTCGACGTGGCCTGTCAGTTGAGCCTGGTGGCGACCGTCTGCATCGCCCAGGCGATCGCGGAACAGGGAGAACCCATGGAAGAACTTCGATACCGCTGGCCCAACGACCTGTTGCTCAATCGGGGCAAGGTAGCGGGGGTGACCCTCAGCGGCAGTTTGAACGCCGAGGAAATTCCGAACTGGATGGTGCTGAGCGTAAACGTGAACGTGTTCGATCACCCGGACAGCCTGGGATTTCTGGCATCGAGCATGCGCGGAGAGGGATTCGAGAGCCACGACCGGGTTCGGCTTACCGAACAATTCTGCCGCCAGTTCCTCGCCTGGGGAAACCGGTGGGCGAACGACGGCTTCGCACCGATCCGCAAGGCCTGGTTGACGCGTGGTCGAGGCGCGCCCTTGAGTCAGACGGTGCGACTCGGGGGCCGGGAGATAAGCGGGACCTTCCTGGACATGGATGAGCGCGGCGCGCTGGTGCTCGAGTTGGAAACACGGGGCCGGGAGACCGTAGGCCTGGAGTCGTTCTTTCGTCCGGATTTCACCGGCGAACGGTGACTGGTAGAATACAAGTATCGTGATGATAAAGAGGCCACGTTGCGGGTTTCCAGCGTAAGCGACCCGATGCCCGCTGTACTCTTACCCGCTTTGAGTCGAACGCACGCCAGAGAATACCTGACCGCTTCCACCGATGAGCAAACACAAATCGTCAGGCATGAATCGTCGCAGTTTCGTCAAGTTGTGCATGACCGCGCTCGCGGCGAGCACCCAGGGCGCCGCATTTGCCGCCCCCAGAGGTACCCTGCATGCGTATCCGCGCTCGCTGTTGACGGATCAGACGCGCCGTCCCCTGCGTGCCTCGGATCTGGTGGTCGGGGAAAACTATATTTTCCATTATCCCTTCGTTACCACGCCCTGCTTTCTCGTCAACCTGGGCGCACCTACGGATTCCGAGGTCGTCCTGAAAACCGAACGCGGCAAGTCCTACGCGTGGCAGGGCGGCGTCGGCCCGGACGCCTCCATCGTCGCCTTTTCAGCGATCTGTGCGCACAAGATGACGCATCCCGCCAAGGCGGTAAGCTTCATTAACTATCGCCACGAGCGTGTGCGCTTCCTCAATAATCAAAAAGAGGGCCTGGAAGGATCTCAGGTCATCTACTGCTGTTCGGAGAAGAGCGTCTACGACGCCCGCCGGGGCGCCCGCGTCCTCGGGGGGCCCGCCAAACAACCCCTGGCCGCCGTGAAACTGGAGTACGACGACGAGGACACGCTGCACGCCGTCGGCACCTACGGCGGAGAGATGTTCAAGAAGTTCTTCTCCGAATTCCGCGAGCGGCTGCAACTCGAATACCTTATCCAGGATGTGGACCGAGCGATCGGCGCGCACACCCAAGTCACCCCGCTGGACCAATACTGCAAGACCCAGATATTGTGTTGAGCCGCGGCTCGCGCCGGCGTACTCGGCCGGCGATCTGCTCTCAGAGTCGCCGCCTTCAGCGGGAGCTGATGCGCGCGTTGCGGAAAACGTCCAGGAGCTCCGGCTGTTGTCTTTGTGTCGCGAATTCATAGGCGGTACGTCCATCGGCATCGCGAATATTCCTGTCTGCGCCTGCCGCCAGCAACAAACGTACGATTTCCAGGTGCCCCTGCGTCGCCGCCAGATGCAGCGCGGTGAATCCCTTTTCTCCGCGGCGGTTGATGTCGACACGATCGTCCTGCAGCAGCAGCCTGACAATAGCGGGTCGATTTTCGTATCCGGCGCGCATGAGCGGGGTCCATTGATACACGTCCGGTGCATTGGGGTCCGCGCCCCTTGCCAGCAACAACTCGAGAATGTGGTCGTAGCCCTTCGCCGCAGCGATCATGGTTGCCGACCAACCGTTATCGGCCCTGGCGTCGAAATCGGCCCCTCGATCTAGCAGCACGTGCACGATCTCGAGATCCCCTCCGAGCACCGCGTACATCAAAGGCGTGCCGCCGTTGTCATTGGCGAGGTTGGCGTCCGCGCCGGCGTTCAACAGCGCCTGGAGCCGCTCCAGTTCGCGACCGCGGGCCGCCTGCATGAGTTCGGTCTTGCCATTGTCGCCCGCGCTCGTCGCAGCGTCGCCCCAATCCCGGCCGTCGGCCTCCGAGGCGTGCAGGGAAAAGGGGGATTGCGACACAGTAAACAGGGACATCGCGGCGATGGACGCGAGAAGCGTCCGACGAATGAGCTTAGGCCTCACGATCCCCTCCGCTTGTCAATGCTCCGTGCGGGCGGTGTCAGGCCCCGAGTCTTGACGCAGCTGGTAGTATGACACGATGTCAGACATCGCCATATCCGCGTTGTAGTTTCTCGCCATCTTCAAAATACTATCGTGTGCGAACGCCTCGCGTGTCAAGGTCTCGAGTTGCTGACGCCGCTCCCGGGCGACGGTTTGTTGCTGAGAGTGCAGAATTCGGTAATCGGAGTCACCGAAAAAAACCCACCAGCGATCCTGCGCGGAAAGCAGTTTCAGACTCTGGTAATGCCGCTCTACTTTGCCCGGCGTCAACAGGATCTCATACAGCAAAGGATCATCCGGAATGGTTCGTATTTCCAGTTTGCAAACGACCACCGCCGCGTTCGCGTGCCTGATCAATTCCGGCCGAAGAATCATCGGTATCGGCGAGTTGGCGCGCTTGATCAGCCGTCGGTCCTGCCTGCATTCGGGACCGGCGACGTACACAAACCACGCGCACTCCCAAGCTTGCCCATCGATCTGAACGGGCACGCAAGTGGCATCGGCCCCGCTGACACGCATGGCGTCGCGAATGGATTTAGGAAAGTAACGCATCAAGCGACCACCAAGGTGGCAAGTGGCACATGGCGTATCCCCGACCGCGACGGCGATATCGGATCGCAACTCGCATTCGCACCCTCGCCGCACCCTCCACGCCCGGTCGTCCACATAAAAACACCGGGCGCGATACGCCTGGTGTCGTGCGGCACCTTGGTGCGGCGCGTTTAACCCGCCTGCTTCGCTTCCGAGCCGCCCGCCGCGGGTTCCCCGGTCTCCGCAGTGGCGGTGTTCTTGACCTCCTCATACCACAGGTCGTGGTGCTGCTTGGCCCACTCCACGCTCACCCGTCCACGCGCCATGCCCTGCAGCGCACCCTCGGAACCCAGCAATCCGAGGTATATGTGGCCCAGCGACACCGCCACCCAGATGATTGCGGCGATGGCGTGGATGATGCTTGTGAGTTGCATAGTCTCGCGCGTCTGACCGAAATTGGGGAAGTCCAGGATCAAGCCGGTTACACACACCGCCACGCCGAAAGTGGCGACGATCCAGAACCAGATCTTTTCACCCCCGTTGGAACGCCCCGCGGAGACGTGCTCGCCGCTTAGCATGCCACCCCCCTTCTTGATCCACGCCCAGTCGGTCGCGTTGGGGATGTTGAACCGCATCCAGGCCAGGATCTCGAGCAACACGCCGACGACGAAGAACGGGCCCAGGTAATTGTGCAGCAACATGGCGAAGTCGGCCCAGGCGCCGAAGCCCTGCGGCCCCAGCACCGGGATGAGCACCGCCCGGCCGAACAGCAGGCTCAGCCCGGTGATCGAGAGTATGATGAACAATACCGCCGTGTACCAGTGCAAAACGCGCTCACCGAGACTCCAGCGCGGCACCGTCTTTCCCGAAAGCGGGCCCTCGAGCTTCTGCGGCCCCTTGATCAGGTGGAACAAACCGATCAGCAGGACAACGATCGCCAGTATCCAGGGCGTGTAGCTGGCCACCGGCCCGTTGCGAAGCTGGCGCCAGTTTTGCCCCCCGTTCTGTATCAGGACATTGGTGGTATACGGACCCGACGCCGACGTGTAGCCGGCGTTTCCTTCGCGAATCGCCCGCCAATAATTGGCGCGCGGGTTCGCATCCTGCGCGGCGGCCGCATTCGCGGACACGAGGTCCACGTAGACGTAGCTCGCCAGGGGCAGAAACACCGCGCCGACGACGATGATCACGGCGCTCCAGAGCATGATCCTGGCGTGGCGTCTCGCAGATGTAGATGTTGTTTTCATATTGAATACGCCTCCAATGGGTTAGCGATCGACCTGAACCGAGGCCAGGCGTTCGCGAAGATCCTTCGCCTGCTGTGCCGATCGCGCGCGTTCCTCCGAGAGTTGCTGGTCACCGGACACCCACGGATCCTGCACCCCGGAGCAACCCGCCGTCAGCAACAACGCAGCAGTGAGCAGAAAGAGATTGCGCACGACACCACCTCACCGATCCATCTGCACCAACTCGAACCGCTTTTTCAACGTCTCCGCCCGCTGATCCGCCTTTCCCATCATCAACGGATCCTTGGGCCCCTTGTAGACGCCGGGTTCGTACGTCGTTACATTCGGCGACTCGTAGCATCCTCCCAGGAACAACAGCGTCAAGCCCGCCATCGTACTCACAAGCGTTTTCATAGACTCATGCCTCCTCCAGCCGACGATATCAGGGTCAGCGAAAAGGGCCGACGGGACGCCCCGCCGGCCCGTGTGCTGCGCTATCCGCTAGCGCCGTAAGCGGATTCCCATCCCCAGGTCTGGGGCCTGCCTCCGCGTTTCAATACCCGTTGCCGGTAGATGTCTGCGATCATGTCGCCGTCGCCCGCGAGTAACGCCTTGGTGGAACACATCTCCGCGCACAGTGGCAATTTGCCCTCGGCTATACGGTTACGTCCGTATTTCTCGTATTCCTTGTTGGAGTTGTCCGCGAGTGGACCACCGGCGCAGAAGGTGCATTTATCCATCTTGCCGCGCACGCCGAAGGCTGATTGCTGCGGATACTGCGGCGCGCCAAAGGGACAGGCGTAGAAGCAGTAGCCGCAGCCGATGCACAAATCCTTATCGTGCAGCACGATGCCGTCGTCGGTGGTGTAGAAACAGTCCACCGGACACACCGCCGCGCAGGGAGCGTCGGTGCAGTGCATGCAGGCCACCGAGATCGATTTCTCGCCCGGCACGCCGTCGTTGAGCGTCACCACCCTGCGGCGATTGACGCCCCAAGGCACCTCGTGCTCGTTCTTACAAGCGGTGACACAGGAGTTACACTCGATGCACCGCTCAGCGTCACAAAGAAATTTCATTCTTGCCATGGTCTATCCTCCTCACGCTGGCCGGATCTGACACAGGGTGACCTTGGTCTCCTGCATCTGTGTCACCGAGTCGTAACCGTAGGTCATCGCGGTATTGCACGCTTCACCGCGCACCAAAGGCGCCGTACCGGGCGGGTATTTGGCAACCAGGTCCTGGCCCTGGAACCAGCCGCCGAAGTGGAACGGGGTGAAAACGACCCCCGGCGCGACCCGCCGCGTCACCATGGCCTTGACCTTGATCTTGGCGCCTTCGGGACTGTCTACCCACACCATCTGCCCGTCGCGGATACCGATATTGTTCGCGTCCGTGGGATTGATCTCGACGAACATGTCCTGCTGCAACTCCGCCAGCCACGGATTCGAGCGCTGTTCCTCGCCTCCGCCTTCGTATTCCACCAGGCGGCCGCTGGTCCAGACAATAGGATAGTCCTTGGAAAAATCCTGGACCTGGATGGAAGCGTAGCGCGTCGGCAGACGGTAGAAGCGCTTGCGGTCCTCGTAGGTCGGGTAATCCGTGACCAGATCCCGCCGCGGCGTATACAGCGGCTCACGGTGGATCGGTACCGGATCGGGGAAGGTCCACACCACGGTCCGCGCCTTGGCGTTGCCGAACGGCGCGCAGCCGTGCTTGATCGCCACCCGCTGGATGCCGCCGGAGAGGTCCGTCTTCCAGTTCTTACCCTCCGCGAGCTGCTTCTCCTCGGGCGTGAGGTCGTCCCACCAGCCGAGTTGCTTCAGCATGTCGGCGGTAAACTCCGGATAGCCGTCCTTGATTTCGGAGCCGACGCTATAGGAAGCCTCCGCCAGCAGGTTCTCGCCGTCGCGTTCCACGCCGAAACGCGCGCGGAACGTCAGACCGCCCTCGGCAACCGGCTTGCTCGGATCGTACAGCACCGGCGTACCGGGGTGCTTCATCTCCGGCGGTCCCCAGCTCGGCCAGGGCATGCCGTAGTAGTCGCCGTCCGCGGGTCCGCCTTCGGCCTTGAGGGTGGTGGTGTTGAAGGTCTTGCGGTTCTCGGCGTGCAGCTTCAATCTTTCCGGGCTCTGACCGGTGTAACCGATGGTCCACATGCCGCGGTTGATTTCCCGGGTCACGTCCTCGATCAGGGGCTCTTCACCGTTCACCTGGATGTTCTTGAAGAACTGCTCCGCGAATCCCAGCTTCTTCGCCAGCTTGTACATGATGACGTGGTCCGGCAGCGACTCCCATACCGGATCGATAAGCTTATCGCGCCACTGGATGGAACGGTTGGACGCAGTCACCGATCCGTAGGTCTCGAACTGGGTCGACGCCGGCAGCAGATAGGTGCCTTCCTTGCGGTCGTTCATTACCGCGGCGTGCGTCGGATAGGGATCGACGATCACCATGAGGTCCATCATCTCCATCGCCTTCTTCATTTCGGGGCCGCGGGTCTGACTATTGACCGCGTGGCCCCAGAGAAAAATGGCCCGGACCCGGTCCTTCTGCCCCATGTTCTTGGGATCCTCCAGCACACCGTCTATCCAGCGCGACACCGGGATGCCCTTGTAATTCATCGGCTGTACCGGTTTGCCCTTGTCGCCCTCGACCTGATCCTGAGCGAAACGCGACTTCACCCACTCGGGATCGAGGCCCCACACCTTGCTCCAGTGATTCCAGGAGCCGGCGGAAAGACCGTAGTAGCCGGGAAGGGTGTGCGACAGCACGCCCAGATCGGTGGCGCCCTGAACGTTGTCGTGCCCACGGAAGATGTTGGCACCGCCGCCGGACTTGCCGATGTTGCCGAGCGCCAATTGAAACACGCAGTAGGAACGCGTGTTGTTGTTGCCGATGGTGTGCTGGGTGCCGCCCATGCACCAGACGATGGTGCCGGGTCGGTTTTCGGCCATGATCTGCGCGGCCTTTTTCACTACGTCGGGGGGCGTGCCGGTAACTCTCTCCGTTTCTTCAGGCGTCCATTTCTTCACTTCTTCGCGGATCTGATCCATGCCCCATACGCGCTGGCGGACGTACACCGTATCCTCCCAGCCGTTCTCGAAGATGTGCCACAACATTCCCCACATGAGCGCGACGTCGGTGCCGGGCCGGAAACGGACGAAGTGATCCGCGTGGGCCGCGGTGCGAGTGAAGCGCGGGTCGCAGACGATCATTTTGGCGCCGTTTTCCTTCGCCCGCAGGATGTGCTGCATCGCTACGGGATGCGCTTCCGCCGCGTTGCTGCCGATGAACAGCATCGCCTTGCAGTTGTGCATGTCGTTATAGGAATTGGTCATGGCGCCGTAGCCCCAGGTGTTCGCCACACCGGCCACGGTGGTGGAATGACAGATGCGCGCCTGATGGTCCACGTTGTTGGTGCCCCACATGGCGGCCATTTTTCTGAACAGGTAGGACTGCTCGTTGTTGTGCTTGGCGGAGCCCAGCCAGTATACCGAGTCAGGACCGGATTCCTTGCGGATCTTGAGCACCTGGTCGCCGATCTCGTTGATGGCCTCGTCCCAGGAAATTTTCTTCCACTTACCGCCCGTCAGTTTCATGGGGTACTTCAAGCGGTGCTCGCCGATGCCGTGCTCCCGCACCGAGGCACCCTTGGCACAATGCGAGCCCAGATTGAACGGCGATTCGAAATCGGGCTCCTGTCCGGTCCATACGCCGTTCTGCACCTCCGCAACGACGCCGCAACCCACGGAGCAGTGCGTGCATACCGAGCGCCTCAGTTCCGTCTCGACGCCTTCCTGCGGAGAAGCTCCCTTCGCTTCCGCCCGCCGAATCATGCCGGCGGGCAATACCCCGGCCACCGCAGCGCCTCCGAGGGCGACGCCGGATCGGCGCAGGAATGCCCGCCGATCGATGGCCTCGCCGAGACCGAACGCGGTGGATATACCTTCGGCGCCTCGTTTCTTGATCAACTTCATCGCAATCTCTCCTCTCAACAAAGCGTAATTCGTTTCACGATTCGAGCCTGACGCGAGCGCCTAGAACCGCGCCTTCTGGTAGTACTCCAAAATGTGCGGGGTGACGTGATACCCCCGCGATTTTTCGTCCGGTTCTTCCGCCGTCATCTCGCGCGGACGGCTGGCCGCGACACTCTGGCCGAGGGACGACATCGCCGCCGCGCTACCGGCCAGGGCGGCGCCCTTCAAAAAGCCTCGACGGCTCAACCCTACGTCTTTCTCTTTCATCTGGAGTCTCCTCCTTCAGGTCATTGAACTAGTAACCAATACGCTTCAGTAAACAGCCTGTTGCAGGTCGACCGGTGGTCAATTGGGCGTCATCGCCAGATACTGTTGGTCCACCCGTAAAAACTTTTCGCCAAGCATTCCTACCGCACTGTAGAACTCCGCGTTCTCGGCCTCCTGCAGATCCTGAAAAAACCGGATCATCCAGGGTCCGACATGGTCGTCGAAAAACTTTTTCTCGCGACCGGCACCCACATCGGCGTCCAAGATCAACAGCCCCATGGTCTCACACAGCGCCGCCGCGTGATCTTCCGGCTCCTTTACGTCTGCGCTGCGGGCGTATCCGAGTTGCTTCAAGTCCTGACGCAATTCCGCAAGCGGTCTTTCCATGACGAAACCGGTCAGATACCAGGACGCGTAAGGCATCACCTCCCCGCGCGTCACACCGATGAAGAGCGCGTGGTACTCGTCGTCCACGGCATCCACGGTGGTGCTGTGCGCGGCCAGCGCCAGCGTCCGCCAGGCCAGCGCCAGCGGTGCGTCCTCCTCCTGCTCGCCCTGCTCCACGCCCTCGAGCGTGCGCAGCAACCCCTGGTCCGGGGGCGCCGCCAGCAATGCCGCCAGCAATCGATACGTATTGGCCCGCAGGGCGCCGTCCGCATCGCCGCTTTGACCGCGGCTGGAGAGCGCCCGCCCGCCGGTCATGGACGCTTTTCCTGGCGTTTGCCGTTGCACAGTTCGTGCCACAGTTTCAAGGAAAATTCGGAGTAAAACTGACTAAATATCATGGTCGTTTCCGGGTAGACAGTGTTCTTATTACCGAGCCGGGTGCGCAACGGGCCGCACTTCGGGTAGTTATGACCCACTGTTGGGGCCTCGCTCGGAGGGTTTGTCGTAGACTTCGAGGCCGCCGTCCTGGAGGTATATGTCTTCGATGCGGCAGTCCTCGCACATCTCCAGGCGCCGGCGCTGGGACGCGTTACTGAACATCCAATGTCCTTCGAGCTTCTCGCGCATGCGTTTCATCATGCTGTGGGTGGCGAAGGGTTTTCCGCAGCGCACACAATGGAATGGTTCTTCTTCATTCAGAATCCGCGGTCGATCCCGTAATTCGGCGTCGTAGGCGTAGCGCGGGAACAGCTTGACGGCGTTTTCGGGACAGGCGCCGGCACACAGGCCGCACTGCACGCACGCACCCTCGATAAACGTCAGCTTCGGTATATCCTCCCCGTCCGAGAGGGCTCCGGAGGGACACACCGCCACGCAGCTCATACATAGCGTGCAGGCGTCACGATCCACCCGCACCTCCCCGAACGGGGTCGGCACGCTGAGGGCATGGACCCGCTTCCGTTTCGGTGCGAAACGAAACAGATGATCCATGGCCGAGCGAATGTTGGTGCGCTTTTCGTCCATGCCGGCGTATCCCGCGGCTTCTCCCACCGCGTGCTCGTGCACCGGCGCCGGCGGCGCGCCCGAAGCGACCAACTTCGTCACCCGTTCGGCCTCGTATCCCATGCCGGCGAGCAACTCCCGCGCCAGTTGCAACTGCTGATCCAATGCACGCGATATCGATGCCGGCGTCCCCTCGGTACACAGCAGCCATACCTGGTGTGCGCCGTAAGCCAGGGCCGACAACCAGACCTCCAAGCCGACGCCACCGACGTCTTCGACCTCGATGGGTATCACGGATTCCGGCATCTGCGGCGCCCACGCTTCCACCCGGCTTCGCCCCCATGCACTGTAAAAAAGCAGCGCCGGACGCGTGCCGCCGCACTCGCGAAAGCTACGCAGCAGCACACGCATACCGTCGAGGAGGCGACTCGCGGGCGGGAACGCATAGCGGATCGCACCGGTGGGGCACACCGTGGCACAACTGCCGCCGCCCTGACACAGATAGGGGTCCACTTCGATCTGTTTGTCCAGAGAGCGGATGGCCGCGGTGGGACAGGCGTCGATGCATCGGCTGCAACCGATCAGCCCTCGCGCGGAGTGCGCGCAGATATCGGCGTTGAACTCGAAGTATTTCGGTTTCTCGTACTCCCCGACCATATCGGGAAGCTGCGATACCGCACGATCGATTGCGGCCCGATCGGCGGCGGCAAAGTAACCCGGTGGCGGCACCTCGAGCGCGAGCTGGAAGGTCGGACCCAGATCAAGGACCAAGTCGACGTCGTCTCGATTGACGCCCATCTCTCGGGCGAGATTGAGGGAATCGTGGCGGCCCCGCACCGACACGCGGAAATGCCCCAGATAACCGGTGAATTCAGCGACGACGCCCTCGGCGAGGACCACTCCCTCTTCGCCCATGCTGACCGCGAAGCCGCCTTCGGGGGCCGCTGCCGGTTGTAGCACCAGCGCCTGCAGACCCGCCGCCTTGAGTGACATCGCCACCGGCACCGCCCGTGCCTGCTCGCCGATCACCAGCACCACCCCGCGTGAGTGGTAGGAAACGGCGGTTGTCGCAAACCGCGGTCGTTGCACGAAAGCACGCAGCGCGGAATACCGCGCCCGCCCGTCCGCCGTTTCCGCAGGTAGCGACGGCGCTCCCGGATACAACTCGCTGTCAGCCGTCGTCGCGACCGCCATCTTCCTCGTCTGTGGTCTGTGCCGCGGTCAGATCTCGTCCACCGGCGCCGTCCTCCACCGCCTGCCTCGCCGGTCCCTCCTCGACTTCGGGCACTTCGCCCTGCGCCGCCACCTGGGCCTGCTCCGGCTCCGGGGCCGTTGATGCATTTTCTTCCCCGCCGAGCATACGCTCTTTTTCCATTTCCAGGCGATGGCGCATGTCCGCGGTGATGATGTCGCCCAGAGCGGCAAAACTCGTGAAATCGTCCGCGTAGTCGTCCAAGCCGTCGACGACATTGAATTTGGGAAGATGAAATAATCTGCGCAGCGCCGTCTGCCTCAAGTGATCACTGACTCCGCTGGAAAAGAAATCGCTCACGTCGGAGTTTTCGTTGATGCTCTCGAGGGGCGGCATGTCGGCGTCGGTCTTGGGGGGTGGCGCCGGTTCGGTTGAAGGTGGCGGCGATGCGGGTTGCCGCGCCTGCGCGTCGGGCTCGGCGGTTTGCACCGCCTCCGCGTTCGCGGCGGCTTTGCGACGTGCCCAGCGCCTCAAAAACGCCTCGCGCTCTTCAGTGTCTTCGTCCGGACGAGGGCGTCTTACCACTTTGCTCATTCTCCTTCCACTTCTTACGCTTGCGCATTTTTCGCTCTGCCGGGCGGTAGTGATCGACGACGTACTGCTCCAGCCAGCGGTACAAACCCGGCGGGATGGGCACCGCATGAACCGTACCTTCCGTTTCCAGATAGGCATCGCCCTCGTGAGGATCGGCGGTGACCATCACCGGTTCCAACGAGCCTCCGTCTTCCTGTTCGTAGCACACCACGAACAGCGACGGCCGTCTGCCCTGCAGGTTATGCCAATAACTTTCCGTAGCGTCGCGAAAAAACTCCAACACCAGACCACTCCATTGGAAGCGTTGACATTCTGCGTCCTCGTGGATCGGAATTTTTCTGCGTTCCGTCCGAAAACCCTCACCGGCAACGATGCCCGTGACCTCCCAGCTGGGAACCGACCACGGACCCCGGCGGATCTGGCGGCGCTCCACGATCACCGAAACCGGAAAGCGGTAGCCGCCGGCCGGCTCCCCGTGGGGCTGGAAAGTCGCGTTTCCTGTCGCCACTCCGAGTCGATCCTCCCAAGGTTCGTGCGTGACCATCACGTCGATAGCTTAGGCAACTACCGTACCAAACCGTTCAGTGCCGGTTTTCCCGCGGTTTGCGGCCGGCGGGGCCCGAGGCATGGGACAATTGTACCCAGTCCGGTGCAAAATGACTCGGATCAACTGCGCCCGTGCCGGACTTCGTCACCCTGAGTTGCCCGGGGCAACGCCCGGAAATCGTAATCGTTCTCCGTAAAACCTCAAAGTGTTGCGCGACCCGCGGAGCGGCGGAACGGAACTTGCACGCTCTGGCGCATCCTGCAACGGCGGACCCCGGCATGGCGACAAAACCGCGTTATAGACCGACAATGACCCGCGCAGGCCTGGCGCCGACGCGCGAGGTCCTGGCTGTAGACGAATACGGCGAAAACCGACAACTCAGCGTTGCCGGTGAGTTTCCGCTCACCGTCAAGGTGGACGGCAAAGAAATCGTAACCCTGATGACCCTCGGTACCCATCCCGAGGAGCTGACCTTGGGCTATCTGCGGAATCAACGGCTGATCGAGGACATCCGGGACGTCGCCTCCGTCACCGTAGATTGGGAGCGCGAGCGGGTGAACGTGAAAACCTCGCACGGTCGGGGAATCGTAGATTGGGAAAACAAGATCTCACGGCGCACCGTCACCACCGGCTGTGCGCAGGGTACCGTCTTCAGTTGTACCCTGGACAAGTTGTACGACGCGCGACTGCCCCCGAAGACGGTTCGACAATCTACCATTTACGGACTATTACGTACCATTACGGCGTACAACGAACTCTACAAGAAGGCCGGTGCGGTCCACGGTTGTGCCCTGTGTCGGAATACGCAGGTGTTGATCTTCGTAGAGGACGTCGGCCGACACAACGCCGCGGACGCGATTTCCGGCCGCATGTGGCTCGAAAACATTCGTGGCGAGGACAAGATTTTCTACACTACGGGCAGGCTGACGTCCGAGATAGTGATGAAGGCGGCGGCAATGGGCATACCGATATTGCTATCCCGATCCGGGATCACCCACATGGGCCTGGAACTGGCCCGTGATCTCGGCGTAGTCATGATTGCGCGCGCGAAGGGCAAACACTTTCTGGTTTATCACGGTATCGATCAGGTCGTGTTCGACGACAAACCCGAGTCCTCGCGCCGGCGCCTGCAATCCGTGCCGCATGAAAAAACGGCGCTGGAATCGTGAGCGGCAACCCCATGCAGCGGCCCAGCAATGTCAGCCCGATTCGCCCCGGCGCCGACCTGCAAAAAAGGCAATTCATGAGCGTCAAAGAAATTGCCGATTACCTGCACGTCAACACCAAGAAAGTCTATGCCCTGGTGAGCGAGGGAAAGATACCGGGCACCAAAGTCACCGGAAAATGGTTGTTCCCGCGTAAACTTGTGGATCGCTGGTTGCTGGAATCGAGTCACGGCGGACTGTTGACAGACCGTCTCGTGGTGACAGGCAGCGACGACGCATTACTGCAGCGCGCGGTGGCGCTCATGGTGAACGAATTGCAGGGCCACGCCTTGATCACCTACACCAACACGGGCACCGAACTGGGCCTGTCGCTGCTCGCGAGACAGCGCGCCGACGTTTGCGGAGTGCACTGGGGACCGGCCGAGGAGAGCGCTAGGCGGCACGCTGCGCTGGTACGACAATATCCGCCACATCGAAATTGGGTGCTGGTTCGGGCATTCGAACGCGAACAAGGGCTGGTCGTCACGCCCGGCCTGCTGAGCGACGGCGGCGACCTGAAGCGCCTATTCGACAACGACATACGCTGGGTCATGCGCAACGACAGCGCCGGCGCGCAGCGATTCTTGCGTGAGCTTTTCAGCAGGCATCGTGTCGACCCGACCCGTCTGCGGGTAACTGCGAAAGTGTTCGCGGAACGTGACGTGGCCTCTTGTCTCAACCGGGACGATGCACACGTGGGTCCCGGTCCGAGAAGCCTGGCCAATGAATTCGGTCTGGACTTCGTGTCTGCGGGATGGGAGGCGTACGATTTTGCCCTCGAACGCGGCGTGTTCTTCAGGAAACTGTTTCAGAAACTCGTAGAGCAATTGAAGGGACCGGAGTGCCAGCGGATTGCGGGTCTGTTTGGGGGCTACACCTTTGATCATTGCGGCCAGATCGTCTGGTCGGCCTGAATCCGGAATAACGGCATCACACCTCGTATAGACAGCGTGCGCGCCGCTCGAACGCGGTCATAATGCGCTGGGTGAGGGCGTCCATCACCGGGGCGGCGGACAGCGCCATCGCTCGCGAGCGAAACTCCGCATCGATCACCAGATCGACGCGACATCCGTCGCCGAGGGGGGTGAAGGACCAACGCAGATCGAGCGATACGAACGGTTTCGCCCGCGACCGGATGACGATTCGCGTATGCGGGACGAAGGTGGCGGTGGAGTCAAACCGCAGCGTCAACGGTCCGATACCGATCTGCTGCTCGACCTCGGCACGATTGTTGTCTCGGGCAACGACGCGTGCGTGACGCCAACCGGGCAGAAAATCCGGGTAGCTGTCGACGTCTGCAACCAGATCGTAGGCCTGGACCGGTGTCCAGCGCACGATTCTGTGTGCTCGATACGTACGCAGCACAGCCCCGGGGCAGTCCTTACGTTACAGCGCAGAGCTTGACCAGGTCCGCCCTGGAAATGACACCTAGGACCCGCCGATCGTCGTCGGCGATCACCAGGCGCTTGACGCGATGACGGTCCATGGTCTCTATCGCCTTCTGCAGGCTGTCGCCGGATGCGATACAAAACGGATTCCTGGTCATCAGATCATCGACGACGGTCCCCATGGTCTTGCGCACGCGTCGCCGGCGTAAGACGCTTTCGAAAATGTCACGCATCAAGCCGCCGCCATGCACGTCGAGGGCGGACAGGAAATCGGCCTCCGAAAGGATCCCCACCAGACGGTCCTCTTCATCGACGACCGGCAGGCCGCTGACGTTGTGTTCCGCCATCAGTCGGGCGGCTTCGCGCAACGGTGACCCGGCCCGCACGGCGACCACCTCTCGCTGCATCACCTCTGCAACCGTCGTTCCCGCCGCGCGGCGAATCTGCGGCGCGGTGTCGACATCCTTCCCCAGAAAAGACATATGGGACGGCAACAACGGCACTTTGGGAAGATGTCCGGGAAGCAGCAGGTTCCAATATACCCACTTGAACGCCAGTTTCCCCATGTGATTGATGTAGGATTCCTCCAATAAGGAAAATGGACCCAGGTGCGGCAGCGGAAAGCTTCCTTCCAGCGGCTCCATGTCGTAGTTGAAATCGATCAACAGGGCCTTGTGATAACCCGATTCGATAAAACAATTGGCATGTCCGTCGAAACTCGGTGACGGCGGTTTGCCCTCCATCTCCCTAAGCAGGTTGTCGACCACGGTCTCGGCTTCGAAATGGGCGACGGATCCCGCCTTGGAGGCGGATACGTTGGTATTGTCCCCCATGAAATAGATGCGATCCGCCCTGCGGCTCTTGAGGGTTCTCGAATGCGTTAATCCGTAGCCGGTGCCGTCGCTCAACCCGGAGTCGTCCAGGACTTGCGGACCCAGGTTCGGCGGCACGGCACACAGCAGATCGTATTCAACCTTGCGGCCGTCGTAGGAATGTATCGCCGCTGCATCCTTGTCCACACGCTCCAATTGAAAATTGGATATGAGGTTGATTCCCTTGCTCTCACAGATCCCGGACAAGACCCGCTTTGCATTGGGCTTTGTGAAAGCGCCGTCAAAGGGCGTGACGAATACGATCTCGATGCGATCACGAATCCCTTTCAGATGAAAATAGTAATCGGCCAGAAACGCGAATTCGATCGGTGCCACCGGACATTTGATCGGCATCTCCGCAATATCGATGACCAAGCGTCCCTCGCGCATATCGTCCAGAGCCTGCTGCATGCGCAGGGCGCCGTCGAGGGAATAAAACGTATGTACTCCGTTGCCGCCGTTCATGGCTTCCGTCATGCCCTCGATCTCTTCCGGCGCCAATCGACATCCCATTGCGGAGATCAGCCAATCGTACGTATAAATCCCGTGATCGGTTTCCACCCTCCGGTTCGCATGGTCTATGAGTTCGACATGCGCCTGCAAAAAATGCGCGTCCTCCGGAAGGGGATGCGTTACCGGTTTGACGACGTCATCCGCGGTTTCGTAGCCGTAAAGCCGGAACGGGATGAACAGCAGTCCCGGTTGATAGACGTGCGAATCACTCCGGTCTATCACCGTGATCTTGTGTGCACGTTGCCGCAGCCTGCGCTCGAGCATGTTCGCGGCCAGCGCTCCCCCCGTGCCCGCGCCCAGGATCACGATCTCATTCATGTTCGGGGTTCCGCATGATCACCATTCCGGGAAGGTGCCCGCGAAAAGGGGTTGACGGTCCAAGTTCGGTCCGAACTTCGCCGGCAATCCGATCAATCGAATGAAGGGCGGGTCGTCGCGGCGCGAGACAAGCAAGCGCGGGTGGGCGAATCACAGTTGCGCGTTCTACTCCAGCGAGATGCGTCCGTCTATGGTCTTGCTGGTTGCGGGTTGCTCGATCTCCAGGGTGACTTTCACGGCAAGCTGCTCATCACCCTTGAGCGAGCCGTTATCGAGCGCGTCACGCACGGCTTTTTCAATTTCCCGCTGGGACGTGATTCCGACCTTTTTCAGAAACGCGCGCATTTCCAAGTTGAATTTATCTTCGTTCATGTGAAACGCCTTTATCGACTCTATGACACGATGCCTTCAATCGCTCTGCCCTCAACGTGAACGGCTCTGCTCGGTATTGTTCCAAACCTTGAGCTTTCGTTCCAGGGTCTTGCGCGACACATCCAGTCTTCGCGCCGCTTCGGACTTATTTCCGCGTACATCATTGAGCACCTTCAAAATATGTTGTTTTTCGAGCTCCGCGAGTGTCAGGTGCGAAGGCCACGGGGACTCCGGTTGTGGACAGGCATCGCTCAAGGCGTCATCCGGCAGCTTTCCGAGCAACAACGCTCGCTCGATGACGTTACGCAGTTCGCGCACGTTTCCCGACCACGGATGACCTTGCAACTCCGCGAGCTCGGCGGCGGAGAATTCCATAGGCTCGATGTTCAATTCATCGGCTGTCGACTTCGATAGATAAGGCACGAGGTCCAGCAGATCCTCTTTGCGTTCACGCAGCGGCGGAATATGAATGTTGATTACATTGACGCGATAAAACAGGTCACGACGGAACGTACCTTCGACGACGAGTTTCGAGATATCTCGGTTCGAGGCACAGATTACGCGAGTGTCGATCTCGACCTCTCGCTCAGCACCGACCGGACGGACCGTGCGTTCTTCCAATGCCCGCAGGAGCTTGGACTGCATCTCCCAAGGCATCTCGGAGACTTCGTCGAGGAATAAAGTTCCGTTTCGGGCATAGTAAAACAGGCCTTCGCGTGAACTGAAAGCGCTGGTAAACGCACCGCGCACATGTCCGAACAATTCACTCTCCATGATCTCAGGTGATACGGCACTGCAGTTGACGGGTACGAACTCGCCTTTTCTGCCGCTCAATTCATGCAGTGTTCGTGCGACCAGTTCTTTACCGGTTCCGGTCTCACCTTGGATCAACACCATCGCCGACCGGGGAGCGAGACGTATGATCGTCTTCCGTATTTCCTGGATTGCCGGTGAACGCCCGACCAGCACCTCAACGTGAAGATCGTTTTTCGGCGCCGAGGTTTTCACCGCTTGATGCCGCGCGGGCACGAGCCGGCTCAGCGCTTCCATCAGCGCCTTGCTGCCCGAGGATTTCTCAAGGAAGTCCTGCGCGCCAGCGCGCATGGCATCGAGCACGAGTCTGGCGTTGGTATGATCCGAGATGACCACCGAATGCGCATGCCTGAGTCCGGCATGGGTTCGCGCCAACCACTCGATCCCGGATTGCTCCCAACGCGATACATCGAGGACCGTCAGGTCGAACACGCAGCGCTCACGCAGCGCGTCCGCCTGTTCGAAGTTCTCGGCGTATTCAACGAGCGCGCACGACGCCCGCAGCGCGCGCTGCAGGCCACGCGCGAACGCGCCGTCGCCGGTAACGATCAATACCGACGGTTGCAGCGGCGCACCGGCGGCTACCGGGTCTGCTGAATGCATGCGTTCCTCCTCTGGTGGAACGATTCTAATTCAAAACTTGCGGCGCGTCAGAGATTAATCGCCGGTCGGCGCCGAGATTCCATGCGAATTGTGCGGGTTGCGCCGTGGGGGGGCCTGTGCCAGCATCGGACGAAGTTCCGACGACGATGGTTATGACGACCGCATTTCCGCAGCGAAAACTGCCCCGCGTGGTGAGGTTGGACAACTCCGACGCAGAAGTATTCGAAACCGCGGCAACACCCGGGGAATGGGCCGTACCCGGCGGCTTCGAGTTCCTGTTCCTGGATCCTGCGGCCCTCACGGGGAAACTCCTGCAGGCGTTCAGAAGCGGCTTCCTCGGCATCGACAGCCTGGGACGCTCGACCCTGGTTGCGGTGAGCGCGGCCAGCGAAAACGATTACCAGTCTGCGATCGAGACGCTGGCGCGGCACCTTTGTTCCGAATTCGGCGCTCCCGACCAAGAGGCCGCAATGCGCGCGGCCGAGGAAGAGATGCATTACGCCGAATCGCTCTGCGACCAAGCCGTCGACACGCTGCTCGCCGTGGAACGCGAACTTACGGAAGACGGTATCGCCGAGCGATTCAAAAATTTCGTACCTTCCGGGGCCAACTGGGAGAACGCCAAGCCCCTGGTCTATAGCGAAGACCCCTAGCCTGCATTTCTCACCAAAGGCGGCCGTGGTCGTTGCTAAAGTCCCGTTAATGCGAGTACGTTGCGTCTTGCTCGACAATACAGTCTGTATCAGCGACACCTATCCCGGTCCTGGCTGGTCCAGGCACGCCGGAACTT